>DAOUUU010000021.1 GCA_030667985.1 Candidatus Krumholzibacteriota bacterium
CCTGAAATAATCTATCGAATCCGTTCTTCCTATAACCGCGATATGCTTCATCTCGATCTTTAACTTTCCAGGCTACGAGGGCAGGATTTGATCCACCCTCTCCATGATGAACTCCTCCGGCATTCCGTTCGACTTGCCGGTTAGAATGGTTCTTATAACATGCTCATCCCTGCCGCGCAGCTCCAGGTGAAAAAGCACGGGAGAGATATCGAAGAAACGCATGCGACTCTCGCCCAGGGACTCGAGCAAAAATGCACGAGCCAAAGCCTCCACCTTCCAGAGGGGCGTCTCCTTCGCCAGGCCCGATGTGAGCAGTCGCCTGTAATCGGAGAACTGCAGAAATGAGTAAAACTCGTCCTCCGGCTCTCTCATGAGGGAGATGAAATGATCCCTGCCGATCCTGCCCCCTTCGAGAAACGCTTCCTCCAACATCACGCTTCGCAGATTTGTACGCTCGATCCGGATCAGGGTTACGACATTGGCGAGATCGATCCTGGTCCGGATGTACCGGGCTGCTTCACGGTCCGGAGCGGCATCGAGAAGATACCTGTATTTCAGATTCTCGCCGAAATATTGGAGGGCGGCCGGCTCGTCCTTCTCGGCCCTTCCGTCCACCTTCATAAGATACTCCCGGACCGTTCCGGAGAACCGATCGAAATCTCCGTCCTCGAGCGCTTTTTCGAACAGAGTCCTCTCCACTAGGCCAAAGTCGGTGAAATAGGCCTTCCCGCCCATCCTTCTCGCCTTGACGAGATGGAGCGCATTGTCGAAGTCGTAACCCCATCTCAAGAAAGAGATCACGGCATCGTCGCCCACGAGAGAGGAGACAAGGCCGAGGCAAGAGGCCCGCTCGGCCTCGAGTCCCCGCTCGAATTCATCGACCGCATCCACTCGTTCGAACCCGCGGTAATTCTCCCGCAAAGACCCGATCAACTGGCCGTAGGCCGATCCGGCAAGACGCTGAAACCATGCCTTGTCCGGCAACTCCGCCTCTATAGCACGTAGACGGGCTACAGCATATGTATAATCGACCGGCAAATCATCCTCCGTCATTCATCGGCAAACAACACAGCTGCGATATCTGGCTCTATCCTGTCCCTTAGCTGAGCGATGAGTACATCGAGCGTCAGATCGACTCTCCGCCTTCCCTCCCTGAGAATCACGCCCCAGGAGAAATCCCCCGTATCATCGCTGATACTGAACGTCCCCTTCTTTCCACCGGCGGCTTTATTGAGAGAATCAAGAAACGCCTTGCTGAAGATCTCCCTCTGATCCTCCGGTACGACGATCTCCTCCTCGAACGATATCGCTCTCTTCAATATCATCATCTTCATCAATTCGAGGTATTCGTCCCTCTCGAGAGATTCGATCCTCTTCTGCGCTTCGGCGTAAAGAAGATCGAGGATCTCCCTTTTCCTCTCGAGAAATTCCTTGCGAAGCTGGAGCTTCTCGTTTACGAGCAACCGCCGCTGTTCCTCTTCCGCCTTGGTTCGCGCCCGCTGTTCGAGTCTCACCTTCAGCTCACCCGCCTCGTCGGTAAGATCTTTCCTGATCTTCTCCGCTTCCGATTCGGCCTCACTGATAATCTCGCCGACAGCTGCCGCAGTCTCCTCTTCGATGCGTTTCAATATATTTTCTATCGCCATGGCTATTCATCCAGTCCCGGGTCGAAGTATCCCGTTACAAGCTCATCCACCGATCGAGATCCTCTGAAGCAGAAGGATCGTACCGAGAAGTCCAAGAACCGCATAGGTCTCGACTACAACGCCGAAGACCATTCCCTTTCCGACTTCTTCCGGTCTCTTTGCGACGAGACTGCAGGCAGCCGCGCAGACTTTCCCCTGATAGAGCCCGGATACGAGACCGGTAATCGCGATGGGCAGGGCCGCTCCGAGTACTTCTAGCCCGGTGCTGACCGGGATCTCGTTCAATGAGACGCCCCATCCCGCGACCTTGTTGATGATCATGAATAGGGCCACGAGGCCGTAGATTCCCTGCGTGCCCGGCAGGGCCTGGAGCACGAGCAGGCTTCCGAACTTGTCGGGATCCTCGCTGACTACCCCGTTGGCCGCCTGGCCCACTACGCCTGTGCCGAGCGCCGATCCGGCGCCGGCAAGGCCTGCAGCCAGCGCCGCACCCAGGACTATGAACATGAAACCGAGCATAACTGTCTCCTTCCTTGGATCATTGATTCTATTTCTCTGTCTCCTTGATAACCGAATGCCTTCTTTCGCTCCTGAAAGGCTTGAATTCCCGGCCGCCTCCCGTGAAGAACTTGCCGAAAAACTCGAGATACTGTAGCCGCCCCGAATGCACAAAGGCACCCAGCGTATTGACCGCGAGATTGAAACCGTGCCCCAGAACGAGCACGAGAGCGGCGGCGATATATCCGGTATAGAACGGCAATCCCTTGACCATCCCGGCGATGCCGTTAACCGCCAGAGCGATCGCGCTTGTGGCGAGCCCCAGCGCGAGCAGCCGCGCATATGAAAGGACATCCCCGAAATATCCGACGACATCGTAGAATCCGATTAGTCCCTTGAAGAACTTTCCGACGATCCCCCTCTTTCTCCTTCCGGCCGAAAGGAATATTCCTGCCGCTATGACAAGAGATACCCTCGCGCCCCAGAAGATGACACCTGCCGGCACCTCTCCGCCCAGGATCGCGCTGAATCCTAAGGGGGCTAGCGAGATGATGAAGAGTATCCATAGAAGATCATCGAACAGGGCATCTGCTACGAGCCTCGCCCTGAAATGCGCCGCCATACGGATCCCCATGCCGAAAAGCATATGGAGAAGCCCCAGAAGAAAGGAAATATTCAACATCTTCATCGGTTCAGTAAGAGGATCGATCACGATGAACTGTCTCATGAACGGGGGAAAACTCGTTGAATCTATGCCGAAGATGCCCCCTGTCACGACACCGACGACCGCCGTCACGACTCCTCCCATGAAGAGCAGCTTCATCAGTTTTCCTGCTCCTCCAGAGGGTTTGAACTTTATCATTATTATGGCGCTGATAGCTGCCAGGGCGAGTCCGTATCCCGCATCGGTCAAGCAAAGCGCGAAAAAGAGAATAAAGAAAGGCGCCAGAAGGGGCGTCGGATCGATCTCCCGATAGACAGGACGACCGTAGAGCGTCGTGACGAACTCGAATGGACCGGACAGGGACCTGTTCTCCAGGCGGATCGGCGGCTCCTCTCCCTCTTCCGGAGGCCGCACGTACAGCTCTATGTGGTCGAACCGCCGCTCGAGGCCCCGTTCGAGACCGCGCCGGTCGACGGCCCGAATCCACCCCTCGAGAAGAAAGGTACTTTCGGTCCGGTGGAAATGCCTCTCGACATCCCCCAATCCGACCTGCTCGTTGTAATGATCGAGCAGCAGGAGTAGTGAATCCCTCTGCCCGCCGAGAACCCTCGCTTCTTCTTCGGCCCTTGTCACACTGGATTCGAGTTCAGCCCATCGTTCGCGCTCACGACCGATGATCTCGGCCGGAGAACCTTTGATATCCGGGGTCGTATGTGTGAATCCGTTGAGTCTCTTCAATGCTTCGTCTATCTCCGGCGCCTCGTCTTTGCGCACGATGAAAACGAGATGCAGCAGCCCATGGCTACGGGAACTCGTGACTACCTCTGTGAAGCGGTATTTCTCTAGAAGAGGCCCCAGAGCATCTTCAACCGTCTTCTCCGAAAAGGTCCACAACTGAACTATGTAGTCTTCGGTCTCGAAAGCTTCGGTAGGTATATCGATATTCGACCAGGGCTCGAGTACACGCACAAGCTCGAAACTCCTGAAGAGCTCGTCCTGCGCTCCCTTGATCTCCCTCTCCAACTCGTTGCAGCGGCCAGACACCTCCTCAATACCAAAATCGCGGCTCAACTCCTCGATCCCTTCCCGGGAGGAGATGAGCGGCCCCCTTGCCGCTCGCTCGAAGAAGGAGAGTTCCGGCGCGTACGCGCCTAGAAACTCGACGGCCGACTCGGCCATCTCGCGGAGTCTTTCGGCCTCCCTGACCCGCTCTCCGTCGAAGAGGGAATCGGTCTCTTCTATAGAGACATCTGTCACCTCGACGGCGCCGAGCTCACGGAGATAGCGCTTGACCTCCTCCCCCACCGAGGAGTGGCCCAGGAGCTGTATCTTGAGCATCCTGCCTACCGCCAAATCCTTCTCCTATCACTCCCCAAGACTTTTGATGGACCGATCATACGCCTTCCTTGAACGCCTTTATGACGATCTCGATCGCCTTGCCGAGATTCTTCTTGGAGCTTACATTCAGCGCGGCGGCCCGCTTGGCATTCTCGGCCCGCAGGGCGGTGATCTTATCCTCCGCATCCACCCTCGCTTTGGCGACGAGCGATTTCTGGAGCTCCAGGGTGTCGGCCCGGATTTCGTCCAGATGCGTGCGTCCCTGCTCCCGGGACCTTTCCTTGATCGAATCGGCTCGGGCAAGCGCTTCTCTCGCCGCGCCCTTCGCCGCTTTTTCCTTTTCTCTGATGGTTTCTAGATGTTTACCGAGCATCTCTTTCCCTGTCTGATGGGGTGAGTCTTTCCTCGCAGTCAAGAACTCCGTTCCTGACAGTCACATAGCCCAAGGATCATGTTCCGGCTATTCGGATCGGATTGGATATCAATTCATAGGATCCGCGATCCAGCTATCGGTGAATCGTATGGATGCTTTGAGATATTGTAGGTTTCTGCTCACAGGATATACTACAAGCACTATATGCGAAATGTTGATGGTATTTGAACAAATCATGGCCCTGCATGTCAAGAGGAAAAGGGAAGCCAGCAGCGGACCAGACGATCCTCCCCTATAGAATCGAGCGAGGGCATTTCAGACCGGCAGCGTGGCATGACATGGGGACACCTCGTATGGAAAGAGCAGCCCGGAGGTATATCCATCGGGCTAGGCACGTCCCCGTCGATAGCTGCCGTTACCCCCTTGCCGCCCGGCTCGGGGAGCGGAATGGATTCGAGCAGCCCCTGCGTATAGGGGTGGAGCGGGCGGGCGAATAGTTCGCGGGAAGGAGCCTCTTCGACTATCCTGCCGAGATACATCACAGCTACCGTTTCGCTGACATGCTCGACGACTCCGAGGTCATGGGCGATAAACAGGTAGGTCAGGTCCATATCGCGCTGAAGGTCCCCGAGGAGATTGATGATCTGAGCCCGGACGGAGACGTCGAGAGCCGAAACCGGTTCGTCGGCGATGACGATATCGGGCTCCACAGCAAGCGCTCTCGCGATACCGATCCGCTGGCGCTGTCCTCCGGAAAACTCGTGAGGGTATCGGTTCGCCGCCGAAGCGCTGAGCCCCACTCTATCGAGAAGTTGCTTAACACGCCTCTCGATCTCCGGCCCGTGTGCCAGCCTGTGTATACGAATCCCTTCCGCTATCGTGCTGCCGACTGTCAGCCGTGGATTGAGAGATGAGTAGGGATCCTGGAATATCATCTGGATCCTCCTCCGCGCTCTTCGAAGCTGCTTGCCCCCCAGGGACAGAAAATCGATACCGTCGAAGTCGATCGTTCCAGCTGTCGGCTCTTCGAGTCTGATCAGAATCCGGGCCAGAGTCGTTTTCCCGCAGCCGGATTCCCCGACAAGTCCAAGCGTCCTTCCCCGCTCGAGACCGATATCCACACCATCGACCGCCCGCACCGGCCTGCCACCACCGGACAGGAAGCCGCTCGACGAGGAATAGTATTTGGTTATGTTCTCAGCCCGCAGGATCATGACCCCTCGCTTTCTGCCAGGAGCCAGCACCGCGAGCGATGCCCGCTGGATACTGTGAACATTTCCGGTTCCGCCTCAGTGCATCTGTCGAACCGCTTAGGACACCGGTCGCTGAATCTGCATCCCGGAGGGAGACGAAGCGGATCGGGCACACTCCCTTCGATAGAGGGCAGGCGGTCGACCCTTGAGCCGAGTTTCGGGATCGAACCGAGCAACCCTTCCGTATAGGGGTGAGCGGGACGTTCGAAGAGGCTTCCGAGCGGCGCCTCCTCCACCACCACGCCGGCGTACATGACGATAACACGATCGACCATCTGCGCGACGACCGCGAGATCGTGCGTGATCAACAGAACCGCCATCTCCATGCTCTCGCGAAGACTGAGCATCAGCTCCATTATCTGGGCCTGCACCGAGACATCGAGAGCCGTGCTCGGCTCGTCGGCGATCAGGAGCTTCGGTTCGCAGCTTAGCGCCATGGCTATCATGACCCTCTGCCTCATTCCGCCGCTCATCTGATGAGGATAGCTTTTGTACCGTTTCTCGGGATCGGGCATCCGGACGAGCCTGAGCATCTCGATCGCCTTCTCCTTCGAGGCTCTGCGCCCCAGTTTCTGGTGAAGCGCTATCGCTTCGCGCACCTGTTCGCCGCAGGTGAATACCGGATTGAGGCTGCTCAGCGGCTCCTGGAATACAATCGAGATCTCGTTCCCCCGGACCTTTCTCATCTCCTTCTCGGAAAGGCTCAGGAGATCACGGCCGCCAAAGCGGACCACCCCGCCGGTTATCCTGCCGGGCGGATCCGGGATGAGACGCATGATAGAAAGCGCCGTGACGCTCTTTCCGCATCCCGATTCCCCCACCAGGCCGACCATCTCGCCCTCACCCACTTCGAAGCTCACCCCATCGACCGCCTTGACCTCCCCATCGTCGGAGCGGAAGACGGTCTCAAGATCTTCGATTCTGAGCAGGGTCTCCATATTTATTCCCTTCATACGTACTGTCTCGGATCGAACGCGTCGCGCAACCCGTCGCCGAGCAGATTGTATCCGATGACTGTAACAGCTATTATGATGCCTGGAAAAGTGGAAACCCACCAGGCACCGAGCAAAGCTTCCCTTCCCTCGAAGACCATCTGCCCCCAGCTCGGCGTCGGCGGGGGCACACCCAGCCCCAGAAAGCTCAGTGCCGCCTCGGCCAGGATGATCCCGCCTATCCGGAGAGTGGCGGCTACGACGATCACCGTGAGGGTGTTCGGGATGAGATGTTTGAGTACGATCCGTTTTCTGCCGGCTCCCAGGGCTTCCGCCGCACGCACGAAATCCTGTCCCCTCAGAGAAAGTATCTGCCCCCTGACCAGACGGGCCGTCGCCATCCACCCGGTCACGCCGAGCAGGACGACTATGAGCCAGATCGAACCTGAGAATAGAGCAACACAGGTGAGAAGCAGAAAGAGCCTCGGAATAGCCATGAGCGCGTCCACGATCCTCATGATGACCGCATCTATGAAACCGCCCGAGTAGCCCGCCACTGCGCCCACGACCGAGCCGAATACGACACTTATCAGAACGGCGAGAAAACTGATGGTCAGCGAGATCCTCGAACCGTAGAGAACGCGTGTAAAAACGTCCCTGCCGAACTTATCGGTGCCGAAGAGATGTTGAGGATTGGGCTGCATGTATCTCATACGCGGAATGTCCCCGTGTTCGATCGGGTCGTACGGGGTAAGGATAGGCGCCAGGATCGCAACAAAGTAGAGTAGGAGCACGATTACGGCGCCTGTCATCGCCAGACGGTTGTCCCTGAAACGGGCCCATCCGGCCGACCAGAGCCCCCTGCCCTTGCTCTCTCCGTTCTGCCCGATGCCTCTCATCGCCCGGCGCCCCTTCTTGTAAGGGTTATCCTCGGATCGAGGAGGGCATATCCGATATCGGCAAGCAGATTTCCTGAGATCACCATGAAGGCCACGACGAAATTGACGGCCAGGACGACTGGATAGTCCCTCGCATAGATCGCATCCACGGTCAAGCGCCCCATTCCCGGCCACGAGAAGATCTTCTCAACTACGACCGCGCCTCCGAGGAGGAAAGGCAGACTCAGGCCAATGATCGTCACAATGGGGATGGCTGCATTCTTCAGGGCATGCTTGAGGAATACAGCCCCCTCGGGCAGACCCTTCGCCCTCGCGGTGCGGATATAATCCTCTCTGAGGACATCAAGCATGCTTCCGCGCATATACCTCGCTATGCTCGCCGCCGATGCTATGCCTAGCACGAAGGCGGGAAGCACGAGATGCCGGATCCTATCGGCAAAGAGCGCTATGCCGCTCAGCTGCTCGGCGCCGATCGACTGCATGTGCGAAGATGGCAAGACACCCAGTTTCAGGGAAAAGAGGAGTATCAGCATCAGTCCGAGCCAGAAGGATGGTATAGAATAGATAAAAAGAGCCGCAACCGTGCTGAAGCGGTCGAAGAAGGAGTACCGCCTTGCGGCCGATACTATGCCCAGAGCCACGCCTATCACGATATGAAGCAGAAGCGCTGCGATCGTGAGCCGCAGCGTGTTTGGAATCGCATCGGCGAGAAGCGAGCGGACCGGAACGTTGTATGCGAGACTGACACCGAAATCCCCCCTGATAAAACTTCCGATCCATCTGAAGTACTGTTCGATCAGCGGCTTGTCGAGCCCGAGTCTCTCCTTGATCATCTGCACCGTTTCGGGGGATATATCCGGATGAAAATAACGCGCCATGGGATCTCCAGGCGCGAGATGAAGCAGAAAAAAGGTTATCGTGAGAACGATCAGTACGAGCACCGCCGACTGGACGAGCCTTATGGCGATGAACCGTAACATCAGGCACAGGCCTCCCGGTCGCAGAGCATTCTGGACTCTTTGAGTTTGGACGCTCTTCTCCATTCGAGCTCTTCGATTTCCGCGGCTTTAAGCTGCAGCGGCTCGAAGGATGCGTTGAACTTCCGCTCGAACGCTTCGACTACCGCCTCCCTGACGGTTGCGGACAGTATGCGCAGCCCCGTCTCCTCCATGACCGAAGTCACCCTGTTCCTGATAGGCCCCCAATCGCCCTTCAGATACTCAGTGATACTCGCCGAGGATGGATCGAGCAGGATGGAACCGTGCTGCATAAGAGCATGCTTGGTCCTGCGCTGGGCGCTGGCCACGATCTTCCTGCCATGAACCGTTACTTCATGACGGCTGACCGAATCGAGACAGGGTCGCGCCAGTCCGCGCTCCCCCCCTCCCTTCCGCCCGGCCGATACAGCCGCCTCCACGCCGAGAATACGCAGCGCGCCGGCAAGCGCCTCCGAGAGCCTCAAGAAGGTGCTCTGCAGATGCTCGCCAAACATCTCCCCATCGGTCCGCGCCGCCACGCAGTAGGTCAATTCGCCGTCATGCAGCAACGCCCTTCCGCCGGTGAAACGCCGGACGACATCGATCGAGCCCCGGCGGACCGTTTCGATGTCTATCGTCCTTTCCGGGTTCTGATGAAATCCTAGAGTGAGCGTGGGATTGTCAAAGGAGTAGAGCCTCAGGACAGGAGAGGTAGGCGCCGCTTCCGCCCTGGCCAAAAGCAGCTCGTCGAGCGCCATATTCAGGGCCCCGGCGGCGGGCCTGTCATCGAGAAGGAACCAGCGTTCCATCATTTCCAACGTTTCTGATTGAGCTAAAAACCCTTCTTTGGATCCTCTACTTTTCTTCCGGCCGCCACTGGAGATCAGGATTGCGCGACGCCGCCGCCTCGTCGAGACGCCTCACCGGCGTGTGCCGCGGCGCCTCGGTGAGAAGCTCGGGACTCTCCTTCGCCTCCTGGGCGATCCGTTCCATCACTTCGGCGAAGGCGTCGAGCGTCTCCCTGCTCTCCGTCTCGACCGGCTCGATCATCAGAGCCTCCTCGACGATAAGCGGGAAGTAGACCGTTGGCGCGTGCAGCCCGTAATCGAGCAGCCGTTTCGCCACGTCACTCGTCCTCACGCCGTTCTTCTTCAGGTTGCGGGCGCTGAGAACAAACTCATGCATACATGGACCCGGATACTTGAGGCTGTAGGTCCCCTCGAGCCGATTCATCAGATAATTCGCGTTGAGTATCGAGTCCATGGCGACCTGCTTGAGTCCCCGCGCGCCGAGAGTCTGTATGTAGGCGTATGCCTTCACGAGAACGTTGAAATTGCCGAAATAACTGTGGATCCTGCCGACCGTCTTGTCCGAGTCGCAAGAGAGGATATATCCCGTATCCTCTTTTATGACGCGCGGGATGGGCAGAAAGTCGGCGAGCTCCGCGTTCACGCCTACGGGACCGGAGCCGGGCCCGCCGCCGCCGTGAGGGGTCGAGAATGTCTTGTGAAGGTTCACATGCATGATATCGATCCCGATGTCGCCCGGCCGCACGATGCCGAGAAGAGCGTTCATGTTCGCCCCGTCCATGTAGACGAGGGCCCCCGCGTCGTGGACGATCCGGACCACCTCCGCTATCTCACGCTCGAACAGGCCGAGAGTATTGGGAAGTGTCAGCATGAGAACCGCGGTCTCCCCGTCGACCTCCTTCTCCAGGATGGCGGGATCGATCAGGCCCAGCTCATTCGACTGGATCGTCTTGGGCGTAAAGCCGCAGATGGCTACGCTCGCCGGATTCGTTCCGTGCGCCGAATCGGGCACGACGATGACCTTTCGCTTCTCTCCCCTTCCCAGGAAATAATCCCTCGCTATCAGCATGCCCGTAAACTCTCCGTGCGCTCCCGCCGCCGGCTGCAGCGTGAAAGCGCCCATACCGCAAATCTCGCTGAGGGCACGCTCGAGGCCGTGCATCAATTCCAGCGCTCCCTGCACATCCCCAACATCCTGATCGGGGTGAAGACCGGTGAATCCTCCAAGCCCCGCCAGCTCCTCGTTTATGAGCGGATTGTATTTCATCGTGCAGCTGCCGAGCGGGTACATTCCCTTGTCTATATGATAGTTCTTTCCGGCCAGCTCGATGTAGTGACGGACCAGATCCTGTTCGCCGATCTCCGGCAGTCCGACCGGACCCTTCCTGGTTATCAATTGCTTCAATCCCTCGAGTGGGCAGTCGTTCGGCGGAAGTGTAAAAGCCCTCCTGCCGCTCGAGCTCTTCTCGAAAACCGTCTTTCCCATCACGCACCCCCCTTCACGATATCCCGGTACCGTTCGAGATCAGCCCTTGAGCGCTTCTCGGTGACCGCCACGAGGATCGCGCCCGGTCCGAGCTCGGGGAAATCGTCCGTGAGCTGGATCCCGGCGAGGATCCCGGCGGCTTTTGCCTTTTTCAGAAAATTGCCGAGGGGGGAACCCAGCCTAAGGACAAACTCCTGGAAGAAGTTCTCGCCGAAGGGCAGCTCGCAGCCGGAAACCTCCTTGAGCAACCTGTAGAGGGCGTGGCTCTTCGACAAGCTCTGCACAGCCACATCCCTGAATCCTTCCTCACCCAGAGCCGAGAGGTAAGCAGCGGCCGAGAGAGCGCAGAGCCCTTCGTTGGTGCAGATGTTCGAGGTCGCCTTCTCGCGCCTTATATGCTGTTCCCTCGTCTGTAGCGTCATGACATAACCGCGCTTGCCGTCCAGATCGAGCGATCCGCTGATGAGTCTGCCCGGCATCTGGCGCATGAAGGCCTTCCTGGTCGCCATGAAACCGAGCAGCGGCCCGCCGAAGTTCATGGGGTTCCCGAGAGACTGTCCCTCCCCGACAACGATGTCGGCTTCATAATCCCCGGGAGGCGAGAGGAGCGCGAGTGAGACAGGATCGACATAGGCGATAACAAGCGCCTTTCGATCATGGGCGAGGGCGGCGATCTCCGCGGCATTCTCGATAACGCCGAGATAGTTCGGCTGAGCCACGACCACAGCCGCCGTGCCTTCGGCCAGCAGATCGTCGATGGCGGCCCGATTCATCTCTCCCCGCTCGTCGAACGGGACTTCGGTGATCTCGATGCCTCTTCCCTTCGTATAGCTCCGAAGCACCGCCTTTATGCGGGGCGAGAGCGCTCTCGGAATGAGCACCGCACCGCCGCGCTTGATCCCGTGCGCCATTAGAACCGCCTCGGCCAGGGCCGTCGCCCCGTCATACATCGATGCGTTCGTCACCTCCATGCCTGTCAGCCTGCAGATGAGACTCTGGTATTCATAGATCGCCTGGAGAGTCCCCTGACTCACCTCAGCCTGGTAGGGAGTGTATGACGTGTAAAATTCGCTCCTCGAGAGGACGTATCGAACGACCGAGGGTATATATCTGTCGTACACGCCTCCGCCGAGGAAGCTCGCGAGGCTCGAAGCCGGACAATTCTTTTTCGATATCGCCTCCAGGGCGGCAGCCGTCTCGGGCTCGCTCATAGGTTCGCCGAGATCGAGATCTCCCTCGACCCTCAGCGACCGCTCGACCGGCTTGAGGAGATCCTCGATCCGTGAAACCCCAATGGCCTTCAGCATCGCTTCCCTGTCACCGTCCGTGTTCTGAACGTAGCTCATCTATTCGTCCTCTTCCTCCATCATGTCGTCCTCTTCGTGTTTTTCCGCTTCCTGCTCGCCGAGATAGTCACGATACTCCTCGTAGCTGAAGAGCACATCCAGTTCGCCGGGATCGCTCAACTTGATCTTGATGAACCAGCCGTTTTCGTAAGGATCCTTGCTCACAGCTTCGGGATTCGAAACGATATCCTCGTTGACTTCGATAACCTGGCCGCTCACCGGCGAGTAGAGATCCGCTACCGTCTTTACCGCTTCGATCGTTCCGATGGGATCCATCTGAGAAACGGAGGAATCAGCCTCGGGCAGCTCGAGATATACTATATCGCCCAACTCCCCGGCTGCGTACTCGCTAATACCGATGGTCGCCACATTATTCTCCACATAGATCCACTCGTGCTCCTTGGTATAGAGGCACTCTTCCGGACTCATTCTGCACCTGCCTTTCCCTTATTCGGCTCAGTCGCCCGCGCGGCTCCTGTAGAAGGGCAAACCCGTAAGGCTTGCCGACGCCGATCTTCCTCTTACATCTATCGAAAAACCCTCCGCATCCTTGGATACCGAACGGGATACGAGGGCCATTGCGAGACTCTTTTTCAATGTCGGAGCGAACGTGCCACTCGTAACGGCTCCGATCTCCGCTCCGTCCAGCATCACCTTATAACCGTGCCGCGCGATATTGCGGCCCTCCAGTTCCAATCCTACAAGCTTGCGCTCCGGGCCCTGATCCTTCTCCATAAGAAGCGAATCGAGCCCGATGAACCGATCCTTCTTCAACTTCACCAGCCAGGAAAGCCCCGCCTCGAGCGGAGAGGTCTCCTCGTCAAGCTCGTTGCCGTAGAGACAGAAGCTCGGCTCGAACCGGAGCGTATCCCTCGCGCCGAGACCGATCGGGGCAGCCCCGTATTCCTTTCCAGCTTCGAGCAGCTCGTTCCAGAGCTCCAGCGTCATGCTGTCCGGGAGGTATATCTCGAATCCGAACTCTCCGGTGTACCCCGTACGGGAGACGATGATCTCGCTTCCGTTCTTCTCGAAGGAGACAAAATGATAGTATGCCATCTTATCTATGAGCTTGTGAACAGTCGAACAGAATCCGCTGTCCAGCAGCAATTTTTTCGATGACGGTCCCTGCACGGCGATCTGGCCGATCCTCTGTGTTCTGTCGATGACCCCTATCGACGAGGGGGCCAGGGATGTCACATGCTCGAATATCTTGTCCGCATTGACCGCGTTTACGACCAGCAGGATGCGGCTGTCGGAGAACTTGTATACGAGAAGGTCGTCGAGCACCCCCCCCCGCTCGTTGCATGCTACGGTGTAACAGATCTGCCCCTCTTCGAGCGTCTGCACCCTGTTCGTCACGAATGAGTCGGTGAAGGCTGCGGCTCCATCGCCTTTGATTTCGAGCTCTCCCATGTGGCTGACATCGAACAGACCGACCTTGGTACGCACACGCTGATGCTCGGCGACGATACCCTCGAACGAGACCGGCATAAGGTAACCGGCGAACTCGACGATCCTTCCCCCCTGCTCTATATGAGAATCGTATATCGGTGTCTTCTTTGCAGCCATGGTGACCCCTTAGATAAACTCAATTGCACTCTCCGGTCAACATCAATTTATGTATAACCCTTACGGCTTTATGTATTCCTGGAGCATCCGTCCCGTGTAAGACCTCTCGCTCCTCAGGACCTCCCTGGGACTCCCGGCAAAGATCACCTCTCCACCGCGGTCGCCCCCTTCGGGGCCGAGGTCTATGATATGGTCGGCGAACCGTATTATATCGGGGTTGTGCTCGATGACCAGGACAGTGTTTCCCCTCTTGACGAGCTCGTCCAGAACTCCCATCAGGAGCTTCACATCTTCGAAATGAAGCCCCGTGCTCGGTTCATCGAGTATATAGAGCGTATTGCCCGTCCCGATCTTCGACAGTTCACTCGCCAGCTTCACCCGCTGCGCCTCGCCGCCTGAGAGTGTCGTCGCCGCCTGTCCGAGACGGATATAACCCAGCCCGACATCGTGCAGGGTCTTCAGTTTGCGCCTTGCGGTCGGTATGTTCTCGAAAAAGTCTCTAGCCTCTTCGACCGTCATATCCAGCACCTCTGCGATATTCCTGTTCTTGTAGGTGACCTCGAGCGTCTCCCTGTTGTACCGCTTACCCTTGCATTCATGACAGTGCACGTACACATCGGGAAGAAAGTGCATCTCGACCTTTATCATCCCATCCCCCCTGCACACTTCGCACCTCCCGCCTTTGACGTTGAAGCTGAACCGTCCCGGCCTGTATCCGCGCATCTTCGCGGCCGGCAGTTTCGAGAAGAGCTCCCGGATCGGCCCGAAGAGTCCCGTGTAGGTGGCGGGATTCGACCTCGGTGTCCTGCCGATCGGCGACTGGTCTATGTTGATGACCTTGTCGATGTTCTCCACGCCGTCGATTCCTTCATGCGTTCCTGGAAGCTTGTTGCTCCGGTAGAAATGGCGGTGCAGCGCGCGAAAGAGTATATCGTTGACCAGGGTGCTCTTGCCCGATCCCGATACGCCGGTCACGCAAACGAGTTTGCCGAGCGGTATGGCCACATCGATGGCTTTTAGATTGTTCGCCTGAGCTCCCTTGACGACGAGCGACTTGTCCGAGCCCCTCTCGTCTCCGTTCTTCAGGCTGAATCGCTCCTGCTCCTTGAGATATCTCCCAGTAAGGCTCTCGGACGAATCGATGATCCGTTTGGGCGAGCCGACCGCCACGACATATCCCCCTTCCTCTCCCGCTCCAGGCCCGAGATCGATCACATAATCGGCCGATAGGATAGTCTTGCGGTCGTGCTCGATGACGATCACCGTGTTTCCTGTGTCTCTCAGTTCCCTCAGTGTATCTATGAGCCTGTCATTGTCCCTCTGGTGCAGACCGATCGAAGGCTCGTCGAGTATGTAGAGGACGCCGACGAGTTTCGAACCTATCTGAGTGGCGAGCCGGATCCGCTGCGCCTCTCCACCGGCGAGAGTGGCCGCGGACCGGTCGAGCGTCAGGTATCCAACACCCACATTATCGAGAAAATGCAGACGAGCTATAATCTCTTTTACGAGCGGCTCTCCGATGGCACTATCATTGCCGCTGAACTTGAGTTCCTCGAAGAATTCGAGAGAATGTTCGACCGTCATGGCGCTGACCTCGGCGATACTCATCTTCTCGATCGTCACTGAGACGCTCCCGGGCTTCAGGCGCGAGCCCTTGCATGCGGGACAGGGACTCGATGTCATATAGATCTCGATCCATTTGCGCACCGCTTCCGATTTCGTCTGGTGGTACCTTCTTCGCAGGTTGGGAATGACTCCTTCCCATGCCGTGCGGAATTCACCTCTGCCCTTGGCGAAATCATACTTTACAATGATCTCCTCCTCCGATCCGTACAGAACAATCGCTCGATTCTTCTTCGAGAGGCTCTTGAATGGGGCCGTGAGCGCGAAGTGGAACTTCTCCGAGAGAGCCTCGAGCCTGAAGTGGATCCAGTTCCGTTTGAGCTGCCCCACGGGCGCGAGAGCGCCCTTCTCGATGCTGAGCTCTTGATCGGGAACAACGAGCGCTTCGGAGAAATCTATGCTCGTGCCGAGGCCGTGGCATGTCTCACACGCTCCATATGGGGAATTGAAGGAAAACATACGCGGCGAGATCTCCCCGAGGCTGATGCCGCAGAATGGACAAGCGTATTCAAGGCTGAAGAGGTACTCCTCCTTTCCGAGAAGGACCTGGATGATACCGCTTCCTACCTTTGCCGCGAGCTCGGTGGAATCGGCCAGCCGCCGTTCGATCCCCTGCTTGAGGCGCATGCGATCGATGACCACCTCTATCGTATGCCTCCTGTTCCTGGCAAGAACGGGCCGGTCCGCCAGCTCGTGCTGCTCTCCGTCGATCCGGACGCGAGTGAAACCCTCGCGAACGAGCTTCTCGAGCAGTGCGCGGTGCTCGCCCTTTCTTCCCTGAACGACGGGAGCCATTATGACAAGCCTCGTCCCATCCTCCGCCTCGCTCAGCCTGTCCACTACCTGCGCGACGGTCTGTTTCGATATCTGACGGCCGCATCCAGAGCAATGGGCAATGCCGACTCGAGCGAAGAGAACCCTCATATAATCATATATCTCGGTTATTGTACCGACTGTCGAACGGGGATTGCGGGAGGTGGTCTTCTGATCGATCGATATGGCCGGGGAGAGACCCTCTATGCTGTCCACATCCGGTTTCTCCATCTGCTCGAGAAATTGACGCGCGTAGCTGGAGAGTGACTCAACGTACCTTCGCTGGCCCTCGGCGTAGATCGTATCGAACGCGAGGGACGATTTGCCGGAACCGCTCAACCCGGTCACCACTACGAGCTTGTTTCTAGGAATTGAAACGGTGATGTTCTTCAGGTTGTGTTCCCGCGCTCCTTTTACAACCAGGCTCTCACGATCCATTCCGCCGATCATTCACCTCCTTCGGGTTATTCCGAACTACGCCCTTGGACGGCGGCGATGCGTTCGATAGCCTCGGCCGCTACACGCCCCCAGTCGGACCCGGCACCGTGCGACTTCACTACATCCTGGTAGATCTTCTGTGCCTCTTCGATCTCCCCCACGGCCTCGTAACAGGCCGCCGCCTCCAGTTTCGATGTGACACCCCACATACCGCCGGTTCTGAGGTATGGGACGCGGAGAAATTCACGCACCGCCGCGGCATACCTGCCGAGGCTCTTCAGGCTGATACCGGCCCAATAGTGCGCCCGGCCGCGCTGTTCATCCGAAGTCGAGACATTCGGGATCCTTCTGTAGACCTCGTATGCAAGCTCGTGCCTGCCCATCTGGTTATAACAGAATCCGAGGTTGAACAGGACCTCGACAGTCTCCTCGCGGACCGGGAACAGCTCCGAGACCCGCTTCCAAGTATCGGCCGCCTTCTTCCAATCCTCGAGCTCCTGATAGACCCTGCCGAGATTGCACCATGCTAGGTAGGCGCGGTCATCATCGCCAAAGGCCTCCGCAGCGAGCGCGAAGTTACGGGCGGCGAGGTTGTGGTTGCCCGCCGCAAATTGAGCCCCAGCCAGTTTGAAGTAAGCCTCGGGAACCAGGGGCGAAGCAGGAGCTGAACGAAGGAAGGATCCGAGTTTGTCGGCGCCGCTCTCATACCCGCCCCGTTTCAGATCGCACAGAGCGAGATAGTAGAGCGCCTCCTTCGCTTCATCCGTATCCCTGTAGATGTCGCGCAGGTGCGCGAACGTGCTGTCCGCTTTGGTGCAGCGACTCTCGTCGACTTCGTTGATACCCTTCTCCAGGAATACCGCTGCAACTCGGTCGGAGCCTGGGCAGCGGCTGAGAAGAGAGGCCAGGTCGTTCTGAGCGCGCCCCGAGGACTTCGCCCGTATGTGGGCCCGTGCGCGCCCGGCCAGGACCGCACAACTGTCCGCGTCCCCGAACCGAAGCGCCCGAGAGAACGATTCTATGGACCGTTTGTAATCGCCGGAGCCGAACTGGGACCGCGCGAGAAGCAGATGTGTCTCGTAGGATCCGTCGAAGGAAAGGAGTTCTTCGAAATACAGCTTCGCCTCGCTGAACCGCTGCTGGTCGAAACGCCTCTGGCCGAGCTTGCGGATGACCTTGATCCTGAGATTCAAGGGCAGTTTTTCGGTCGTCGAGAGTGCTGTGAGGATCTCGTCTGCAGCATCCTCCTCCCCCAGGAGCTCGCGCGCCAGAGCTTCGCGGTAACCGGCTTCGCCGGCAAGGTCGCTATCCGGATAGCGGCCGGTGAACTCATGATAGAGACGAGCCGCCTCATCGAAACGGCGCATATAGTAACGGCAATCTCCTCTGCGTAAGAAACACTTCTCTGCCAGCGACTTCGAGGGCCCGTTCTCCATACAGGAATCGAACACTTCACACGCCTTGTCGAACCGTTTCGCGCCGAGGTAGGACACTCCGAGGTCGAAGAGAACGGGTGCACGCCTCCTGTCATCACCGTAGTCGGAGAGAAAATCGCCGAAAGCGGCCGCCGTTCGATCGAGATCGCCCTGTAGCCTGTATAAATATCCGCGTTTCAGAGCAACCTCCCGCTTGATCGGGTCCGCGGCGGCGCCCTGCATGATCTCACCGGCAAGGGAGAGTCCTAGATCGAGTGAAGTCGAATCGCCTCCCTGGGCCAGCCCGTATAACAGATCCACCTTCTTGCCGAGCGCCCACCATCTGTTCTCACCTTCGCTGTAGAAGGATAGAAACTCGTCGATCCTGGCCAGACGTTCGTCTGTGTTCCATTCGGTGAGTTTTTCCTCCAAGTATGCGCGGTGAGCCATCCCCCCCCATTCCGTCCTCACATACTCGCGGGCAGTCTCGAGCCAGAGCTCGAGTGCCCTCTTCCTCTCCCTCTCGCCCTCTTTCCCCACTGACCCGAGCATGCGCGTCTTTAGAATATAGGCTTCTCCGAGCTTGTACTTGGCCATCCCCTGCTCGTGATCGGGCAGGCCGGTCTCGAGAGCGCCGCCGATCAGATCGATCGCCATATCGGCATCCCCAGCCCGGTCGAGCGACAAAACGCCGGCGCGCAGCGATCTGTGCGCAGCGTCGCCGCCGGAAGACGCGAGCCGCGCAAGCTCACCGGCTGCCGCCGCGCTCCAATGCACGCTGAGTTCGATGGCCTCGAGGCGCCTTCGCACTAACCCCGCCTCTGGACTCTCGGGAAAACGTTCGATGAACAGGCTGTAAGCCCGATCGGCGCCTGCGTTATCCCCGCTTTCCTCGAGCAGGCTCCCGAGCCGGAACAGTGCCGCCTCGCCACTTTCCCCTAAGGGATCCTCCTCAACAAGCATCTCGAGGTAACGGGTGGCAGCGGACGTATCGGCGAAAACGACGGCGGAGAGCTCCGCAAGATCCTCGAGTGCATCGATTCTGACCGGCCTCTCGACCGGCTCGAGGAGCACCAGATTGTAGAGTTTTAAAGCTGTCTTGAAATCACCGCTCTTTCGGCGAAGATCCGCTTCAAGCAAGTATGCCTCGGGGAGCAGATCCGATCGGGCGTGTTCGTATCTGAACCGCTCGAGCTCTTCGAGAGCCTCGTTCCCGAGGCCTCTGCCAGCAAGCGCTCTGGCCCTGTAGAGAGCGATCTCTCCCTCCGGGTCGTCGAATATCTCTTCATTGATGTATGATCCGGCGAGTTCGAGAAGCCGCTCGCTCTCACCCAGGCGCCACGCGGTCTCGATCGCGGTCTTGTACACATCACCTCGGTGTTCGGATCCAACATATTTCTCGATAAACCTGTTCGTCTCGTCGAACAGGGAACGGTCGTCACCGCAGTCTGTATGAATCCGTATTATCAGCAAGGAGGCTCTCTCCCTGAGCGCCTCCTCCTCAAAACCCTTCTCGATAGAGCCCAGGTACTCAATCGCCGCATCGGGATCGTTTCTCCCGACCGCCTTCTCGGCGAGGCCGAGTAGAGCCAGGGCGGCGACTGGAGAGTCGGGATACCGCTCGATGAGCTCTTCGAGGACCTTCCCGGCCTCCAGGTCCCGTCCGCTCTTCTCGAGAGCGATGGAGAGACTCAGCATTCCTCTCGGAGTCGCGTCCGAGCTCTCTCTACCGTAGACGAGACGCCGAAGAACCGCCGCCGCCTCTCCTGCCTCCCCGGCCGACAGGAGACAATCCCCCGCCTCCAGCAGCGCCAGGGCGACATGTGAACATTCGGGGAACCGGTCCGCGATGGAGAGGAATTCCCCGCTCGCCTCACCGTAGCGTTTTACAGCCTTGAATATACGCCCACGGTAGAATGTCGCCTTGCAGGCCTCTTTTCCCATGGGATAAAGGGCTATATACGCGTCGAAGGCCTTCAGGGCGTCACCCACTCTACCCGCTTTCATGTATGCCTCACCGGCGTTGATGAGGGCTTCCTGTCTATGGATGCTGTTGGGATGATTCTCGGAAAATCGAAGAAACTCCTCCGCCGCGGCTATATACATGCCGTCGCGAAGCAGCTTGCGGGCGAAATTGAGTTCCTCGATCTCACCCGCGCGTATTCCCGCCGCCGAGAAGAGAGCGATCAGGATCACGATACATGTTGAGACAGAAATGGCGCGAAGAGGGGAAAAGAACCGAGTCAAATCATGTCCTCCTTGGAAGGAATTCGAGAGAAAAGACAATCTAAATTAGCAAATGATATGTGCAAGGTCAACTAAGGAGAGAGCCTGTTCAGCAGTCTCGGGTAGGGGATCGTCTCGCGAATGTGCTTTATCCCACAGATGTAGGCAAGTGTCCTCTCCAGTCCAAGGCCGAACCCTGAGTGAGGAAAGGTGCCGTATCGCCGCAGGTCGAGATACCACTCGAATGCCTTTTCAGGAAGACCGTGCTCGCCGACCCTGCGTTTGAGCAATTCTAGATCGTGTATCCGCTGGCCCCCGCCGATGATCTCACCATATCCCTCCGGCGCGAGTAGATCCACCGAGAGAGTCAGGGACTCATCCTCCGGGTCGGGTTGCATGTAGAACGCCTTGATGGCCGCGGGAAACCGGTGCACGAAGAATGGACGGTCATAGCCCTCCGAAAGAACGGTCTCGTCGGTACCTCCGAAATCGCCCCCATGGACGAATCCGGTCTCCCGTTTCTTCAGTATATCTGCAGCATCGTTGTAACTGATCCTTGGAAACGGCGGCTGGACACGCTCGAGCGGTGCTAGATCTCGCTCGAGCACATCTGTCAACAGATCCCGGTAACTCTCGAGAGAACGCCCGACGATCTCGACGATAAAATCCTCGCCTAGCTGAATGATATCGTCCAGCTCGGCGAATGCAACCTCCGGCTCGACCATCCAGAACTCGATCAGATGCCTGCGAGTCTTCGATTTCTCCGCCCTGAAGGTGGGACCGAAGCAGTAGACCTTGCGGAAAGCGGCTGCGTTCGCCTCGTTATAGAGCTGCCCGCTCTGGGTCAAGTATGCCTTGTCACCGAAATAATCGGTCTCGAATAGCGTCGTCGTGCCCTCGCAGGCGCTGGGAGTAAATATTGGCGTATCAACACAGATGAATCCGCGGTTGTCGAAAAACTCCCGGATAAAGCGGATCAGGCCCGCCCTTATCTTGAGGATCGCGTGCTGACGTGATGAACGAAGCCAGAGATGCCTGTGATCCATGAGGAAGTTCATCCCGTGCTCCTTCGGTGTGATCGGGTAGTCCTCGGCTATCTGGATCACATCCAGTCCAGTGACCTGGAGTTCGTATCCGCCCGGAGCCCTCGAATCCTCGCTCACCGTCCCCCGTATTTCGATCGACGATTCCTGCTGGAGTCCCGACGCCGCATCGAACAGCTCCCCCCCGGCGGAAGCCTTCTCGACAATACACTGGATTGTACCGGTGCCGTCGCGTACCAGGATGAACAGTATCTTTCCACTGGAGCGGATATTGTACACCCATCCCTTGAGCAGGACCTCCTGCCCGCAGAATTCTCCTACACCCGCCACTTCTGCTGTTCTCATATTCCGCTCCCTCCCTACGGGGGCCGGACCGTCATATTTCCCCGCAGTCAGAACATCCTCTTCGACAACTCAATCAACACGAAGAAGATCGATCAGTCCAGCCCTATCTATGTAGCACTCCGCTTTCTCGTTGTAAACAGGTAATTAAGAGCTGCGGCACGATTTTTGCCGAATCCATTGAAAAAGAAGCGTTTTGACAGATACACGTAGAGTCCGTGGTAGATGGATATATTTAAACCTATATCCGACAGACAATTATGATACAACGCTGCATAGCCATACTTCTGTCCGCAGGACTGCTGCTCGCATTTTGCACGCGGTCGGCGGCCGGTCCGGTCGAGGAGATCGAAGACGCCAGGGTGCGATCCTACAGCTATGACCAGATAATGCAGGGCACGCCCGCTCTGCTCGTGCCGTCGAAGATCCTCTATCGTGAAGCTGTCGATCTGATCGAAAAAGGGGAGTGGGAGAGCGCCCGTCAGAAACTTATGCTCGCAGCCGATCTAAGCGGGAATTATCCGGATCCTTTCTTCACCCTTGCAAAGAACGAGCTGCTCCGGTTCGATCCGAATTGCCTGCCACACCTGATCGAAGGCTTCGAACGGCTGGCGCAGAATTTCTATGTACAGGCCCTGGTAGGCGCGAATCTCGCTCTGATCATTACGATCGCGGCAATAGGAACGCTCTTCCTCACGCTCATGCATATGACCCTTAAGTACTGGCCGTTCATCGAGCATTCGATCCGCGAGCGCTATTCCGCCAGGTTCTCGTTCCCGCCGGCGAGCTGGATAGGGGGCATCTTCCTGATCGTCCTCGTCAGCATGAGGATCGGCATCGCTCTATACATCATGATACTCATCCTTTCGGTGTGGGTCTCGCTCAAAACAAAGGAGAGGGTCGTTCTGATAGGAATGATAGTCTTTGTATCAGCCCTGTCCTTTTTCGCGCCCTGCTCGAACACACTCGCCCCCGTCGTTGATCAGGGCAGCGCCACAAGGCGCCTCTCGCTGATCAACGAGCGTGGAACGGACGACGAACTCTTCCGCCTGATAAGCGGCATAGAAGATCCGGCTTACGGCGCCAGCCGCGATTACGCCGTAGGCACTCTCCTCTACAGACTGGGGATACTGAACGAGGCAAGAGACTTTCTGCTCAGTTCCGTTACCATGGACAAGGACTTCGCTCCCGCCTACATCAACCTCGGGAATGTCTACTTCAAGCAGGAAGACTATAACAGGGCTCTGGCCGGATACCAGAACGCTCTCACGATCGATGGAGAGAACGCGCTTGCCCATTACAACCTGGGACAGACCTATATCGAGAAGATGCTGTTCGCCGAATCGAGCAACTCCTTAAGAAGGGCGAACGAGCTAGGCATAGAGGACTACAAGACGACCCATCCGGCCACACAGTTCAGGAACCTAACGATATTTGAAGAGGGGTTCAGTGTAAGGAATCTCTGGAATCTGGCGTATATCGAGGGGCGGACGAGGAAGGGAGTCTTCTTCAGCGAGATCCTCGGACCCTTTCTCCTCTTCCCGTTCCACTATATGTGGATACTGCTCGTGCTCACCACAATAGTGGCAATCACGATAGGTATCAAGACCCCGAAGGCGAAGAAGACCTTCAACTGTGAGAACTGCGACAGGCCGGTTTGCGGCATCTGCGCCGACGAAGAACTCGGAGCCAGCCTCTGCCCCGACTGCGCCGGAGTCGTGGAGGGATTGAGCAGCGTCAAGGTAATGGAGGCCCTACTCCGCCACAGACGGCAGAAGATACTCAAAAGTCAGGCAAAGAGAGCGAGACGCAGAACCCTTCTCCTCCCCGGAGGAACACATATATACCAGGGCAAGATCTTCGCCGGGACATTTTTCATCACGGCGAGCCTTATAGCGGTCGCCTCTCTCGCCTGGAGAGGGTTCTACTTCAAAGATCCCTCATCGTTGATCGATTCGGGAAGTATCTGGAGATTGATCGTCCCGGTAGCGGTCATCGTTTACAGTTACCTCGTCTCCTTCCTGCAGAAGGAACCGAAGGATTCCCGCCCGTTCTGGATCCTCCCGCAGGAGCTGCGGGACATAGAGAAGAAGGAACACGAACGGAAGACGGAAACCGTGCCGAAAGAGACGATGCCGTGGGAAACGGCTGACGTCTTATAACACTTGGATGGAAAGGTCCGGCCATGGCACTCGAGGGTAATGTCAAGGATTTCGGGTTGAGCGAGATATTCCAGCTCATAGCCCTGCAGAAGAAGTCCGGTATGCTCTCCGTGACGGCGGACGAGACCATCGCGATATACTTCAGGGACGGCCAGATCATCTCGACACGTGACCGCCGCAGTCAGCTCCGGGACCCGCTCAAGAATTATCTGGCCAATTACGGATTCCTCGAGCGTAGTGAGACCGAACGGATAGAGAGAATCCAGTCCGAGACAAAGATGGACCTGATCGACATCCTGATCAGGGAGAAATTCTTCTCGGAGGATGAGCTGGACGTCATCTACTACGATCAGATCCAGGAGACGATTCAGGAGATCCTAAGCTGGCCCAAGAGCTATTATAAATTCAATATAGGAACCCAGTTGCTTCAGGGGGTGCAGTCACGCGCCTCCATCAAGGTCGAGGGCATGTTGATGGAGAGCATGCGCCGCATAGACGAACTTGCCGAGCTTTTCCGAATCTTCACTTCAGAAAAGATGGCGGTCAAGCGGCTCGAGATGCCGCAGGAGAAACCTCCCAAGCTGGACCGCCAGGAAGAGTTCATCTACGAACTGTTGGAGCAGGATACTCATATCGAAAGGCTCATAGAGACGGCCAAGATGGCGAGGTTCTGCACGTACGAGGCTCTCAAGAACCTGCTCGAGAAGGGACTCCTCGAGATCACCGAGAAGCCCGTCGAGGAAAAAGCGGTCGAGATCGAACCGAAGGCCGTTGTAAAGAAAAAACACAAACCGCGCCTGCTTCCCTCATTCGCTACCATACTGCTGCTCGTCGCAGCCTTCGCCGTCGGTGAATACCTCGTTCCCATCGTGCTGCCTCCCGGATGGTGCGCGGCATCAATGGGAAGCCCTTCTGGGACAACCGATCAGAGTGGGACGCTTCTCGCGGACGGTCTCGGAGAATTGAACCTCCGCTACACCGAGGCGGTCCTGAAACAGGGACTGGAGGAGCACATGGCTTCCCGGGGAACCTACCCCATCTCCCTGGAAGTCCTGGCGGCCAAAAAGATCATTTTGCGGCGGACACTCGACGAAGCACAGCATCAAGGGCTTACATACCACACGACCGAAAACGGCCTCTCCTACTCTCTCTCGAGGAATCAGTAGCGTTTGAGCAACGGGGTCAGCACGGCTACCGCGTTGATCGCCCGCCCCTTTATGTCTTCCAACCAGAAGAAGGGACCGCGTCCGAGTTTGATCTTGAGACTGACGCGCGTGTCGATGATATATACGCCATCGCGGCGAAGGGCGTATCTGTCGATGCGGTCGTTCGGACCGGGGGGATAGAGCGAGAATGCGGCCCTGTACCCGGCTGCCTCCGCTTCGCGGGCGACTGCCCGATTCACTCTTCCAAACGGATAGGAGAGAGATCGCACCGGCCTGCCGAGCTTCTCCTCGATCTCTGATTTGGAACGCCGGATCTCGTAACCGGCCTGATCTGGTGCGATACGGACGAGATCTCTGTGGCTGCATGTATGGGAACCGAACGAGAATCCTCTTCCGGCCAGGTCCATTATCTCATCCCATGAAAGATGCCTGGACCGCCTACCGGGCAATCCGAGCTCCCACCGGTTCTCCTTACCCACGTATGAGCTGATGAGGAATATCAGAGCCGGGATATTGCGCTCCTCCAAGGCCGGAAGGGCACTGTCGAGCAGATCCCTGTAACCGTCGTCGAATGTGAGTAGCAGTTCTCTGTCGCTGCCTGTCCTCAATCCATCCAGTGTTTCGAGGAACCGCTCCTCGTCTATGAAGCGGTACCCCTTCCCGAGAAGAAAATCGACCTGCGAGATGAATCCTCCGGGCTTGATCCATGTGCCGCCGAACTCGAATCCGGCCACCTTGTGGTAGGCGAGTACTCGCGGAAATGAAGCGGGGGGAAACCCAAAGCGGCGTCTCCACACGAGATAGATAAGAACCAAGGCCGGGATAATCAGGGAAATTGCGGCCAGAGCAGGCACCATATCACCCCGTATGGCCGAAACCGCCCGAGCCGCGTTTTGTCTCGTCGAGCTCGTCGGCGTTCACGAGCTCGACCTCGGGAAGGATGCAGAACACGATCTGCGCAATGCGGTCGCCTCGCCGCACCACATAATCTTCATCGCCGAAATTGTACATGATGATCCCGACCTCACCCCTGAAGTCGCTGTCGACCGTGCCGGGACTGTTCAAGATGCCTATCCGGCTGTTGAGCACGAGCCCGCTCCTAGGCCTCACCTGGGCCTCATACCCATGCGGGACGGATACCTGAAATCCGGCAGGAACACGGACGACCTTTCCCGGCTCGATAAAGACCACATCGCTGCAGGCCGCGCACAGGTCAAAACCGCTCGATCCGACGGTCATGCGAACTAGAGGCGGTAATCCCTCGTAATGCTCGAGGTACCTGATTCCGATTTCTATCATCCAGACTCCCCTGGCTCCGGCCCGGCACTTTACCTAATAGACGAATATAGAGCGACCGCCAGGCTTCGTAAATGCGGGATCTTGTCATCGCAGGACAGAATAGCTGAAAATCCCGCCGCTTACAAGGTCTTAGGGCCGCAGGAAGTGACGGTGAGCACATCCCTGTCCAGGAATGCCTCCGCGGCCTCGGCGATCTCCTCTATACGGACACGTTCTATCGACTCGATCATCTCGGGAGCTCCGATATACTTCTTGAGATGATAGTAGCTCCGGAAAAGACCAAACAGCCTGTTGATGACACTCTCACTCCCGAAAATGACCGAGGCCTTTAGCTGAGCCTTCGCGCTATCGAGCTCCAGTGTCCTGATATTACCGGCTCTTAGATCGTCGATCTCGCCCAGAAAGATATCGTAGGCAGCCCGGAGGTTGCGCGCGTCGACCGAGAAAAAGGAGATGAGCGATCCTGTATCCCGCCAGAAACCGGTATGAGAATAGACAGAATAGACGAGACCGCGCTCCTCCCTCATCTTTTGAAACAGCCTCGAGGAAACACCTCCGCCGAGGATGTTGGAGAGGAGTGCCAGGACGTACCGGTCGGGATGGGAAGCGGAAACCGTTCTGGCTCCCACGCAGACATGGGTCTGCGACCAATCCGGTCTATTGCGGCGCGCCCTCCTCGCGCCCCGTCTATGGCTGGGGGCAGAGACAGCACGTCGGCCCTTCCGCTTGAACCGGAACTTCTCCTCTATGGTACGCGACACCTTGCTGAGGGGCAG
>DAOUUU010000164.1 GCA_030667985.1 Candidatus Krumholzibacteriota bacterium
CGTCTAGGATCCAGCAGTATAGAAGTGGATTGCCTCTATTGTCCTCGAGGTGCTCGAGGGCGAAGAGCTCGCCCTTTACCCAACGGGTGATCAGGCGCGACTCTTCGTACTC
This sequence comes from Candidatus Krumholzibacteriota bacterium, assembly GCA_030667985.1. Taxonomy (GTDB): domain Bacteria; phylum Krumholzibacteriota; class Krumholzibacteriia; order Krumholzibacteriales; family Krumholzibacteriaceae; genus DAOUUU01. Next base: position 113 of record DAOUUU010000164.1, read on the forward strand.
CTTTTCTGCGAGTGGGTCGACCGATAGCTTCTTGAATCCGCTCTGAAGTCTTTTCAGGCGTGAGGTGATATCCTCCGATTCCTCTTTCGAATAGGTGAATAGCAGGGAATCGCACCGGTGAAGCGACATCCGCGAGCCGCGAAGAGGGTAGATGTCGAAATAGAGGGTGAGCGCCTCCGACCTCAGGACACGGTAGAGCCTTCGGTCTTTTCCTTCGCTCTCATCCTTCTCGCACGCGGCTGAGAGCGTTATGACGAGAAGGAGCAGGAACACCGCTGTGAGCTTGATCTTATCAGATTGTATTGACATCTTTATGGCCGATCCGTGCTGCGGTCCGCTTGGCCGCGGGCAGCTGAAAGGGACTCTTTGCATATCGCAGCAAGTACAGGAATATTATCATTTAAGCGCTTCGAGTAAACACTTTCCTTTCGGATATCTGCTTGTAGGCGGGATATATTTCCCGTATCATGAGGCCGACTTATACAACAATTACCCTACGGCGCAAGGCGAAGAGCGCTCTGAGTATGATGAAGGAAAACCTGATCAGCCACCGGTTCGCTGTGGTCGTGATATCGATCCTCCTCGGGTCGAGCGCCTTGGGGTGGATTATGTCGGAGCTGCTCCCTCCGGATCTCCCGGAGAGGTTGCCGGAGTTCCAGGCCCGCCTGGGCGAAACGGCGGTCAGGCTGATATTATCGCTGCGACTGTACGATCCTTTCCATTCCTTCTGGTACCAGGCTGTTCTCGCTCTCTTCTTCCTCGTTCTGTTTCTCTGTATCCTGACCAGGTGGCGCCGTTTCTTGAGGGGCATGTTGCGTACCCCAATGCCATCGGATCCGAGCGAGCTTATAGGCCGCGATCCGCACATGGAGATCCTATTCGAGCATATCGGGGGAAGGGGAAACGGAGATCGATCCGGAGGATCCATCCGAGAGGACGATAAGAATATATTGCTGGAAAGGACGCTCAGATATCTCAGGCGGAAAGGATACAGGGCCGCGCCGGGTGAAGATGGAGGGAGAATCTTCTTCTCCGCTGTCAGGGGCAGGTCGAAGTTTGCAGGCAACTTTCTCTTTCACATCGGGATCCTTGTTATCGCGGCCGGCGGGATGATCGGCAGCTTATGGGGGGGGACCGCCTTCGTCCATGGAAAGGCGGGGGACCTGCTGCCGCTGCCCGGGATCCGCGATTCGGTCCTCGTCAGGGATTTTCGCATACTTACCACTGAGAGGGGTGAAATACGGGATTACGTATCGACCGTTTCGGTAATAGGCGCAGATGGAGATACAATCCTGACGAATGATATCGAGGTGAATAAGCCGCTCAGGCACGATGGGCTTAATATCTACCAGAGTTCCTACTACGTGCTCGAGAACGAGTTCGAGTGGGCGCGGCTCGGCATTGCGAGTGGGGATGGGAAGCCGGGGATGATCGAGCTGCGGCCCGGAGAGACATACGGGATTGAGGAAACGGACCTCTCGGTGCGTGCGATCCGTTTCCTGCCCGATTTCAGGATGGGCGAGCAGGGACCCTTTTCGGCCGGTATGAATATGGGCAATCCCGCCCTCGAGATCGAGATAAGAGGCGACGACCGGGCCGAGCGCGGCTGGCTGTTTCTCGAATACCCGAAGTTCAATTCCAAGTTCGATTATCCCGTGCGTGCGCTTCTCGTCGATATAGGGCCCATTTTCTTCACCGAGCTTCAGATCGGTTACAATCCGGGAGAGCATGTTCTTCTGGCCGGCTTCGCGCTCGCGACGGTCGGTCTCATTCTTCTCTACACACTCAACTACCGGGTCCTCGGAGGATTTATCAGCGACGAACGTCTTGTCATCGCAGCGGTCTCGTATAGGTGGAAGGTGAGTTTCTTCGATGAGTTCACGCGTATAGGAGCCGGTCTCGAGAAGGAGCTCACAAGGTCTCTTCGGGGCGCTTCGATCGATGAGGGAGGGAAGAAATAGTGAATGGTATCGACATCAGGCTGTTCTGGATCGCTTTCTGGGTCTATCTCGCCTCGTTTCTTCTGTTCACACTCTATTCGGCGATCGGTAAACGGCGAGTGGGCGTCGTTGCTACACTCCTCTTCTTCGCCGCATTCGTTTTCCATACGTTCGGCATAGGGGCGAGGTGGTGGGTGACTATGCATCCGCCCCTATCGACGATGTACGAGTATGCTCTCGCGATGGCGTGGATGGTCGGCCTCGCGTTTATCTTCATATTAGCCCGTTTACGGAGGATGTCCCTCGGTGTGGTCGTCTCGCCCATGTTGGTAATGGTCCTGGTCATCGCCTCGATGCTACCGAAGGAGGCGTCGAAGCAACTGATGCCGGCGCTGCAGAGCTACTGGTTCTATATACACGTGACGCTCGCCGCCCTGAGCGAGGGGGCATTCATACTGGCCGCAGGCGCGGGCATCATGTATCTGTTCAAGCGGCGCAACGAGGGCGGAAGGCTGCCTTCGAGAGACTTCCTCGAGGAGCTCATCTCACGCTCTATCAGGATCGGTTACCCCCTGTTCACCGTGGGAGCGCTGTTCGCCGGTGCGATCTGGGCCCAGAAGGCATGGGGAGCATTCTGGAGCTGGGACCCCAAGGAAACCGGTTCACTCGTCATCTGGCTCTTCTATACGCTTCTCCTGCATCAGGACATTCGGGGACGGTGGAGGGGGAGGAGCCTCGCGATTCTCTCGATCGTAGGGTTGTTGATCATCATCATCTCTTTTCTGGGGAATCTATTCCTCGGGGGAATGCACGCCTATATCTGATCCACCGCCGCCACCATTTTATTCAAGTGTATCTTGCGGCATCTCGGCTGCATTTCATTATTATATGCGAGTTAAGTACGTGTTGTTGACATTTAATCCGGAGTGGTTTACGCTGCCATCTGGGCGGCATATCATGAAAATGAAGTGGCTGTATAACTCTTGTTGGCGCGGACACTCGCGCCGGCAAGTATGGAAGGGGGGAAGAATAAGGGGTGAAGTCATTTATGGTGTATTCGGGTCAACATCGCTCAATGCTGGAGACCGACCAGAAATCAGCCGGCCTCGACAGCAACAATCCGTCCGTTAAACCAAACAATGATGAATCTTATACGATTTGGTTCGGGCCAAAGGCACCAGAAGGGCACGAGGGCAATTGGATTCAAACTATCCCCGGAAAAAGCTATCTTACCATACTACGACTCTATGGCCCACTGGAGCCGTGGTTCGACAAAACCTGGATTCCGGGTGATTTTGAACTGGTGAACTAAATTATAAAGCAAAACTAAAAACAATAAAGGAAAACAGAA
>DAOUUU010000123.1 GCA_030667985.1 Candidatus Krumholzibacteriota bacterium
ATGGTCATGCCGGGCGATGATGTCGAACTGGACATAGAGCTTATTACGTCGATAGCGATGGAGAAGGAACTTCGATTCGCGATCAGGGAGGGCGGCCGCACGGTCGCCTCGGGCGTCGTGATCGAGATCATTGAATAAAAACAGGACCTCGGAGGTTACCCGGTGGATGGTCAGAGAATCAGAATTAAATTGAAGGCGTACGAGCACTCGATACTCGATCGTTGCGCCGAAGAGATCGTTAGAACAGCCAGGAGGACCGGCGCCGAGATCTCCGGGCCCATCCCTCTTCCGACGAGGCGCAGCATCTACACGGTGCTAAGGTCGCCGCACGTCAACAAGTAGTCGCGGGAGCAGTTCGAGATTCGAGTTCACAAGAGATTGATCTGGATAACGAACGTTACATCTAAGGCCGTGGACGCGCTGCAGAAGCTCGATTTGCCGGCCGGCGTCGACATCGAGATCAGAGTCTGAATGTGGAGGAAGCGATGTTAGGGTTGATCGGCAAGAAAATTGGTATGACCCAGATATTCGACGAGGACGGGACCTGTATACCCGTATCCGTCATACACGCCGGGCCCTGCCCGATTGTACAGGTCAAGACCGTCGAGAAGGACGGATACAACGCCGTTCAGCTTGCGTTCGAGGAGATACGGCCGACCCGAGCCAATCTTCCGTCCATCGGGCATTTCAAGGCGGCCGGATTGCCGCCATACCGGTATATTCAGGAATTCAAGGTCGAAAATCCGGAAGAGTACGAAAAGGGAAAGCTGATAGATGTGGGTATCTTCGAGGAAGCCAAGAAGGTCGACGTTGCGGGAAAATCGAAGGGCCGGGGCTTTCAGGGCGTCATAAAGCGTCATGGGTTCCATGGCGGCAGGAAGACGCACGGCGGTCATGCCCACAGGATTCCGGGTTCGATCGGAATGGCAGCCTATCCGGGACGGGTGATGAAAGGACAGAAGCTCCCCGGTCGCATGGGGCATGTCCGATTCCAAACAAGAAATCTGAAGGTAGTGGAAGTCGACATGGAAAACAACCTGCTGCTCGTAAGGGGAGCGGTGCCGGGCGCTCGGAACACGGTGCTCCGGCTCACGGTAGCCCCCTAGGTGGGTGAGCACGAGGAAACGTTATGGCAAGTGCGAGATTATTCGATTTCAAAGGTGACCTGAAAGGACAGGTGGATCTTCCCGCTTCTCTCTTCGAGAGCGTTGTGAACAGGGCGGTCCTGTACGACGCCGTTCGGATGTACCTCGCCAACAGGCGGAGCGGTACTGCGAAGGCGAAGGGGCGAAGCGAGGTCATTTTCAGCAACCGCAAGCCCTGGAGGCAGAAGGGTACAGGACGGGCGAGAGCCGGAAGACGGAGTTCCCCGATCTGGCGCGGCGGCGGTGTCGTGTTCGGCCCGCATCAGCGTGACTACCGGATCGCGATCCCGAAGAAGATGAAGCGATTGGCTCTCAAGTCGGCGTTGACCGACAAGGGCCAGGGTGAGGATGTCGTCGTCGTGGACGGCGTTTCAATGGAAGAGCCCAAGACGAAACGGTTCAATGAATTCCTTAGCACGTCCGGGCTCGGTGATAGGAAGATCCTATTCGTCGTGGACAACTTTGACGAGAATATCTTCAAATCGACGAGAAATATACCTGGCGTGGAATTCATGCTATCGAGGAATATCAACGCCTACGAGGTTTTAAGGGCGGACGTCCTGCTCCTTACCAAGGAGGCCCTTTTGTCCCTCGAGGAGGTGTTCTCGTCATGAAGGAACTGTTCGGCATCATCTTAAAGCCCGTTATCACTGAGCGGACCACCATGCTCAAGGAGATGAGCAACAAGTTTGTTTTCGAGGTCGACCCGCGTGCGAACAAGCGCGAGATCAAGGCCGCCATCGAAAAGTTGTTCAATGTCACGGTCAAAGATGTAAAGACTGCGATCCTCCGCGGGAAGATGAAGACTGTTTTCATGCGCGGAGGCCGCTTCGAGGGCAAGAAGCCCGATAGGAAAAAAGCGATAGTGACACTCGCGAAAGGCGATAACATAGACATCTTCGATCAAGTGTAGGATCCCCGGGCTACTGAGGCGCGGGAGGGCCGCGCAGGATGCAGGAACCCGGTACTTTTGAAAACAGAATCAAGGAATGTAAGAGATGGCTATCAAGAAATTTAAACCGACGACTCCGGCGCAGAGATACAAGACCGTAACGGATTTTTCCGGGTTGACGAAGAAGCCGCCTGAGAAATCACTGCTCGAGCCGATAAAGAAAACCGGCGGGCGCAACAACAAGGGCCGGATCACGATGAGGCGCATGGGCGGAGGCCACAAGCGCAGATACCGCAGGATCGATTTTCGCAGAGACAAGACGGGGATCCCCGCCAAGGTCGTCTCGATCGAATATGATCCCAACCGGTCCGCTTTCATATCTCTGCTCAGCTACAAGGATGGGGAGAAGCGCTATATCGTGGCGCCGCACGGATTGAAGGTGGGCGATATGGTCGTCTCCGGTCCCGATGTGGATATCCATACCGGAAACGCTCTGCCCATCGAGAAGATTCCGACGGGGCTCTTTATCCACAATATCGAGCTTGTCCAGGGCAAGGGCGCGCAGATGGCCCGGAGCGCAGGATCCTACGCGCAGCTAATGGCGAAGGAGGGCAAGTACGCTTTGCTCCGCCTGCCGAGCGGCGAGATCAGGATGGTGCGAAAGGAGTGTTACGCAACGATCGGCCAGGTCAGCAACATCGACCATGAGAATATATCGCTTGGCAAGGCCGGCCGTTCCCGCTGGCTCGGCAAGAGGCCCAAGGTGCGGGGTGTGGCGATGAACCCGGTTGACCATCCGCTCGGCGGAGGCGAGGGCCGCAGCAGCGGCGGACGCCATCCCGTTACCCCATGGGGCAAGCCGACGAAGGGATACAGGACGAGACATAAAAAGACATCCGACAAATACATCGTCCATAGGAGAAAGAAGAAGAGGTAACGCAACCTGGGCGTACCGGCCGCGGTCGGGAGACGCTTCGGAAATGCTGGAGGTTCGATGACAAGATCACTGAAAAAAGGCCCTTACATCGATGAGAAGCTCTTCGGGAAGATAGAGTTGATGAACAATTCCGGGGATAAGAGGGTTATCAAGACGTGGGCCAGGCGGTCGACGATATCGCCTGAATTCGTCGGGCACACGCTGGCGGTGCACAACGGCAACAAGTTCATCCCGATATTTATCACCGAGAACATGGTGGGCCATAAAGTCGGCGAGTTCGTGCCGACCAGAACCTATAGAGGGCACACGAGTAAGAGAAAATAGTCTGAATGGAGGTAGGCTGAGATGGAAGCACGTGCCATAGCGCGTCACGTGAGGATTTCCCCAAGGAAGGCGCGGATTGTCGCGGACCTGGTCAGGGGACAGTCGGTCGAGAAGGCACTCGAGACATTGAAGTTCATGCCGAAAGCGGCTGCGGTTCCCGTGATGAAGACCGTTCAGTCGGCGATGCACAATCTCGTCGGTATGAGTGAGCATTCGCTCGATCCGGGCGATATGGGAATAAGGGAGATCCACGTGGACGAGGGACGCACAATGTACCGGATCAGGCCGAGAGCCCAGGGAAGGGCCTACCGTATACGTAAGAGGAGCAGTCATATAACCGTGGTCGTGGAGCACAAGGAACCGGTGACCGCGGAGAAAAAGAAGAAAGAAAAGTAGTCCCCTTTAGTGGGGCGCCGCCCTGCCCGCCGACGGAGCGTCGGCGGCGAATGAGAGAGAATGAGGAGGATATTTTGGGTCAGAAGACACATCCCGTCGGTCTGAGGTTGGGGATAAACCGGACCTGGGATTCGAAGTGGTTTACAACGAAGAACTATCCGGGTTGGCTCGAAGAGGATATCGTTATCAGGCGCTATATCAAGCGGCGTCTCTCCAGAGCGGGAGTCTCGCGTATCGAGATCGAGCGCCGCGGCGGCAAGGTCAAGGTGCATATCTACACGGCGAGACCCGGAATGGTGATCGGGCGCAAGGGTGCCGAGGTCGATTTTCTCAGCGAGGAACTCTGTCATCTGACCAATAAGGAAGTACACATAGATATCAAGGAAGTCAAAAGACCCGAGTTGAACGCTCAGCTCGTGGCCGAACATATCGCAGGTCAGCTCGAACAGCGCGTCTCATTTCGCCGCGCCATGAAGAAGGCGCTCCAATCCGCGATGCGCATGGGAGCGCTGGGTATCAAGGTCAAGTGTTCCGGCCGTCTCGGAGGAGCCGAGATGTCGCGGTCCGAAGGGTACATGGATGGTCAGGTGCCGCTGCATACGCTCAGGGCCAATATCGACTATGCGAGAGCGACCGCCTTTACGACGTACGGCACGGTCGGTGTCAAGGTCTGGATATATCTCGGAGAGGTCTTCCCGAAGGATTTCAAGCGCAGGATCAGCGAAGAGGCCATCGAGGAGACGAAGGGGCGCTAGGGCCCGTGAAAAGAAAAGGGTTGATGTTTCATGTTGATGCCGAAAAAGACAAAGTACAGAAAACAGCAGAGAGGCCGCATGAGAGGGCTGGCTTACCGGGGCTCCAAGATCAGCTTCGGCGAGTTCGGCCTTCAGGCCGAGGCGCCCGCGTGGATCACAAACCGCCAGATCGAAGCGGCTCGTGTGGCGATCATGCGACACATAAATAGGCAGGGCAAGCTATGGATAAGAATATTCCCCGATAAGCCGGTCACGGTTAAGCCGGCGGAGACGAGAATGGGAAAGGGTAAAGGTGCGCCCGAGTACTGGGTTGCTGTAGTGAAGCCGGGCCGTATTCTCTTCGAGCTCGAAGGGGTCGAGACCGATATAGCGCGCCGCGCGATGCAGCTCGCTGCGGCCAAGCTTCCCATCAAGACCAAGTTCGTGCGGCGTGTCGCGTCGGGTAAGGTTGCGGGGTAATCGAAAGAGGTAGGCCGAGGGCCGCTGGGCGGTCCCGGAATACAGTGGCATAGAGAGGTTGAAGATATGAAGGCAGTCGAGCTTAGAGAATTGACACTCGATGAGTTGGTAGTTCGGGAGAGCGAGTTGGCGGAGGAGCTGGCACGGTTGAGGATCCAGCTCGCAATCAAGCGGCTCGACAATCCCTTGCAGGTGCGGGTTGCGAAGCGGGAGCTCGCGAGAGTCAAAACGATTCTCAATGAGAAGTCGCTCACACAGCCGGCTACAGAGAAAGAGCCCGAAACCGGCGAAAAGAATTAAAGCGACCGCAGGCGAGAGCCTTCTGTTTGGCGAGGAGAGTACATGGAGAAGAGAAAACCCAGGAAGACGATGGTCGGACTGGTGGTCAACGATGCGATGAACAAGACGGTCACGCTCTCGATCGAGCGTATGTTCCAGCATCCGCGATACAAGAAGATCGTCAAGAAGACATCTAAGATTTATGCGCACGACGAAGAGAACACGTGCCGCGTGGGTGACAAGGTGAAGGTCATGTCCACCAGGCCGATGAGCAAGCTTAAACGCTGGCGTGTTATCGAGGTCATTGAGAGGGCACAGTAGGAGCATACGACGATGATCAAGATGCAGACAAATCTGGTTGTCGCCGACAATTCCGGAGCCAAGAGCATCCGCTGTATCAAGGTCCTTGGCGGCTCCAGGAGGCGCTACGCGTCTGTCGGTGATATCATCAGCGCCTCTGTCAGGGTCGCGATGCCCGGAGGAGCTGTCAAAAAGGGACAGGTAGTAAAGTGTGTCGTCGTAAGGACGGCGAAGGAGTTGCGGCGGAAGGACGGGAGCTACATCCGGTTCGATCAGAACGCCGCAGTCATCATTAACGAGCAGAAGGAGCCAGTCGGGACGAGGATCTTCGGCCCTGTCGCGAGAGAGCTGAGAGATAAGAAATTCACGAAGATCGTCTCGCTCGCACCCGAGGTCATCTGATAGCACGAACGGATAGAGATGAAGATCAAGAAGAACGATACAGTCAGAGTGGTTGCCGGAAATTACAAGGGTATGGAGGGCAAGGTCCTCAAGGTATACCCCCAAACGGGCCGGCTCATTGTCGAGAAGGTCAATCTGATAAAGCGGCACACGCGTCAGGCGGGCCAGGCAGAAAAGGGCGGGATCATAGAGAAGGAAGCTCCCGTCACTGTTTCGAATGTCGTACTCCTGTGCCCGAAGTGCGGAAAGCCGACCAAGATCGGCACGGCACAGCTTGCCAACGGCCGCAACGTACGCCGCTGCAAGAAGTGCAACGAGACACTGAGCGACGAATCGTAGCGGAACGGGATTCTGGCCGCTGCGGTAAAGCGAAGTACTGAAGGATGGAACGGTGAAAGAGATGGTAGAGAAGAAGGATATGCCAAATATCAA
>DAOUUU010000058.1 GCA_030667985.1 Candidatus Krumholzibacteriota bacterium
GCAGATAAAGAAGAAACTCCAAACGAGGATCACCAAGGCGGGTTTTCTCCGTGTCACCTCCCAGAAACACCGTTCTCAGAGCGCCAACCGCGAGGCGGCGAGGGAGAGGTTCACTGAACTCATCAATACTGCCCTGCAGAGACCACGCCCGCGCCGGAAGACAAAAATGTCAAAGGGGGTCCGCGAAAGGCGCCTCAAAGACAAGAAACAACGAAGTATGCTGAAACGCAATCGCGGCAAGGAATATCAGGACGAGTGATATAGTTGAAATATATGAAATCGCTATATAAAGAGCCGCCCTTTACGGGCGGCTCTCCAAGGAAATACACTGCTTATAATTCGCAAGACGCTACAGGGATCCTATGCAGGCGACCGGCAGCGCTCCAATAAGCCCGCATGAGGGATTGTTCGCCGGCGCGCATGGTGAGCTGTCCGCAAGTCCGTACGGCTCATCCAGATACGCATCCCCGCAAAAGAGCGGATCCTCAGAAAAATTACCGTTGAAACTGAACTGATTCTCGATACAGCCGATCCAGTCACCCTCAGAATTACCGAAGATATCACAGCAACTGAGGACCGGAGCGTCGCCCTCCTGGCAAATGACAGTCGAGCCGGTGTTGTGCGCGATAATCGTGTTCCGTATCTCGGTGACCGAAGCATCGCTCAAAAGCACACTGCCGAGATTGGCCACATTATACGCAAAGGTGCAGTTCGTTATAACGGGCGCCGAGGATGAAAAGGACATCGCCGCGCCGTGATTACTCACGTTGTGCACGAATAAGCAATAGGAGAGATTCGGCGTGGCATCGGAGCTACAGCCGATAGCGCCACCCATCCCCATAGTCCTGTTGCTGTCGAATGTGCATCTGGTTATGGTCGGAGACGCGCCGGATGTGCACGATATCGCTCCCCCTTCGCCCATCGCGCTGTTGGCGGTGAATATGCAATCTATCACCTCGGCGGCAGAGCCGGTTATGATCGAAATAGCTCCTCCGTGGCACCTCGTGTCGTTACCGGTAAACATGCACCCTTCGACCCTCGGGTTTGATTCGTACATACATGAGATCCCGGCGCCGTGCCCCATAACATTGTTATCAGTGAATTTGCAGTTTATGACATGCGGCGACGACTGAAACATACACTGAATGCCGCCGCCGTGCCCAGTCGCGTTATTGCTGACAAAATCGCAGTTGACGATCTCCGGCGAACTGCCGGAGCAGTAGAGGCCGGCGCCGTTCATCATCAGATCGAGATTGCCGTTGGTGAATGTGAAGCCCTGTATCATCGCCGTTTCATCGACATCCTCACAGTACATGACCCTGCCGGACTGTTCGGCGTCTATGATGACACAATCCGCTTCGCCCGTCTCGCTCATGAGAACGATCCCCGACTTCATGTGGATATCGTGCTCGTAATAAGTTCCGCAGACAACGAGGACAGTGTCGCCGGGGCTCGCAGCTTCGATTGCCTCCTGGATGGTTCCGGTATCGTAGGGCACCTGCCACGTGCCTTCGCCCTGGCGGTAGAGGGCCGTCTTGGCGCCGTCGGAATTGGAGAGCCCTGACCAGTTGAGCACTTCGTCGGCTACCTTGACCGCGAAGAAATACTCCACATCGGGAACGAGTCCCCTAACCGTAAACATCTCCGCCTCACCGGCGGCCTTGGGAGAAGGTTCGCCCTCCGCGTGCAGGGCAGACTCCCAGTTCTCGTCTGATATCGGCTCCATCGCATACCTGATATCATACTGCGTCGCGGTCCCCTGATCTGCATCGTCGCCGGGAGCCGTCCAGGTCAGTGTGACCGACGTGATCGTCGCCGAGACCACAGCGAGATCGGCAACATAAGCGGGCGCCTCTACGTCCAGAGGCGGCGTCACAACATTTTCCTTACTGCATTCGATACTGAATATGACAATAAAAATACAAACTAAAATAACCTGCCATTTATAATCCTTGAACATCATTACCCTCCTCGAACTGCAGGTGCGTATTGCAGAACGAACAACACCACGAAGCCATATACAACGCATCATATTGCGAAAAAATACGCTCCGCAAAACACACAATTCTACTATTAGATTCCTAACTATTACTGTTCTTTGCTATTATACCTTCCCCTGGTTTGCAACCCGACCGACACCCATTTCGTATCCGTAACTATTACAAATAATGCTGCCTCGCATATAATATGTGCAAGAATCAGACCCGGCAGAGGGCCCGAATCTCCTATCTGACCTCCTCCCTACAGTGTGTGTTCAAACGGAACGCCTGCATTACATCACTTGAACTCGAAGGTGTGAGCAACCTCCATGAGTGTTTCCTGGTGACGAGAGAACTGCTGGTTCTCCACTGCACAGTGTATTACATAGCCCTTGCCCTTCTTCACCATGACATATGCGAGGATTCGCCAGTAGGCCTCCGGCATCTCCTTGTCGTAGAGCAGATACCTGGCCTTGGTGCCATCGATATCGACCTCTCCCTCCTCGTGCTGCTCGAAGAAGGTGTTCTCGGCTGCAAGCTCTTTCCGGTGGTGATCGAAGTACTCGTCGACCGACATCTTGGAGGGAAGCGTCTCGACGTCGACGGCGACATACTCGGAGAAGCCGTCATCCTCGTCATCCAGCGGGCTCTCGCCCTCTACGACCGGCATCCAGCTTCCGACCTCGGCATAGACAACCCAGTTCTCAGGGTACTTGATCGAGAATCCAGCCTCCTTGCTCACAAAAACGCCCGCCTCATCCCCTCCACCCGAGCAGGAGCATATACTGACAAGCAGGGCCAAACAACAAGCCGCAAGAAACATTCTATATAAACGCACCATATACGGATCGCCCCCTTCCTCTCAGTCGGAACCTAAATTCCTATGTATCGCAAGGGCAATGGTAGCGCGGGTTGAGCTAATACCTCAAGAATATCTTCATAAAAATCTACCGAAGCAGCACCATCTTCTTCGTCTCCGTAAAGTTCCCCGCCTCGAGCCGGTAGAAGTAGACACCGCTCGCGACCACTCGTCCCGCATTGTCACGACCGTCCCAGGTCACATCGCGCGGACCAGCTTCCATCACGTCGTCGATCAGCACGCGTACGAGTCTGCCGGCAACATCGTAGACAGCGAGCGAGACAATCCCTCGGTCACGAAGGCTGAAGCTGATCGTCGTCGAGGGATTGAAGGGGTTGGGGTGGTTCTGATGAAGCGCGTTCACAAGCGGTACAGGCTCGTCTCCCGTTATATAATCAACGAATGTTGCGGTGTATACGACATCTGTTAGAGGTAGCGTCACTACGTGTGTCGTATCGCCACCATCGCTCCACTCGTCGAAGTAGTAGTCGGTGCCGCCGTAGGATTGCGAAGAAAAAGTGCCGATCTCTAGCTCAGAATTGGATAGCATAGCGAAGATATATGGTGAGGTATACGTATTGCCTTGTACGATAACATCGAGGCCCTCCGGATCGGTCGTGACAGTGACGGAGACAGGCGTATCGAAATATGCAACGTAGGTTATGTTAGTATCGGGCACAATTATTGGATGGATAATATTTCCGCCATCACTCCACTCTCCGAAGTAATACTCGTCGCCATTTATCTGTGGGGACTCGACACCGAGCTCGTATGTCGCACCTACATTGGCGAGAAACGCGTATGGTTCTGTGAAAACGGCGCCATCGATCATGAATTCTGGTCCCATTGGCTCAGTCATAACTGTCACTATGGCTTTCTGGGGCGCGTCTCCGATCCCCCACACGCCATGCAGAGCCAAGCCGTTCAAATGAATAATGTGATCTTCGATGCCGTCATAGTAGATCATATGCCCTTCGCCATATTCGCTGTGAGCCAACCACGCCTCGAGCCCGGATGACCAAACGGAGTTTCCTTCAGTATTACTCCCGATCTGGGTGGTCGCCTCGCCGTCAAACATCCTCGCATCAACAGTGCCTACCATGAATGCGTAGTCACCAGAGCTACCCCACACATCGTGCGTATAGCTGTCCGACCATAAGGTCCCACCCGCATCCAATTCCTCCCAAGAAAAACCATCCCAATGCTGAATCATTGGATTATAAAATACTATCTGGTTAACTGAATCCGTAACGTAATAATGTCCAACTACGAATAGCTCTCCCTCTTGTGTGCCCCAAACGCCTGTACAGTAACTATCAAAAGAATATTGCGAAGTGCCTTTGTCGAATGAATAGACTCGGATCGTCCATTCGGAGCCATCATAATGCATAAGATGAGAGTGCCAGTGATCAATGATCGTTGTCGCAAATATATTGGTGCTCGACGTCCCCCATATATCATTAGTAGGGCCTGAGTATATCTGTTGCCAGTCGGACCCGTTAAATAGGAACACGCCCTCATCTCCAATAGTGTATATCTCTTCCTCAGATAATCCCCATATCTTATCGAATGGGTAACCAGAGCCAGTTACTATCACTTCGCTCCATGAAGCCCCATCGTATCGATAAATCAGCCCGTCTTCGCTGACAGCATAGAGATTGTCCAGCGATGTCCCCCACACATTCTTGAAATTCGTAGTCACTTCGGGAATGTCTCTTGTCCAGTCGGTACCAGCGCCTGTGAATAGGTACCCTGACGAGCCTCCTGCTACGATAAAATCGCTCGAGAAGGCATACACCGAACATAACGTATTCTCAAATTGCTCCGGAAGAGACACCCATCTTTTTCCATTATAGTGATAGACAGTACCAACATCTATGCCATCGTTTAATCTTCCGACTGCGTAAATATTGCTGGGAGATGAACCATGAATTGCATAAAACTTATATACTTCTGGAATTGTCTCTTGATGCCAGTTTTCAGTCTTGCTGAAAATCACACCTTGCCTTCCGACCATACCTGTGTTTCCTACTGCGTACATAACGCCATCATCGTCTCCCCATAACGCATACAGATATGTCCATTCTACCCTTAAATCTTCCTCCCATTGCGATCCGTCGAAATGCAATATGACGTAAGAAGCATAGTCCACAGCACCAAGAAGCCAAACACTATTGGAGGATTCACACCAGACAACCTTCCAAGTGACAGTCTCCCAACCTCCCATGGCAATCGGAGCACTCCAGCTAGAACCATCGAAGTGATAGATTTCTTCCGTGGTTATAGCGTATATGTCATCTGCTGATGTACCGTGAAGACCGACTAGATAGTCCGTCGTAAAGAATCTACTCTCGGTCCAATTCCCATCATGATAATGCAGGACTACCGCGCTATCCCCTTCATTGATGCCGAAGAACATACTTGTATCAGATTCCATCCACATCGTTCTAACGTACAGATCGTACGTTCCTGTGTAGAATCTATTCCACGACGCACCGTCGAAGTGATAGACCTTTCCTCCCGTGCGCATGTACATGTCATCTTCTGAGAAGACCTTGAGATTAAATACAGCTCCATCGTACATGGGGCCCGTAACCCTATACCAGTCAGTCCCATCATTATGAAAACATGTGCCAACGTCACCGACAGTAAAGACTTCATAAGAATGAGCAGAGCCACTTATGACAACAGCCATTAAGGCCATCATAAACAGTATATGCACTGAGGTATACGCTCTTCGCATGACGTCTCCATTCATGTAAGCTGCTCCTGTGAATATCCCTATCGTAGCAATACCATCTTCCTTGTCTCAACGAACTCGCCCGCCTCGAGCCGGTAGAAGTAGACACCGCTCGCAGCGCCCCGTCCCGCGTTATCACGACCGTCCCAGGTCACATCGCGCGGACCAGCTTCCATCACGTCGTCGATCAGCACGCGCACGAGCCTGCCGGCAACATCATAGATCGCGAGCGAGACCGCCCCCCGCTCTCGCAGGCTGAAAGTGATCGTCGTCGATGGATTGAATGGGTTGGGGTGATTCTGATGAAGCGCGTTCACGAGTGGTACAGGTTCAACCTCGTCTCCTGTGATAATATCAGTGAAAGTTGCTGTAAACACGGCATCGCGGAAGGGCATTGTCGCTGTGTGCACTATATCCCCACCATCGCTCCACTCGGCAAAGTAGTAGTCGGTGCCTTTATCACGCTGCGGTGAAATGGTGCCGATCTCGAACTCGTCGCCGCAGATCATGGTGGTGATGTAGGGCGTAGAGTAGGTGCTGCCAAGCACTGTGAACTCGAAACCTTCGGGTTCCGTCATGACAGTCACCTCAGCAATCCCATAGAAATAGGCGGTATATGTCACGTTCGTGTCTGGAACCACTATGTCATGTACTATGTCTCCACCGTCACTCCATTCTATAAAGTGGTACTCAGCGCCGCCAATAGTCACCTGCGGTGACTCGGTTTTTATTTCAATGATTGTCCCAGGCTCTGCTCCAAACCTGAAGGTGTCATAGTAAACACTGCCGTCGACCGAGATTTTCCTACCTTCAGGGTCGCTCTCGACCGTCACTATGACATTGGAGCCGGCTTCTCCGATCCCCCACATATCCCTCATATATGCGTGAGTAACATCCCACGAGGTCCACTCCAGATTGGTGTAGAGGTAGACATCCCCATCATCGCCGTCGAGAAAATACGCATATGCACCTGTACTACTGCCCCATATCGCCTCGCAATTGGAAAAAGGCGCAGTTACAGGGTCCCATTCGATACCGTTGTTGTGAATAAGAACAGGGTCGACGATATCTAAATCTCCGCCGGTCCAGATATCAATAGCCGAAGATCCCCATATTGCCCTTAGTATATCATCGTTTATTGGTGGATACCCGGTCGGACATGGGTAACCGGTCGACTGAAATGCCCATTCGATCCCATCATAGTGAACGATGATCGGACACTCGTATTTTATCGGATATCCACTATAGTCGTCATAGATTCTGCAGTATCCCACGGCATAGATATCGTCAGCCGATGAGCCCCAGATGCTGAGCAAATAATAAGATACATCACTTGTGTTCGCCTGATAAAATACCTGCGTCCAATCAGTACCGTCATAATGATATACGCTGCCGCCTCTCACAGCATATAGATCATCACTGGAAAATCCCCAAATTGAGCCGCCGACTGTTTCATCTCCTCCCATCAGTTCCCATGATACGCCGTCGTAATGCAAAGTCACTACTGTCCCACCGACGCATATATCATCGTCGGCGAAAGCAATGATATCGAGCAGATAGCTCGTCGTGGGCCGCGCCATCTCGCTCCAGGAACTTCCGTCATACATATATACGTATCCCTCATTCGCAACGGCATATACGTTCCCAGTGCCCGTGCCGGACACTGCATTGAGCGGCCTTACAGGGAAATACTCTTGATCGCACCTCTCGATACTCGAGCCGTTATAACAGTACATCATCCCTTCCCATGCGACGATAAGGGCATGGTCACTGGAAAACATGAACGCATCCTCACCGAAATCCACCTCATCACCCGGCAATGCAACCCATTCGCTGCCATTGTAATGCAGAACGTCATCGCCCAATCCCCCTGTCAAGACATTCGAGCTCGAATCTCCAATGACCCATCGCAAGCTGGATATGGTCGGATGAGACATCACCGTGCAGGTATCACCGTCGTAGTGCACGATAGAGCTATTTGTAACAGCGAAAACATCAGTCCCTGAAGAGCCCCAGATATCACGTATAACGTAGCTGACGCCGCTATCGATCTCTTGCCAATTCATACCATTCCAGTGGATGATATCCCCGGTGCGGCTCGTCACGAACAAGTCATCGCCCGAGCTCCCCCACACTGCGGTGAAATTCATATCTTGATTTGCAATCCCTGACGGGAGATCGACTAGCTCCCAGGCGAGAGGGTTCCCGCTACTATTGTGGTATAGGCGATTCTTGAGGGTCCAGTCATATGCAACCATGTATATGTCATCCTCGGAGAATCCATAAACACCTTCATAATCATCATTCTCGCCGGGGCCAAATATCTCGGTGCACGTGTTTCCATCGAAATGCAGGAACACATCCCCACAGCATATGTACAAATTGCTGCTCGAGGTGCCCCACATGCTTAGGATATCCCTGGGCGCCGTATCCTCGTATATCGTGTTCCAACTATATCCATCATAATGACGTACGATGCCGTCCATATCCCCGACAAAGATATCATTCTCCGAGAAGGCCCAGATCGCCGTCATGGACCCCATTCTTTCCTCCAGGGTCTGGGTCCATACGCCATCGACGCACTTATAGGCTGCATCACCCACAATGTGTATTTCGTAAGCCTCAGAGGAAACAAATGCGGTGCCGACAATCAAAGCGATGCTTAGGATACAAAGACTCGAGCGGAACAAATACGCATGCATGATCCCCCTCCTTCAGGAATGCAACACTTCGCGCTTACGCGCAGACGTCCGAATTGATATGCAATGACCTGATTGTTTCCCTATTCCCAGATCTCAGGAGAGAGAGCGCACATGCTCTAACGGTTTCGCAAGCGCGGTGCTTGCTTTCTGGGCCTCTTTGGAAGGCATCCTGCCGCATCGGGCAGGAAAAATTTAGCCGCCAATAATTGACTATCTTCATTCATTTAAGGCTATTATACCACAGATCAGCTATTTGTTCAATCGTTTTGAAAGGTGGTGTAGATATCGAGAATTATCTCGAGTAAGGGGATTGGGGGATGGAAAGGGCATCAGTCATGCGGCCGCATCAGCCCTCCGTCACTATCTCGGCCAGACAGGCGACCATATCCCTGTCGAGATGGTTGTTTTCCGTATCCTTCCAGATCTGCTTCAGCGCGTCTTCTATTGAGAGTTTCTGGCGGTATGCACGGTCCGAGATAAGGGCATCATAGATATCCGATACCGCCATCACCCGCGCCTCGGGAGAAATCTCGTCCCCCTTGAGTCCGTCCGGGTATCCCGAGCCGTCGAGCTTTTCGTGATGATGACGGATGACGTCGAGAGCTACTCCCAGAATGTTCTTCAGCGGAAGGCAGATCCTGTGCCCATAGCCCGGATGGCTCCTGATGATCTCATACTCTTCATCGGTCAGGGGACCGGGTTTGTTCAGTATATCCACAGAGATACCGATCTTGCCTATATCATGCAGGACCCCGCCGATACGTATCGCCTCGTAACTCCTCACTGGAAGACCCATCTTCTTCCAGATACGCATGGCAGTGTTTGCCACTCGCCAGGAATGACCCTCCGTGTACTTGTCCTTTATCTCCACAGTTCGAGCGAGCGAGAAAAGAACCTTCTCGATACTGATGAGCTTGTTGTTGAGGTTCTTTACCCTAACAAGGGATTTGACACGCGCCAACAGCTCCGCCTTGAGAGGCGGCTTGGTGAGAAAATCGTCCGCTCCGGCCTCGATACCCTTCACGCGCGAATCGCTGTCATTGAGCGCCGAAACCATCACGACCGGCAACAGGCGCATCGAATCGCTTTGCTTGATGCGCTGGCAGACCTCGTACCCATCCAATCCAGACATCATGACATCGAGCAGGACAAGATCGACATCTACCTTGCTTATAAGATTAATCGCCTCTTCACCGCTCGATGCGGTAATGACCTCGTACCCGGCCTCGCTCAGGAGATCTTCCATTAGCTTCACGTTCAGAGGGCTATCGTCCACGACCAATACCCTGTTAACTGTGCCGGTATCGATATGATTGTACTGCCCTACAGCGGAGACACTGTTCTTGCCACCAAGTTTAGCCTGCAGCAACGCCTCCTGAGCCTTCTCTATCAGCGGTTCTCTGTTGACGGCATCGGCAGGATAACTCGCAAGGCCCACACTGACCGTCGTTTCCCCTTCGAACATCTTATCGACGGCCTTCCTGATCCGTTCGACAGTCAACGCGGCATATTCAGCATCACAATTGACGAGCAGGAGAGCGAAGACATCACCCGAATAGCGGGCTGCGAGGTCAGACTCCCTGATACTGTCTTTGACAGCTACTGCAATCTGTTTCAGTATCAGATCGCCTTTTGAGGAGCCGAAGCGCCTGTTGTATGCCGAGAAGGAATCTATATCGACCAGTGCCAGCGCGAATGATTCCCGGTGCCTCTCCGATCTCACTATCTCACGCTCCAGGGAAACCTGGAAGAACCCGTGATTAAAGAGACCTGTGAGATTGTCCATAAAGGACGCTCCGGTTTCCTTTTCGTAATCGACGACTATTTGATCGCGTTTGCTCATTATCCTCTTACTTATTATGTTGGTACAACTTAACGTAATAATGCATGCAAACCCCGTCGCTCAAAATAGAGCAAACACCGTTCCAAATCGGGGGTTACGGGGATATTTATAATGATTATGGATGATAATATCCTGATCGAAGGCCCGAGAAATCAAGGTAACGAAGGTAGGGACCGATCTTACACGGAGAAATCTAGTCGATATCTTTCCACTCGCCCGTGTAGGGATCGTAGCTGCAGTGGAGAGACCTGGCCATGAGTTCGCCAGTCTCCCCGGCGGCCACGACGCGGCAGTCGTGGCAGGCGTAGCGGTACTCGCAATCCTTGCAGATATCTATCTTGTCGAGTGATATATCCCAGTACTTGTGTATGTCCCCCTTGATAATCTCCTTCAGCGGTTTGTTGCGCACGTTCTCCGCCGTCCCGTCTCGCTGCATGATGCAAGGATTGACGTCACCCTCGCTGCTGATCGCGATCTTCCCCTGCCAGCAGCTGTTGCCGTTGTAACGCTTGATAAAAGTGTTCCTATCTGTAACGAGAAATTGCGCAGTTGTTTTATAGCGGCGTTTCTTCGAGTACTTGTCGGGCAGGATCTCCGCGTCGTTCCCACGCCCGGAGGGACGCACGATATCGAAAGTACGGTGGCGTGGAGCATCGATCTCCTTTAGGAATTCCCATGTCTCCTCGGTGTAATCCTGGTTCTGCTTCATGATGGTGCAGGCGACACGCGGCTTGATGCCTCGTTCTCTCAGTTTGCTTACTCCTCTCATGGTACGCTCGAAGGAACCCTTCACCGTTGTGACTTCGTCGTGCACCTCTGGCCGCTTGGAGTAGATCGAGGTCGCAGCACACATGCCAAGTTCTTTCATCCTGTCAGCCCACTTGTCCGTCAGCGTTGTTAAATTACTGAATATCTCCATCCTTTTGATGCCGATCGATTTAGCGTGCTCTGCGAGCTCGAAGATCTTCTCGCCATATAGAAAAGGCTCCCCGCCGATGAACTGAATAGAACGGCATTCTAAAGCACGGATATCGTCGATCAGCCCGAGCCACTCGTCGTGGGACAGCCGATCCGGCTTGTAGTTATCCGGAGTGCTCATGCAATAGCAGTGGAGGCAACGCAGGTTGCAGTCCTCGCGAAGCTCGAGCCAGGCGAAATCGAGTTGCTCGTAGCGTTTCTTGATATCGATCTTTGGTTCCGATGCGGGCTCATCGACAAACTTGCCCATCCCCGCTTCTGCGATCTGCTCCAGATAGCCCACAATCTGGTCTTTCGTAACTTCCTCGATGCCGGCCGCGATCTCGTCCATGGTCTTGTGTGCTTCACATCCCTCGATCACCTTGATAGATGTAGGATCGATCGAGAATATCTCGCCGTTAGTAAGGTTGTGCAACGCTCCGCGCTTTGCGCCCTTTACGAGAAACACATCCCTGTTGAAATCGAAATACAGCCCTGTTTCTTTGTTGCTCATAATTCCCATCCAAGAGATCTATTCGAGTAGTTTTCCGAGGCCCGCGAGATTCATCAGCTCATAGTATTTGCCATGCTCATCGTAAAGTTTCTTCGGCGGGCCCTGCTCCACAACAATTCCCTCGTTGAGTACGACGATGCGATCGACCCATGGCTCCGCCGCTAGAGTCAACCTGTGTGTCGTGATAACCGTGATACACTCTTTCGGCCTGAGAGCAACGAGTCCGTCGAGCACTTTGCGTTCAGACTCGACATCCATCGCTGATGTGATCTCGTCTAGCAGCAGGATCTGAGGCTCCTTGAGCAGTGCTCTGAGAACGGAAATCTTCTGCAGCTGTCCCGACGATAGCCGAATACCCCCAACGCCGAGCAGCGTATTGTAACCATGCGACAGCGATTCGAGCCATTCGTGAAGGCCAAGGATCTCGGCCGCATGCTGTACAGCCTCTTCTGTCAGATGCGGCCGTGCGATCATCATGTTCTCCATGATCGAGCCGCTGAAAAAGAAATTCTCCGGCATGACCATAGCAACGTTTTGAAGGTAACCCGTTAAATCAGTATCCTGAATACTCACTCCGTCGGCACGGATATCTCCGTTGTAGGTATCGTAGGTGCCTGCGAGAAGCCGCAGAAGGGTTGTTTTCCCGCTACCCGTCGCGCCGATAACAACCGTGGATTTACCGCACCGCAAGTCCATTGACAGATCCTTCAACTCCCAGTTGCTCTCCGGATATGAAAAGGTCACATGATCCAGAATAACGTTCTCTGTGATCTTGTGCTCTTTCTTGCGAGGCTTGCGGCTGGCTGCTGCTGCCTCATCGAGGACCTCGATCAAGCGCTGCGCTGGAACCGAAGAGGATATGAGAAACTGGTAGAGGCTGAGCGCCTCGTCAGCAGGCCTGAGCAAAAGTGGAATATACATACCAAGCGCGACCGCATCGCCGAGAGTGAGACGATCCTGGAATACGAGATACCACCCACCTACGGTGAGTAGCACACCCCATCCATAACTCACGCCCCACCCCAGGTTGCCCCAGATAAGGCGGGCTCGAAGCATGCCGAAAGCGATCTTTATCCTTTCCCTGAGAAGGCCACGGTACTTCGCCTTGAGCCACCCGCCGACGCCGAAGAGGCGGGCGGTCGGGACGCCCTGTATAGCCTCGACAGTCTTGGTCGTGAGCTCCTCGTCCTTTCTGCGTACGAGTTGTTGCCATCGTCGGAGCTTCACGGCCAGAATGCTTGTAAAGATGTAGTAGAGAGGAACGAAGGCGAGTACGAGAAGCGCCACCAGTGCACTGATCTTCGCCATGATTACTATAGTAATGACAACCGTGAGAACGAGCGAGATGACCTTCGGCATGATGCTCGAAAGGATGTCGCCGGTCGTCTCCGCATCCCGCGCGATACGCTCGAGTAACATCCCCGACTGGTGGCTCTCGACATAGGAGACGGGCACCCTGTGGAGAGCCCTGAATACCTTCATCCTCACTCGGTAGGAGATCAGGCTCCTCGCGTAGGTCCTGAGATAGCTTCGGTAGGCTCCCAGCGCCACCGACAGCACGTTGAGGCCGATCATGAAGCCGCTCAGTATAAAGAATAGGCGCAGGTCCCGAGCCGGATATGCGACATCAATGATCTGTCTCGTGATGAGCGGCGTGATATAGCTGCTCGCGGAGATGACCACACCGAGCACGCCGAGACCTATCAGATGAGGATAGTACCTCCTGATAAAATATCTCAGTCGCCAGGGGTATCCTATCGGCCCGAAGGCTTTGTCGACAATAATTCTCAATCGTGAGCGGGATTGTTTTTCGCAATTCCCTGTATGTTTTGATTCCATAGGCGGGTATTATTGCATAAATAATTATTATTGAATAATGAAATAATGATATGCGCCTCGGCCTTTACGGACAAGGAGCTGGAGCGCATAAAACAAAACAAAAAGAACTAATGATCTAGTCCTCGAACGGGGCGCATGGATTCTGATACGGTTTGCATCCATCCGGCTTACAAAGATCGCCCGGTACACACCCTCCCCAACTCTCGAACTTATCCTCATCGAAATCCAGAAGATAGGAAACCTTGAAAAGTTCCAGCATGCAATTCACCTCCCTCTGTTTTGCATACGGTGATACGCCAACGACTTTGCTCCGCTTGAAGCAAATCCCGCCTCTCCTTCGATATCTTGCGCACGGTTTACTGCTAAAACTTCATGAATATGGGGTTGGTGGGAAACCCGACAGCCACATCGACTATCGCCCTACGCACTTAATATGCTTTAAGTTGGGGCACAAGTCAATTAACGAGTGTCCTACCTGAACAATGCCCGTTATCTCAGATAGACTATCTTTCTCGTTTCCTTGAACGGCCCCGCATCGATCGAGCAGAAATAGACACCCGATGTTACGGCGCGCCCCTCCGCGTCTGTGCCCATCCATACGGTCTCGTATCTGCCCGGCTCCCTCGCCATGCGCTCGAGAATCCGCACTAGCTTGCCGGCCGTATCGTAGATCCGAACAGTGACATCACAGCGCTCGGCGACCGAGTATGCGATTGTCGTCGTCCCGTTGAATGGATTAGGATAGTTCTGCTCGAGACGGTTCGTGTACGCGGGCGGGCCCTCCGGTTCATCGCCCGTGACTGATTGATCGATGTGGAACGGGCCGTCGCTCAGGTCGGTGTCCTTCCAGAGACTAGGATCGTAGGCCGTTATCTTTATGATGCAATCCTCGGCTATGCCTTCAGGAACAACCCAGCAGTAGGGCGATTCAAACTCCTCACCGACGGCGATGGGTATATAGACGTAGCTGCCGTATTCGGAGTAGTAGATATTGACCGAATCGATGCCGGCGTTATCGGTCGCGATCCACTCGATGCAGACCGTATCGCCCGGAGCGAACGTCTCGCCCCCGTTCGGGTAGAGAACGGTCACTTCCGGCCACAGGTAATCCGGCCCTGTCATGAAGACCTCGTTGCTCGTATCCATACCGCCCACGACGCCATCCACAATGGCTTCGATCAACACTCTCATTTTGCTTGTCGGAACAGTCGGGATCTTCCACTCGAAGAAGCTTCCGCTCTCTAGTCCCTCCACGACAAGATACGGGTACCGTGCTCCTCCGTCGATGCTCATGTATATATTGATAGCGTCTGGAATCGTGCGGTGACGGTCTAAGATCCACGATATATTGCAATCGCTGCCCTCTATGAACGTCTCTCCACCGTTCGGTGCGGCTACTATCAGCTTTGCCGGACTCTGTTCGTAGACGATCTGTGTCGTGCCCACTCCGATATCGCAACAGTCGTATTTTATATAGAAGAACCCATCCATTCCCCAGTCCTCGCCCCAGCTGTTCTTGCAGATCCATGCGCCCTCGCCGCCGCACATCGCATCGTTCCACCCCACTATTGCAACCGCGTGCATCGAGATATAGGCCCCAGATGGCCCTTCATAACATCCATCCTGATAATAGAAAAAATTGTAGTAGACATCGAATGCAGTCGTCACCGGCCCCCTGAGAAGCGCCTCTTTGATAACATCGACATGATGCGTCACGGACTCATAGCCAGCCATATTACCCATGATATTGCACTGAATGAAATCACAATCGATAGCCGGGTTGCTCCCGTAGGGCATGCAGGCCTCGTCCACTATCCCCTCATCCATAATGAACTTGTATGTCTCCCATGGAAATCCTCCCCTGCAGCAATCGCCCGCTGTGGTATGGCACGAGAGAACCATCTGCTCGGAGAGATCTTCGCGTCTTCCATCGTAGATCAGCATATGGCTCTCCAACTCGCCAACAGGAGCAAATATCCAGCAAGATCCACAACCGAGCTGATCCTTCGCCGGTGTCACACCCCCGAGAGCCCTCCAATCGAAGATAATATCGGTAATATCAGCACCGGTCGGGATGAATGCTGGGATCTGAGCAAGATCCTGTTCGGAAGCGGGAAGACAACCGCACAGCATCCGCTTTTCCTCGAGGGACAATCCCGAGACCGACGTCTTGCCCGCCGTCCAGTGATAGCCCTTCTCAAAGATCTCTTTTCTGATCTCGGCGAGCTCTTCGTTCTCGCTCTTTTCGGCGAGCACCGGGCTCATCGGGATCAAGAGTGTTAGGAGAAAAACGAGAATTGATGGGACAAATATACTGCGTGCGAATCCGGTCATGGCTTTCCCCCCTTGTAATTGTATAAAGATGGAAAATCGCCGAATATTCTATTAATAATTTATGCTCACGCTCTTATTGAAAACTCCCTATCTCAAGTAGACTATCTTCCGCGTCTCCTCGAACGGCCCCGCGTCGATCGAGCAGAAA
>DAOUUU010000160.1 GCA_030667985.1 Candidatus Krumholzibacteriota bacterium
GGATTATACATTTATCTCTCAGGCCTGCATAGCAGTCCTTCGAGCTTGTGCCATTCATCCCCATGCTTAAAAGCATGGGGTTTTCTGGCAAAGATTTATAAATATTCCGGTACCGTGCACAATTGGATTTTGACAGGGATGCGGCTCTGTTCTATCATTGATGCCGTAGGCGTGACCAAGCAGGTCCTGTCCCCGGGCGTCCCGGCGGTACATTAAAACACTGCGTGTGATAAGGCGGGAAGTGAGACAGAGATGTCCTTATCGATCGGTATCATAGGTTTGCCCAATGTGGGAAAATCGACACTGCTGAACGCTCTCTCGAATGCCGGGGCGGAAGCCTCGAACTATCCCTTTTGCACGATAGACTGCAACCAGGGAACCGTGACTGTCCCGGATGGGCGGCTTGCCGAGTTAAATCGTATTCTGGAGCCCGATGAGGTGATTCCATCGACGGTAAATTATATAGATATAGCCGGGCTCGTCGAGGGAGCGAGCAGGGGGGAGGGTCTAGGGAACAAGTTTCTTCATCATATCAGGGAAGCGAATGTTCTGGCCCATGTGCTTCGTTGTTTTCAAGGGGGAGGAGTCAGTCATGTTCGAGGTGACGCCAACCCGATACGCGATTTGGGGATCGTTGATACTGAACTATTTCTCGCTGACATCGAGCGTGTGGAGAGCTGGATCGAGAAGGAGCGGGACAAGGCCAAGGCGAAGAAGAAGGAGGAACGTAAAGAGCTCGAATTCCTGATGCGCTTACGTGAAAATCTCTCGAACGAGCAGAGGGTCTCGAGGAAAGGATTGACCGAAAACGAACTCGATATGTTGAAGGAGATTCAACTGCTGACCGACAAGCCTGTGATTCTGGTGATGAATGCGGGTGAAGAGGATCCAAACGGAGAGAATGAGCTATGCGGCATGGTGCGCGATCGCTTTCCCGGGAGAGAGCTTTTCGTCGTTTCGGCGAAGATAGAGGAGGAGATCTTGAAGCTCGAGCCGGATGAGCGGGACGAATTCATGAAGGAGCTTGGACTAAACCTCGACGCGAAGCGCAGGTTCATAGAGAGCTGCCACGAGATGCTGGGTCTCATAAGATACTATACCACCGCTCACGAAAAACTGCAGGCATGGTCGATAATCGCCGGGACAAAGGCGCCCGAAGCGGCCGGCAAGATACATACCGATATGGAAAAGGGATTCATAAGGGCTGAAGTGATGGGATTCGACGATCTCATTCGGTACGGCTCGAAGTCGGAAGTGCAGCATCACGGTCTTTTCAAGACGGAGGGACACGACTACGTCGTGAAAGACGGTGATGTGATTCATTTCCTCTTCAATAGATGAATTTGTTGTTTGATATGGAACGATCCGCAAGATTTTACAATCCGAAGAAAGAGACGGATGAGGATGCCGGTTAGAGGACACGATACGATCGAGCATACGGCCGATATGGGTATCCGGGGTTGGGGATCCGCTGTCGAACAAGCGTTCGAGGAGACTGCTCTCGCTATGTTCGAGCTGATTATCGACGGTGCTGGATTGAAGCCGGCCGAAGAAGTCCATTTCGAAGTGGAAGGGCAAACGCTGACAGAGCTGCTGATAGAGTTTCTCAATAAGCTCTTGCTGGATGCGGATATCGTGGAGTTGGCTTTCCTTTCCGTTCGTGTTGACTCTATTGAGGAGCACGAGGGCGTGTTCCGACTGAGGGGTGGGGCGAAGGGCATATCAAGAAACGATGTTCGCGACCGGTTGCTCGCGGAGGTCAAGGCGGCGACATACTGTGGAGCTAATGTAGTGAAGGATGAGAATGAACGTTGGGAAGGCTGTTGTGTTGTAGATCTATAGGAGTGATGGATTATGGCCAGGGTCGAAGTCAGGCGATTGACCGATTATATTTGGGAGATCCCGAAAGAGGGCGAGATGAATGTCCCAGGCCGGATCTACGCCGATCGGGAGTCCATTGAATTCCTGCTTGAGGAGAGCAAGAGCAAGCAGTGGGATGCACTTCTACAGGTGAAGAATGTCGCGTGTCTTCCAGGTATCGAAAAAGCCTCCCTCGCGATGGCCGACATACATCCGGGATATGGCTTTCCGATCGGTGGTGTCGGAGCATTCGACACCGAGACGGGAGTCGTGACCATTGCCGGCGTTGGATTCGATATAAACTGCGGCGTCAGAACCGTTGTGATCGATGTTCCGCTAGAAGAAGTAGAGAAAGAGAAGGAAACGCTGGCGAAGGCACTGTTCATGTCAGTACCAGCGGGACTGGGATCCACGGGTAAGCTGAAGCTCTCGGTCAAGGAGGTAGACCGGCTATTAGTCGAGGGCGCGCGTTTTTCCCTCGACAGGGGGTACGGGATAGGCGAGGACCTGGAGTATGTCGAGGAGAATGGGACGGTTGATGGAGCTGACCCTGGAGCAGTAAGCGTTCACGCAAAGAACAGGCAGCTGAAACAGGTCGGAACGCTTGGTTCCGGCAACCATTACCTCGAGGTGCAGTATGTCGATGCCGTTTACGATGATCGTACGGCGGATGTATTCGGTCTGGGCGAGAAGCAGGTGGTGGTGAGTATTCATACCGGCAGCCGGGCTCTCGGCCACCAGATCGGCACCGATTATCTGAGTGTGCTGAAGCGGGCCAGCGAGAAATACAAGATCCCGGTTCGGGAAGCAGAGCTGGTGGCGGCGCCGATAAACAGTCCGGAGGGCAAGCAGTACATCTCGGCGGTACAGGCGGGGACAAACTGCGCCTTTGCAAACAGACAGGCCATAGGAGGGCTGGTGCGCAAGGTGTTCAAGCGCGTCTTCTCGATATCCGATTCGGCCATCAGGACGATGTACGAGGTCGGCCACAACAACCTCAAGTTCGAGAGACACAAGATAGAGGGCGTAGAGAAGCTGCTGCTCGTTCACCGCAAGGGCGCTACACGGGCTTTCGGATCTGGAAGGCCCGAAGTATCGAAGCGTTACCGTGAAGTAGGTCAGCCCGTTATCGTGGGCGGAACGATGGGAACATCTTCATATATTCTCGTTGGGACACAGAGGGGGATGGAGGAGACCTTCGGAAGCGCTGTTCACGGCGCAGGCCGAAAAAAATCGAGAAAGCAGGCGCTGAGGGAATACCGAGGAGAGAGAGTCATAGAGGATCTCGGCGAAAGAGGGATCACAGTCATGGTTCACAGTAAAAGGGGAGCAGCAGAGGAAGCCCCCGGAGCGTACAAGGATGTCGACCGTGTCGTTTCCATCATGGAAGGCGCAGGGGTCAACAAACGGGTCGTCAGACTTAAACCCTTAATATGCGTAAAGGGGTAAACATATCCTCGCTTAAGAGCCTGTTCGATGTTTTACTCGTCCAGAGGTTCCCACTCCGCGATTGTTTCAAACCGCACCGAACATTTCCCTGATGAGATCCATTTGTTCTCGTGGTTGTAGCTCCAGCCGAGATATTCAGAACCGCCTCCGCCTTCAGTCGTCACGAGAAATCTGTTCGAGATACCTCCGAAGGCGGCACCCTGGTCGGCGGGGAGATCCCTGTCGCCTGCATTCGCGTCGATCGGGACCCAGCCGTACCCGGGCAGGTATATCTCGTTCCACCGGTGGAACACGTCGTCATAACTCGCGTCGTCGCCGCGGACCACTAGGGAGCCTACGTAACGTGCAGGGACGCCGGCTGCCCTGCAGAGAGCGATGAAGCAAAAAGA
>DAOUUU010000124.1 GCA_030667985.1 Candidatus Krumholzibacteriota bacterium
TCTATCTTTTCCTGTATTTTCTCGCCATACGCGGAGGAGATGCTCATGCAATCCTTGAATGCCGCCACGGCGTTTTCGTCTTTGCCCAGGCGGAGATAGACGTCTCCGAGGAGAAATTTCGCCTCCTGGTTGTTCGGGTCGGTCATAAGGATCTGTTCGAGCTGTTCCTCGATAGATCTCAAGTCTACATTATCGCTTGTGAGAGCCACGGCTATGCATCGGAGAGCGTCATCGAAATTCCCGTCGTTTATGGATACCTCTGTCCCGTAGACATGGAGGGCGGCGGCCTGACTCTCGGGAAGCGTCTGAATCGCGCGTTTCAGGATCTCTCTGGCAAGACTGATCCTGTTCGAAGCCAGGGCCGCTTTAAGCATCTCCTCCCATATCTTGATATTTTCCGGATCCTTCTCGACGAGCATGTCGAACCGTTTCAGGACATCCTTCACCTGTTCCGGATCGATCTCTATGACGCGGCACAGGTAGTGAGAGGCGAGCGGCAGCTGCTCGTCCTCGAGATGGAGCTGATATAGGGCGAGGTGGAGTGTGGCGTTCGTGCTGTATTGTTCGGCGGCCTTCTCGTAGATCCGGATCAGGTCGTGACGCAACTCGTTGTCCTGCATGAGAAGCTGGTCGAACTCGAATATAGCTTTTTCGACGGCACCCGATTCGAGGTGCGCGATCGCATTCAGGAAACTCATGGATTTAGGCAGCCGCTCGTTTTTCGACATGTAGTCGAGCAGGCCGGCCAGAGCCGGCCAGTATCGTTTGTCATCCTCGGCCCTCTGTCGGAGCGCATCGGCCAATTCATCCACCGAGTGGGGTTGTTCGACGAACAGTGCCTGAACATAGGGGGCCGCGTCGATAATGGATCCTCCATCGATGCCGGCCTCGATGCTGTGCATTACGCCCTCGACGCTGACGCCGGCGTGCTTCATGATCTTTCCCGAGAGGTTGAGAAGGTCGTCGTTGGCGATCGCATCCCTCTCCTTCAAGTCGTCAAGCACTTCGGTGGCGCTCTCTCCGTCTCCGGCCCTCGCGTATAGTTCGGCGAGCAGGGAGAGCAGCAGCGGATCTTCCGATTTCTTCACGGTTTCTTTTATCATTTCCAGGATCGGAAGCAGGAGGCCCTTCTCCGCGTCGATTGCCGCCCGGGCCGCCACTGCCGCTTTTTCCCAGTCGCCCGAGGCTAGGTAGAATTTGGCCTGGAGCTTTCTCGATGCGCCCGAGTGGGCATGCTCATTCGCGCTCTCGAGCCATTCGGCGATTCTCGGTGCATGAGACGGGTCGGATCCGCTGAGGATTGCTAGGATTTTCGCGACACCCTTGGCTTGACCTCTCGACCCTGCGATATCGCAGTAGAGGAATGCTACATCTGGATCGGTGAAGGCTTCTTCGGGCAGGGCTTCGAGGCGATTCTGAGCAAGAGCCAGATTGTCCTCTTCCTGGGGGAACAATTTCATAGTTTCGCCGCTCGCACCCTCTCGGTCGGTGCCGTAAACATACTGAAAGACGAGGCTCACTCCATGATCTGTTTTCCCCAGCCTGATAAGGGTCTCGCCCTTGAGGAGCTTGTAATTTTTGGATTGTTCCTCCGCCAGTTCAAGTGTCTCTTCGATCTTTTCAAGGGGCGGCCGATCAAGATCGAGGCATTGGAATAACCGCGACTCCGCCTTGTCCGGGTGGTGCAGGAACAGGGATGTCCGGGCTAGCTGGAATTTCACCTCGGCGTTTCCCGGCATCTCTCTTTCGAGCTCAACCAGGATGGTTCCAATCGATTGAGCGCAATCGGGCTCGGCGACGATCGCTCTGCCGAACGGTGCCGCCGCTTTTTCGCCATGCTTGTTTTCTATGTAGAGCATGCCGAGAAGGAGGTCGTTTTCAACTGATGTGGACTTGGGTTTCGACTTCTCGTCCTCGGCTTTCATGCTCGAGCGTTTTATCAGATCCTCGATCAGGGATTCAGGGCTCTGCCTGAGCAGATGCTTGACGCCCTCGATGTCACGCCGCTTCATCATTATCTCTATGAGAAAGCTGCCGAGGAACGGGTTGAAGCTGTTCCGGAAAACGTCGGTGATGTACTCCTCGATCGTCCGGCGATGCTTGGAGTGTCTTGTGATCGCCTTTTTCAGCAGTGTGACCGCTTTGTGGTTGTCCGAGAGATCGACACAGCCCCGTATCGCTTCCATGGCCAGATCGAAGTTGTGGGGCCAACGGTCATACGCGTCGAGAGCACGGTCACGAGCCCTTTTGAGGTCGTTGCGTTCGCGATCCTGAGCGATTTTCTTGAGAGCCTTCTCTTCGGTGAGAAACAATTTTAACCCCGTCGGGAAAATGTCCGTAACTCTTTGTGAACGAATTGGCTGCTATGATTCAAACATGATTTTGAGCGAAATGCGTACCATCCTCGAAAAAATGTTACCCATCTCATTAATTATTGAAATATGCAGGATTTAGATTTACATTAATGCCGTCAGGTTGGGTGGAGGAGGTCGAACTCCTTGCAAATTGCACAGGGAAT
The DNA here is from genome assembly GCA_030667985.1 of Candidatus Krumholzibacteriota bacterium. Classification (GTDB taxonomy): domain Bacteria; phylum Krumholzibacteriota; class Krumholzibacteriia; order Krumholzibacteriales; family Krumholzibacteriaceae; genus DAOUUU01. The sequence continues at coordinate 2,519 of DAOUUU010000124.1, forward strand.
GGGGCCGGATATTGCAGTATCCTTCATGAGGAACGGTATTTAATGCCTGGACATTACACGGTATCCACAGCGGTCGAGTTTTCCTCTTCGCATTCGCTCTCCGGCTATGACGGCGACTGTGCCCGCGTTCACGGCCACAACTGGGTATTGAGGGTCTATTACGAGTTTTCCGAGCTCGACGAGCAGGGTATTGCCGTCGATTTCCTCGAACTCAGGTCGAGAGTCTCCGAGGTGGTGCTTCCCCTGCTGGATCATCGTCACCTCAATGATATACCGCCCTTCGATCGACTCAATCCTACCTCGGAGAATATAGCCGCAGAGGTCTTCAGGATCCTGCAGGGGCAGGTCCGGTTCGATAGCGGTAGATTGACTATGGTGGAGCTTTGGGAAACCCCTACAGATATGGTGCGCTACAGTGAATAGGGGCGGAGTGATCGGCGGGCAGGCCGTAGCCCTCGTTTCGGGCGGGCTCGATTCGACTGTGGCGCTCGCTATCGCCCGTGAGAGTTATACGATTTCACTGGGGCTTTTCTTCGATTATGGACAGAAGGCGGCGCCCAGGGAATCGGAGTCCGCCGAATCCGTCACGAAGCATTACGGAATGAGCCTGGAGCATATTAAACTGCCGTGGCTCGGTCGGATCTCGAGTTCTGCCTTGATAGAGGGCGGGGGCGATCTGCCGGATCCCGGTCCGGGGGAGCTCGATGACGGTTCACTCGCCGCCGCCGTATGGGTCGAGAACAGGAACGGGATCTTTGTGAATATCGCCGCTTCGTTCGCCGCCTCACTGGACTGCTCCGCGGTCGTCGTCGGATTCAACGCGGAGGAAGCCTCATCGTTCCCCGACAACAGCGGTCGTTTCATCGATGCGCTGAACGGAGCACTCTCTGACGGCACGAGCAATGAGGTGCGGGTCATAAGCCCCACGATCGGGATGTCGAAACGGGATATTGTAAGGGAGGGATTACGGCTCGGAGTTCCATGGCGCATGATATGGAGTTGCTACAGGGGCGGGGACGAGATGTGCGGGAGGTGCGAGTCCTGTTCCCGCCTGAGAAGGGCAGCCAAGGGCACGGAGGCGTTTGAGCATCTTCGTTTCGGGAAGGAGTAGTAGTGGGAACCGAGGGATACTCGTTAATCGAGACGCGTTTTCTGGGCGAAGGGATCGATTACGACGGCGGGCAGCTCCGCGGCCACTTCATACGCGAGCGGACTGGCCTAGGCACCGACGGCCTGATCGCCTTCATCGGCCGATGCGATGTCCGGGGCAAAGCCCTGGTCGATCTCGAGGACTCCGAACGAGGCGATTCGATTAAAGCTGTGCGGATGCTTCATTTTATAGGAGAGCATTTCTCGATCGGCCTGCGCGAGGGAAACCTGCGTCTCCGGCTGCTCGCAGGGCTGGCTCGGGAGATACTCGAGGAATCGATTGGCGGTGTCCGCGTGAGCCGCGATGGGGATGATCTCTTTGTCGGAGATCGGAAACTCTCAGTCGCGATCTGTACGAATAGCGCAATCTCGGTGGTCTTTCATCTGGGTATCAACATCGATCCGGCCGGGGCGCCCGTCCCGGCGGTCGGTCTTGAAGAATTGGGCGTGGAACCGGAAGGTTTCGCACGGGCTCTGCAGGATCGTTACAGCACGGAGTGCCGATCGATCGAGATCGCGCTCCGCAAAGTGAGAGGGGTCGAATAGGAATTGGCGGGATCCGGATTCGTTTCCGAGGTGTTCGTTTCGATCCAGGGGGAGGGATTGTACGTCGGTCTGCTCCAGCTCTTCGTTAGGCTGGCCGGCTGCAGTCTCAGGTGCGGCTACTGCGACACGTCCGAGTCACAGGAGAAGACGAAGAAATGTGTGATGATCGAAACCGGCCGGTTGCTCGATAATCCCGTCGATAGCCGGGTGCTCGCGGATACTGTGGAACAGATCATAGGCCGGACAAGTACGATCCACTCGATAAGTATTACCGGCGGTGAACCGCTCGAACAGCCCGACTTCCTGGAAACGTTTCTCAAACTGACAAGGAGATCCGGAAAACCGCACTATCTGGAGACTAACGGTCTCCACCCCGAAGCACTCGAGCGCATCCTTTATCTTGTCGACATAGTATCGCTCGATATCAAACTGCCGTCCCTCTGCGGGGGGGGGGATTTCTTTTCCGTATACGAACGGACCCTGTCGCTGCTGCGAGGCACAGAACTGTTCTGCAAGGTCGTGATCGATAATGGATTCGATCCCGGCGAATTCGAGAAGGCGTTCAAGATGCTCTCCGATTTCAATCAGGATCTGACGCTGGTTATCCAGCCAGCCACTCCCCGGGGGGATTGCGAGCCGATAGACGGAAACACCCTGGTCGATCTTTACGTAAAGGCGTCGGCACGGCTGAGGAACGTGCGGATCATACCTCAGTGCCATCGTATTCTGAATGTGCGGTGAATAAAAAAAGTGCTGCGAGATAGTACGATGCAGGGTCGGGTTCGTGAAGGCGGCGACCACCTCGCAGCGATAGTTACTGAGTGCAAAGGGGATACCAAAAACGGAATAATTATTTGAGCGTTCTATCGCAACACAAGACATGACAACACGTTAAGAATATTTATCACGACGTGTCGTATTCCCGCCCGCTACCGACAGTTTCCAATGGTTTCCACACTCACAGGCTCTGTTAATCGTTATCTTTCTCACTTTTGCAACGGGTGATATTGATATGTGCAATACAACCGCCGGTCAGGTCCGGATCGATTTTCGCCGGCGAGCGATCCTGCTCGGCCCTGGGATCGTCCGCCAGACAGAAACCGTTATCATATCGAGCGGCGCTCAATGTACCGGAATCGGGTTTCATCTTGGAGAATTCCCTTGACACCTTCTAACTTATCCTTTAATAAGTTGTTAGGTTTAGATTACGAGAAATTTGGATTAAAATCCTGCGGTTGGAAGGAGGAAAATAACATGACGAAAGCAGAAATCGTCGAGAACATTTCCAGCAGGACAGGACTCACAAAGAAGGAAGTGGCGGAGGCTGTGGATCAATTCCTCACCTGTATTTCGCGTGGGCTCGCCGAAGGAAAACATTACGAAATCAGGGGCTTTGGCACCTTCAAGGTCAAGGACCGCAAGGCTCGTATGGCCCGGAATCCGAGAACGGGTGAACCCGTCCCAGTGCCCGATCGCAAGGTTCCTGTCTTCAAGGTGTCCAGGGAATTGAAAGAGCTGGTGGCCCAGTCGTAATAGACCGCCCCACCGAATTCCCATCATCATTGATCCCTTACTCTATCTATAGCTATATGTAGAGTGAGTGTATGTTGTTCTGTGCAGGGCATGCGAGGCCTTCTCATGTCAGAACGTATCATTGACCTAAGAAGCGATACGGTGACGAGACCGACGGCTGCGATGCGCGAGGTGATCGCCCGAGCCGAGGTCGGGGATGACGTCCTCGGCGACGATCCGACCACCAAGGAACTCGAGAGCCGCATGGCGTCCCTTCTCGGCATGGAAGAGGCTCTCTACGTGCCGAGCGGAACAATGGCCAATACGCTTGCCCTCCTGTCTCAGACTCAGCCCGGGGACGAGATAATACTCGATCGCAATTGTCATATCTTCAACTATGAAGCTGGCGGGGCGTCCGCGATCGGCGGGCTGCAGATTTTTCCACTCGACGGGCAGGGAGGACTGTTGCCGATCGATCAGTTGCCGCAGGCGGTGAGGCCCGACAATGTTCATCACCCGCGAACGTCGCTCATATCTGTGGAGAATACGCACAACAGAGCTGGAGGAAGGATCTATCCATTCGATCAGCTCGAA
>DAOUUU010000071.1 GCA_030667985.1 Candidatus Krumholzibacteriota bacterium
CCGATCGTTGAATGGGTCAACGAGACCTTCGGATCCATCATCATTCCTCCCGGGGATGGGAAGTACCAGCCCCGCTACGAACCGATACATGCCATGCGACGTGGCGTCGAGCGGGCGGTCATCGCGCTCGATCTCGAGTTCGAGAGCGAGTCGCCAAAGGTCGATGAGGTGAGAAGAGCCGAGGGAAACGCGATCGCCCGGCTCATAAGGCATCTCGTGGAGGGAGACCGCACCGTTATCGATCCGGACACGAAGGAAAGGGCGCGAATCGCCTACCGGCATATCGCCGTCGTCTACCCTGGTACGACGGGTATCGATAATTACGAGGAGCCTCTGCGCCGTGCCGCGATTCCTTACATCATCGAGGGTGGCAAGCTCTACTACACGCGGCAGGAGGTCAGAGATCTCGCTTCGGCGATTCGAGCTATCGAGGATCCATGGGATTCGATCGCGCTCATCGCGGCTCTGCGGTCTCCGCTCTTCGGCTTCAGCGACGAGGAGATCTTTCTCTTCAAGGCGGCGGGTGGTGTCTTCAACTATCTCGAGCCGGGGATAGAGATTGAATCCTCATTTCCGGTCATCCGCTCGGCATTCGATCTACTGGCCCGGCTGCACGGGGGACGGAATATACTTGGCCCCGCCGGCACGGTGCGCGAACTCCTGCGCGCGACCAATTTTCTCGAGTTCTCGCTGCTCCGGCCTCATGGGGAGCAGCGTGTCCTGAACCTCAACAAGATCCTTCAGAAAGCGCGACGGTTCGAAGCAGGAAGACTCTCCTATCGCCAATTCGCTCGATGGATCAGCGAACAGGATGCGGCCGAGAGCACGGAGGCGGAATCCCCGCTCGTCGAGGAAGACGAGGATGCGGTGCGCCTGCTCACGGTGCACAAGGCCAAAGGCCTGCAGTTCCCCGTCGTGATCCTGGCAAACCTCGTTCAGCAAAGAGTCTACCGGAGCAGTTCCGTGCTCGGCGGAGGAAAGAATATAAGTTTAAAGATCGGCAAGGATCTCATGAATTCCGAGTTCAAAAAGCTCGAGGCGGGAGAAAAGGCGAGGGATGAGGCGGAAAAGGCTAGGCTGCTCTATGTCGCTGCAACGAGAGCGGGAGACCTGCTCGTCATTCCGCGATCCTATTCGAAGAACAAGACCTATTTTGATCTGATCGCCGATGGGGTCGCCGTTGGATCTCCGTACATCGAGGAACTGGCCTTGAGCGACATCCCGGAGATCGAGTGGAGGCACGAGCCGTTCAGGAGAAAGCCGTGTATCGGCGGGACCGAGGAGCTTGAGCAATGGCTGACCGAACGCGGCGGGCTCATAGAACGCGCCGCCCGCGGGTCTCTGGTGATAACACCGAGCGGTGCAGTCGATCATAAGGCATTCGCCGCCGCAGCGGGTTCCGGCGGAGAGGAAGGAGCCGTCTCCTTCGGTCTCGCCTTTCACGAGCTGATGGAGCTCGTCGATATAGGATCCGGCAAAGCCCCGGTTGGGCTCTGTAAAACGGTGGCGGAGAAAAACAATCTCGGTGACGGGGAGAAGCTGCGGCTTCTGGCGGACCGTGCGCTCGGTTCGGATCTCCTTGCGGCCGTAAGAGCCTCCGGACGATTCTACCGGGAGGTGCCCTTTACGCTGAACCTCGGGGGCGCATTCCTCGAAGGGCGGATGGATCTGATCTACGAAGAGGCCGGTTCATGGCGTATAGTCGACTACAAGACCGACGATGTGCAGCCCGAACAGCTCGATCGGCGGCTCGAGATATACCGCCCCCAGGGGTTGCTCTACGCGCTCGCCGCGTCGAAGCTGGGCCTTGGACCGGTAGGCGAGATCGTCTTTTACTTCGCGCGATCGGGAGAATGCAGGACGATAGAGATTACGGAGATGCTTCTAGGCGAGTTCGAGGCCGGGCTAAAAGGTCGATTCACGGAACCCTGAGCTGCCGGCCTATGGAATCGTCCCGGAGCTCGACACCCAACCCAGGCCCTTCCGGCAGGATCAGTCGTCCCTCTTTCACAGTCACCCCAGTCGCCGGATCGTTCCCGATCAGGATGTTGCCGTCGAGATCGGCGTAGTCGGCCAGTGGCGAGATCTGAGCGGCCGCAGTGATGCCGATGGAACTCTCTATCATGCAGCCGAGCATGGTCATCATCCCGTGTTCCCTGGCCGATTCGATCAGGCGCAGCGCCTCTGTGATGCCGCCGCATTTCATCAACTTGATGTTGATGCCGCTGAATGCGCCTTTCAGCCTTGGAATGTCATCGATCGTCTCTATGCTCTCATCGGCGAAGAGGGGGAGGGAGACTCTTTCTGATAGCCACCTGGTCTCATCGATCCGGTCGGCGGGCAGGGGTTGCTCGATGAACTCGACGTTCTGCTCCTCGAGCCAATGGATCTTGTCGAGCGCTTCCTCCTTCGTCCAACCCTCGTTCGCGTCGACCCTTACGGGTCTGTCGGTGAGTCCGCGGATCTGCTCCATTATCTCGTAATCGTTCTCGAGCCCCATCTTCACCTTGAGGATCGAAAAGTTTTCGGCCTCTTTGACCTTTTTCCTGATCATCCTGGGAGAGTCGATGCTGATCGTGTACGAGGTGTGAGGCGTCTTCGACGGATCGAGTCCGATTATCTCGTGAACGGGCAGCCCGGTCTGCTTTCCCATGAGATCCCAGAGCGCTATGTCAACGGCCGCGAGCACTGCTTTTTCGCCCCCGAGCGATTCGCTGAGCGGAGCGATGATCTCGGAGATGCGATCGCGATCGAGATCTCCTGTAGTGCCCTGCAGTGGTTCCATGATCGTCTCGATAGCCCGGGCGGCTGAATCGGCCGATTGCCCGTATCGCGCAATCGGCGCCGCCTCGCCCAGCCCGGCAAGGCCTCCATCACGGAGACTTACCAGCAGGGACTCCCGTACATCGTCCGCGCTCCTCGCGATACGGAATGTGTGAAGCAGCTCGAGGCTGACACGTGCGGTTTTTAGTATCATCGGTTTTGCTGAAACGGCCGCTTGGGTTCTTGAGGCTGCGCTGAGCTGGAAACGGATGACGGTCTTTTCGGTTCTTCGTGCAGAGGCTCGTTCATTCCCCGGCGAGTCGTTCGCCGATCAGGGAGGCGACCTTCTTGCCGGACAGCAGCATGCCGCCAAAGATCGGTCCCATACGGTAAGAGCCGAAGACCGCGTTCGCGCACATCCCCGCAACGTAGACCCGGGGGAAGACTTCACGGGTGTTCTCGAGAGTCGTCTGTTCCGCCCGGTCGGCCCAGAGGGATCTTTCACCCTCTATTTTACCGCTCGGGGTCATTAGTCTCGCATCATCTTTCTTTTCTATGACCCTGATGACCTCTGCGGCGTGACCCGTAGTGTCGATTATGAATTTCGACTCGATAGTCAGAGGATCGACATGGAGCGAGGCCATCTCGACCGCTGTCCAGTTGATGACTATGCCGGCGGCCTCCTTGTCCCTCAGGAGGATGTCCTCGACGCTGATCAGGTTGAATATCCGTACACCCGCCTTGACCGTCTTGGAGCAGATCGTGCTGACCGCCTCGACGGAGTCGGCGGTATAGTAACCTTTGCTGAAGGAACGTGTCTGGACGTCATATTCATCCAGAATCTCTTTTCCCTCTTCCTGGACGACTATCTCGTTCATCATCATGCCGCCTCCCCACATGCCCCCGCCGATGCTCAGCTTCCGTTCGAAAAGGCAGGTTTTCCACCCTGCGCCGGCGAGCTCTGCCGCGGCAACGAGGCCGGATGGCCCTCCGCCGACGATCGCGACGTCGCATTTCAACGAGTCGAGCAGCTTTTCCGTGTAGCGTTTGATGATTGCTTCGGTAATTGTTTTTTCGTTGAGATGCATCGGATTCTCCTTGTCTTTGTGCCCCGGCGAGCGTTCCATTCTGATAATCGGGAGCGCCCCCGCGGCTCGGACCGGTTTTCGAGTCCGTGTGTGTCTTCGGGAAGCATCAAGTTTGTAACGAATGAGAGCTCATAGGTCAAGCTCCATTTTACCAGGGGGAGATGTTTCCCCGGAAGGAGGGACTCGAAGGAATCATGAAGGGGGGGAATCAGAGTCTATCAGTTGCTGGACTGGGAGCTCTCTCTTGTTTTCTTCTGATCGCTGTCGCGGAGCTCCTTTATCATCTGTCTGAGCATGTCCGCCTGCTCGTTATGGCGGATACAGATCCCCGCGTTGTCTGCGAATACGCACAGCGAGAGGAGATCTTCCTCGGTGTATTTGATGTCGGGGCTGTTGCTGCTGACGTTCAGGACGCCGACGAGCTCGTCTCTCGTGATAATCGGTACGACCATGGCCGACAGGAGGGAAGGATTGGTAAGTTTCAGGCCAGGGTATCTCTCTGCGTCCCGGGCATCCTCCAGGATCAGGGCTTGCCTGTTAGAGGCGGCCCAGCCGGCGGGTCCCTCGCCGATTTTCTGCTTCGCGCCGAGCATGTCTTCTTGTATATCCCCGCTGACCGATTGCACCATGAGCTCGTCGGCCTCTCTGTCGTACAGCATGAGGGATGCGCGGTGGCAGTAGAAGGTCTGCTCGCACATATTGGTTATGTAGTCGAATATTTGGTGGAGATCGCTTATTTTCCCCATCAAGCGGCCCACGCTTGAAAGGGCGTAGATACGCTCGGTTTGTTGCCGCATGCGCTTGTCAGTTCCCTTCTGGAGCTGGATCAGCTTCTGGTGTGTCCGGAATACTTCCCGCTGCCGCCCGGTCATGTAGGCGATGAAGAGCAGGACTATCATGGACAGGCCGACAAGGAGAACCAGCTCGGGCCTGATCCAGGGTATCGGATCCTTTGCGCTGAGAAGCGGCGGTATAGAGACAGCCAGGCCAATGGTCGTGATCGCGAGGACGCCGACGACCAGAAACCAGTTCCGCCAGATACGGTTGTAGATGTTGCTTTTGCCGAATTCCAACTCGAGCTGCTCCTCGTAGATTTCCTCTTCGCCACAACAGTCCGGAATCAGGCAAGGTTGATGCCAAAGGATAGGGGGGGGATGGGCCGGTGCCGAGCGAGCTTAACGTATTATGACAACGCATCTTTCCACTGATGTGTAAGTGAAATATTACTACCTTTGGGCGATCGGTGGGTATGTACCGCTCATCCCATCACATACACAACCGATTCAGCCAGTGTATGAGTGTAAACGAACCGTATGAGTCACATTAGTGCCGGATTAGAAAAAATGAATGGAATACACTATCTTAAATCAGCATAGCGCGGGCAGTTCCGGTTTCCCCTGCGCAAAGCTTATCGTGCGAATGTCGAACTGTGACCCTTAGTCCCCGGAGTCGACTGTATGACCTCCGGGCCGACTGGCTGATGGCAGGAGGGCAGTGTAGTGGGGAGAGACTGAAAGTAGAACTTGAAAAGGACGGGAAAGAGTTGGATAGTAGTGATACGGGTATCCTTTCCTTCCATCCCGAACCGGTATGGAGCTCTACATAATTTGGACAACAGCCGCTGGGCGGCGGTTGAGAACACCATCGACCGCAGCAGCCCGGCAAAACAGCCCAAGGGTGACTTAATGGCTCAGGACAGAGGCGACCTGCTCTCCACCATCATCGAGGCGTTCAATTACTCGAAGGACGGTATCGCGATTGTGACCATCGAGGGAACCCTGCTCTACTACAACAGGGTCTGGGTGGAGATCCATGCGCTCGATCCGAAGATCGACTACACTGGCCGGCGTTTGCGTGACGTGGAAAGGGAGGAGGTCCACCCGATACTCGACGAGGCCAGGGAGTCGCTGCTCAGCGAAGGATTCTATATCAAACAGATCGGTACGACGAGACGGGACGGCAAGTATCACGTCGTTCATATCGTCGGGAGCCTCGTCAAACATCTCGATCCTCCCCTCGTTGTCATAGTCCTGCGCGAGGTGACCGATATTGTCGAGGCCCAGAAGGAGCTGGAAGGGTATCGTGATAAACTCGAAGAACTCGTTCGCCAGAGGACCGAAGAGCTCACGCAGTCCAATGTTCGGCTCCAGATGGAGATCGAGGAACGCAAGCGGGCTGAGGCTGCGAGGGCCGAAGCGACGGAGCGGTTCCGCGGGATCATTCAGGGGATGCCGGTGATGATGGATGCTTTCTCGGCGGACAATACCCTTTTGGCCTGGAACAAGGAGTGCGAGCGTGTGACCGGCTACAGCGCCGAGGAGATCGTCGGCAATCCAAAAGCGATCGAAATGCTCTATCCGGATGATGAGTACCGCGAGAAGATGCTTCGCGACCTGGTATCTGCCGAGGGCGTTTTCAGAGAATGGGAGTTCGACCTCAAATGCAAGGATGGGAGCACGAAGACGATCGCCTGGTCGAATGTGTCGGATCAGGTGTCGATCCCGGGCTGGTTTACATGGGCCATCGGAGTCGATGTGACCGAGCGGAAACAGGTCAAGAGAGCCCTCCAGGAGAGCGAAATCAAGATGAGGGTACAGTTCAAGGGTATCCCGGTCCCCACCTATACCTGGCAGCATACCGATGATGATTTCATTCTTCTCGATTTCAATGATGCTGCTTTGAAGATCACAGATGGCAAGATTGCCGATTATGTCGGGATCAGCGCGAATGAATTCTACAAGGATCAACCCGAAATCCTGAAAGATATGCATGGATGTTGCGCCTGCAGAGGTTCTATCGAGCGCGTTATGGAGTACACCTTCCAGTCGACCGGCAACAAACGGCATTTTAATGTGAAATACGCGTGCATCCAGCCCAACATCCTGGTCGTGCATACGGAAGACATCACCGAGCGCAAGGAGACCGAGAAGGAGCTCGAGAAGTACCGGGCCGGACTCGAGGAACTGATCGACGAACGCACGATCGAGTTGCAACGCGTCAATGAAAAGCTGCAGCAGGAGATTCTCGAGAGAAAGCGGACCGAGCTGGAGCTGGAGGGCAGAAACCGCGAGCTAAGTACTCTTAACGAGTTGTACAGGGTGATCGTCGACTCATCGGACGTGGTTGAAATACTCGGCCGTCTTCTGGGGCCGGTCATGGAATTCTGCGAGGCGAAACTCGGGGCTCTCTATTTTCTCGACTACGACAACAAAAGGCTCGAAATGTTCTCCTCGCAGGGGTTGGATGAAGAGATCGTTGCCAGGGTCAAGACCGTCGATATGAGTCAGCTCAGCGTGAAGGCCATACTCGGCTCTTCCAGTGTGTTTGTCGCCGAGGAGGATCTGGAACCTGTGCAGGGCGACCGGTACAACGTTATCAAAGAAACCATCGGCGTAAAAAGGACGCTGGTCTTTTTGTTCAAGTCGCACGGCCGTATCGCCTACCTGGCCATGCTCGGCAGGCTGATCGACGAGGATGTTCCTTCCGGGATCAGGAAATTCCTAGAGATGGTCGGAAACCAGATATCGATGGCTATAGAGAGGCTCGAGCTCTTGAGTCAGCTCGAGCATAGCAAGGCCGAGCTGAAGAATCTAGCCACCAAATTGATCGACAGCATCGAAGAGGAGAAGCGGAATATAGCTTTGAGCCTGCACGACGAGACCAGCCAGACGCTCGCCGCCGTGAAGAACGAGCTCGAGATGTTGAGGTCGCGATTGCCGGCCGGTGACAGGAAGAGCAGAAAATCACTAGAGGAGATCCGCAGCCACATACTCAGGATAACGGAGGGAACCCGCCGGATATCCTACTCGCTCCATCCATCACAGCTCGAGGATCTAGGGCTGGTACCGGCGATCAACTGGTATGCGGAGAAATTCGTTAGGAGCAAACGATTGAAAGTCGATATCGGTGACGCTGGATTCAACGAGGAGCTGCCTCTGCACGTGGGGTTGACACTCTATCGCATAGCGCAGGAGGCGCTGGCGAATGTCGTCCGGCATGCAAACGCGAAAAACGTAGAGGTAAAAATAACAAAGGGGTACCCGAACGTCATAATGGTTATAAAGGATGATGGAATGGGATTCAATGCCAAGGCCGAGCCGACAATCGAAAAAGGACTCGGTATCATCGGGATGCGTGAACGGGTGGAAGGAATGGATGGGTCCTTCTGGATCATATCTTCTCCCGGCAAGGGGACGAGGGTCCGTGTGACGCTTCCACTGGAGGTCGAGAATGACGAATAATGTGCGTGTTTTGCTGGTCGAAGACCATACAATCGTGCGCCAGGGTCTTCGAAGGATACTGGAAGAGAAGCAAATTGAAGTTGTCGGGGAAGCGGAAGACGGCCGAAAGGGGCTCGAGATGGCGAGGGAGCTCGAGCCGGACGTCGTGGTAATGGACATCAGCATGCCGAAACTCGGAGGGATCGAAGCGACGCGCAGGATCCGCAAGGAGGTCCCCGGTACGAAGGTGATCATCCTCACCATTCACTTCGACGAGAACTACATATTCAAGACACTCGACGCGGGAGCCAATGCATATCTTGTAAAGGAGACCGCCTCTGAAGATCTTCTCGACGCGATCGAGGCGGTGATGTCCGGCGAAATCTATTTATGTTCGTGCATTCCGCCGAAGGTGATCAAGAGCTACCAAAAGATGGTCAAGTCGGGCAAGAAGGTGGATGAGTTCAGCCGTTTGACCAATCGGGAGCGCGAGATTCTTCAGCTGATCGCCGAGGGATACACCAGCAAGCAGATCGGGGAAATGCTTTTTATAAGCGACAAGACGGTCGAGAATCACAGGGCGAATATAATGAGCAAACTCGACATTCACGATACGGCGGGGCTCGTAAGATACGCGATAAGGATCGGCCTTGTAGACTCGTAGGATAATGGCCGCTGCCGGCTTCTATGCTTGTAATACTCAGTTTTCAGAAATGAGGTTAATTACCTATAGTAATAAATTTCGTCGGCGGGTATTCTTTATAGGAGAACGAAACAGGTTCTCAACAAGAATGATTTCGGGGTTCTAATCAATAAGAGATCAGTCGAGTCAAGCGAGTGGCCGGTAGTGCGAATTACGGCTGGGAGGCTTTATAGAGCAAAAATCGCGAGACAAAAAATATCAACGGTATTGCCGTCTGACGGTTAATGGGAATCTTTTCCTTCCTACCACAAAACCCCATCTCTTCCCCTAGGAGATGAGCCGCTTATCGGGGAAAGATTCCCGCCTGGTCACCCAGGTAAAGATCCACAACGCTCCGGTGAGAGTCCCTTAGGATCGCTTTTCACTTCCTTGGAGCTGGGATCATGTTCAGGCGGCAATTTTTTGTTCGGCCGAAAGCACTTCAGACAGCCGTCACTCATCACGTGCTATCTTTCTATTAAGCTCTCATTGACAGCGCCTTGCATGTTTGTGTACCCTCTCTATACCAAAGGGCTATGGTACTATGAAATGGCATGACAGGAGAGATCGGATTAAACTCGATATCGCGAGGGCTTTCTCGGATCGTTCCGGCATAGACGAGGCCGATTTCCTCGAGATTTTCTACGACTCCGTCCCTCCGCCCCCTATCGGTGATTTCAACAGCCAATATCTGGCCGACGAGGAGACGCTCGGCGAGATACTGTCTGCCCTGTCCGCCTCGATAGGACTCGAGGCCTCTAAGATCAGCGGCCATTACGATCGGGAAGAGAGCTTCCCGCAATTCGCCGAACACCTGCTCAGGGCCGGCGCATACCGGTGAGACGTGTTCCGCGATGAAACGGATCGATCGTATGAAGAGAACATTGCTGATCCTGTGTATCATCCAGTTTGCAGCCTCCTCCTCGATGAGTGGGGAGTTGGAGGTCTCGGGGGAGATCTTTTTCGACCGGGGGCATTACTGGATAGAGCTAACCGTGGCAGGGATCGGTGACAGGCCGCCGCCGGCGCTTCTGAATAAAAAGAGTTTTGAGATAACCCGCATCGGGGACGAGGCGTTCCGTCCTTCCCGCATCGAGTTGCTCGATTGGGAAGAGGGAGAGGGGGTGTTGCTCCTATCCTCGGGAAGGCTCAAGGGGAGAGCCTGCTACAGCGTCGTTGTCGAATGGGATTCGACCTCAGTGATTACGACCGAACCGTTCTGTGATCCGTTTTACTATGAGCCCGGGTCCGAGGGGTGCGTTGCGAAGGGTTTCTTCAGGCAGTACGTCGCTCCGGCTTTCGGAAGGAGCGGAGAGGGTTACAACCTTAACCAGTTCAAATACGAATACGAGCTCGATGATGAAAAGAGCCAGGCAGCTCTCACGCTCCAACCTTCGTTCGAGGTCGGCGGCTGGGGGATAGAGTTTTTATTCGATCAGCATAGAACCCGGTACGAAGCTACAAATGGAGAGCGCTCGCCCGTCGGCACGCGTACTGTCGGGCTCGATATCTCGCGATCGGGTTGGGCCGGCTGGTTGGGCTCCAGATTCAGCGGGTCATACCGGCACGAGCGTTCGCGCGTGCAGGCTGCCGGCGGTGATTCCACCCTCTACGGACAGGATATCCGGGTTATGGCTCTGGTTCGGCTCGATAACCTGTTCGATACACTGAACCGGCACTGCATCAGCGTTTTCAAGGGTGTTGATATGGGATTCGGCTATGCGTGGTACATGTCGAGTGACGAGGAGGTCTGGAGTAAGGGCGGGATCGAGAGCACGACACCGTTCTTGCTCCTTCGTTTCACATGGACCCTTCTGTACGGCCTGCAGTTCTCATACGCCCTGGAATCGGCCTTTCCGTCCGAGCTGGGCGACAGGTTCGAGGAGTTCCACACGGCTAAGTTCAGGCTTCTTCTCAGGGATCTTCTAGAGCGAGAGGAGAGGCGGCCCTATCATCCCGATCTCGAATTTGCCTACGAGAGCGGAAGAAAGCTTCCTCACTTCGAGAACGAGGAGAGGATCACGATCGGTTTCACCTTCGATCTGTTCCCCTGGTGAAGGTTCGGCTCCCTTCAAACACTCGCTGTCCAGCCGGTTGCATATCATGGATGCCTGGAGTATCAGCCGCCTGTGACCCTGATATGACAGTTTCGCGATCTCGGCCCATCGAATTCACAGAAGAAGACCGCCTGCCATATCCCGAGCACCGGATTTCCCTCTTTTACCATGACGAATTCGTTCACCCCGACGAGTGTCGATTTCACGTGTGCGTCAGAGTTCCCCTCGGCGTGCCGGTAGCCGTCGTTCGGGGGCACGAGCCGTTCGAGCGCGGTCTCGATATCTCTGGCGACATCGGGATCCGCCTTCTCGTTGATCGTAACTGCGGCGGTCGTATGGGGAACGAAAATGTGGCATAGCCCGTTTTGAACACCACTTTCTGTTACTGTCTTTATGACCTCGTCCGTTATATCGAGGAGCTCGTTTCTTTTTCTCGTTTTCACGCTGAGAGTTCGAATCATTTCGGATTCCCTTCTGCTCCCGGCGGCCGTCAGGCTGCCGGCTGATGATCGTTCATGTTACGTCCGGCACAGATGATACGACAGGAAAGGTGAAAAGTGAAGGCTTGACCCGCCGACTGGCTGTCACGTATAATCCCTTTCCCTGTCATGCGTGGAAGATCCGTATGTGGGGATATATTTCAAAGGGAGGCGGTGTTGACGGGATTTGATCTCACTCGCCCTCGAAGCATTCGATCATTGCATAAGGAGGTATGTGATAATGGTTTTGAGCAGTCTCGAACCAAAGGAACTGTGGAAGCATTTTGATAAGATCCTGAGTATCCCTCACTGCTCCGGCAACGAGGAACATCTTGCCGAGTACCTGCTTTCATACTCGAAAAATCAGAATCTTGAGTCGGAAAAGGACGCGAACGGCAATGTGGTCATCCGTGTGCCGGCAACTCCCGGCCACGAAAAGGCGCCCGTCGTCGTGCTCCAGGGTCATATGGATATGGTCGGCGAGAAGAACTCGGACGTCGATCATGACTTCTTCAAGGATCCGATTCCGGTGGTGCTGGACGGAGAATGGGTCACGGCCAATGGTACGACTCTCGGCGCCGACAACGGAATCGGCCTTGCCGCGGCGCTGGCCCTGATCGAATCAGAGGATGTCGTTCACGGTCCTCTCGAACTGCTGTTCACCGTCGATGAAGAGGTCGGTCTGACCGGTGCAGGAAAGCTCGAACCCGGTTTTCTCGCTGGAAAGATGATGCTCAACCTAGACAGCGAGGAACTTGGCGCCATCTATATCGGATGCTCCGGCGGCGGCGACTCGACTATTACACTGCCGTCCGAAACCATCGACGCGCCCGCCGGGACGAAGGGCTTTGTGTTGAAGATATCGGGCCTCAAGGGCGGCCATTCTGGAATAGATATCCACGAGGACAGGGGCAATGCCATCAAGATACTAGCGCGCGTATTGCTCAAGGCGCTGAAGACGCAGCCCTGCCATCTAGTGGGGTTAAAGGGCGGGAGCAAGAGAAACGCTATTCCGCGGGAAGCCGAGGCCGATCTGATGGTGCTTGAGACCGGGGTAGAGGAGTTTACCGAGATC
>DAOUUU010000072.1 GCA_030667985.1 Candidatus Krumholzibacteriota bacterium
TAAAAGCTCTCCCGCTCATAGTCAAAGAGAATAGCAGCTCGCCGGCAAGGTTTGAGGTGAGATCGTATCATGCTGTTCCGGTGATTCCCCGTTGTATCCTCTGATTCCTTGAAATTGTGAATAGTTCTTGCTCGTTACCTGTTGTTGCTCCAACACGAGTATCATTTGCCATCGTAACTGATTCAAACAGTAGGGGTTTCGTGTGGAGCGATAGGCGCGCCCTGTGTGTGCGTTCATATATCTGTTTGTCAGGGTTGCGGTTAGGCTGATCCGGAGGGTGCATTCGCCATGTCGTGCAAAATGGATAGGAAATGTGCACAACACTGCGTGGTTTCCGTCCCCATGCGAATATTCCTGGTGGCGGCGATTGTATTGCTCCTGCAACTGTTCACAGGTGGATTCTCCATACAAGCCGAAGAATTAAATGCTTCAGAAGAGGAACGCGCACTGCTCGGCGCGGGAGAGCTGAGCGTCGAACTGGTCAGCTCTCCATTCGATCTGATCTTTCTCGGCCAGGAAAAGGTGCCGGTACGTTTCAGCGTCGTCAATATCAGCACAGCCCATGTCTTTATACAGAACGCGACGCCTGTCTTTACTGCCACTGTCTACGGAGACAGGATGGGCGACTACGTGATGTCCGGCCCATTCAATCCCAATCTGGTAATCGCCCCTGGAGCCGAACATGTCTTCGAATTCGACGTGGACGTACTTCCTTCCGCTTTGACCGGCTCGCCGATCAGGGTCGATGGCGCTGTGCTCGGCATCAGGCTGGACAATATGGATGCGGTCTCTGATTCCCTGGCCGCCGTGCCGCACTATTGGACGGTCGTGGCGGAGGGAGCGACGGCGATCCTCCACCTGTTCGATACGCGGCAGACGGCCGACCGTTCCGATGACAGCCTTCTCTGTCATGTTTCAAGAGAGCAGTTTCCCCTGGGAACCCATCATTATCTGAACAACGGTGATGTCCTCGCTAGCATGGTTCTGGACGATGAGACGATATACCGTCTCGTCATGCAGATCAATCCATCGGTCAACTGGGATTGGCAGGCGAGTTTCAGCGAAGAAGGATACATAGATATTGATGATTGGAGTGCCGGTTTCGGCACGGTCGAGAGCCAGCAGTTCGGCCTCAAGCAGCTTCTGGTCACCAGTAATCTCGTGCCCGACGAGCGGAACGATCCGGCCGATGTGGTACGCGGCGCAACGATTCCATTCTCACCGGCCCAGCCGTGGAATCCATACTCCGATCCATGGGGATTCGGCTTGGTCGATCTAGATCTTATAATGGAGGTCGGCTCGATCACGAACAGCGGATTCCTCGGGCGGATCATCGACTGCGTGGACGCAGCGCAGGGCTGGGAGATGACCGATATATGCGAAGCCAACCGGTATTACTTCTTCGAGGCCTGGTTCATTCCGGACCTCGAATGGGCGAGCCCCGACACCCTTGACCTCTATCTCCATCTCGACGGCGCCAGCGGCGAACCGGATATCGACGGCCTACACTCCCGTTTTGTCGTACTGGACGACGATTCGCTGCCGCCCCAGTTCTCCGACTTCAGCCCCGACCTCGTTCCGACCGGTATGGATTTCGATATCGCCTGCCAAATCACCGATCCGAGCGGCGTATTCGATAACTTTACCGGTAGTGGTGGGCAGGGAGTCTATCTCATGTGGGATGTCGACGGGAGCCTCGAGGATGATTTCAACGAGATCCAGATGTCGTCTGCCGGCGGCGGCTATTACATAACGGATGATCCGGTATCCAGCAGGGGCGAGGGTGAGGAAGTCATCTATCGTGTCAGGGCGTGTGATGACGATGTGGATGGATTCTATTCCGCCGACAGAGCCTGCGGTTTCAGCGAGACGCAGAAGATTCAGGTGCTGAACTTGGTCTATCTCCTCGATGAACCGGGCTCGCTATACCCAGGCGATGTCTACGCCGGAGAGGGGGGGGTCCTGCTTCACCTCGAGTTCTCCAACACGACACTATACGATGTAACACTCGAAACAAACTCATCTCTACTTTTTTCAGACTCGTCATATGCCGTAACAGCCTACCTGCTGAACAGGACGATCGTGCCGTCCGGGGCCAACAATTTTCCCCTCTCCTTCGGAACGATCGACATACCGGCCGGATTCACCTGCCCCGACACCTTTCTCGTCGAGGTTGACCTGCATGGGAGCTACGACGGCGGCGCTACCCTCTTCGACCAGAGATGGATCGCTTCCGAGACCAATGTGATTTCCGTGCTCGGGCCAAGGGTTCTCTTTACAGCTCACACGGTCAGCGATCAAACGGTCAATCCGGGCGCGCGGCTGGTGGAGCTGCTCCGCCTCGAGGTGGCGGGCGAAATGCCGGGAGAGGTCACGATCGACAGCGTTATAGTGACGAATACGACTACCGGAACCTCGTCTCC
Source organism: Candidatus Krumholzibacteriota bacterium (assembly GCA_030667985.1). Classification (GTDB taxonomy): domain Bacteria; phylum Krumholzibacteriota; class Krumholzibacteriia; order Krumholzibacteriales; family Krumholzibacteriaceae; genus DAOUUU01. The sequence goes on from DAOUUU010000072.1 coordinate 2,424, forward strand.
GCCTCTCCGCGATCTGGACTTCGAGCGACTCTATCTCTATATGGGTTCGCTCGAGTCGTCGGCCTATATATCCGCCGAGGAAATCGAACCAGGAGATATGAGTGAAGGATCATCGGGCCTGAGCAGCGACAGGACCGATAACTCCGAGGAGTTGATTTCCGCCAGGCCTTTCACCGATGGTGATTCATTGCTGGCAGCGGCTGATCTTCTCGGCGGCGGAGCGACCTTCAGGTTGCCTGCAGGTCATATCATCTCCTCGGGACAACGGCTTTTCTACTATGTCCTTGCCGACGTCGATTCTTTTGCGGCCCACGACGGCGACAGCCTCGATCTAGCAGTTCTGTCCGCTGATTCGATATACACGACGGGAGAGGTCTTGCCCTCATTCGACGATATGATACTCGACTCCGAAGGGTTATCGCCCATCGACGGATTCATGACATTCCAGATGGCGGTGGAGAGCACGATCCCGGATACGATATTCACTGCGGAGGCCGACCAGCCCGTTCTCGCTTTTGTCCTCCCCACGAACGGCCACAGTCCCGATATGCTAAATGCTGTCTCGCTTATGCATTACGGTGACGAGAGGATCATCGAACTCATAGAACACCTCTCGCTATGGATCGACGACGGAGATGGATACTTCTCGGCCGAGGATGACAGCATGCTGGGCGAGCTTGTCTCCACAGGCGACAGGTACCAGCTCTCCGGCCTCTCCATGCCGGTCGTTTCGCCAACGCGATTCTTCGCGACCGCCGATTTCATGCAGGGGGACTCCCAGGAATTCTACGCGCTGTTCGGGATTCCCCAGAATGGGATCGAATTCGCTTCGGGCAACGACGGGCCCATCGACGGAAACGTACAGTCTGCGAAGATGCAGTTCCTCGAAAGGCGCGAGATCTTGTCGGTAGACGCGCTTGCACTCCATTCCGAGCCGGTTCACCCTGGGCAGGAAGATGTCGTGGTTCTTGCGTTGGAATTCACAAACAGCACACTCGGAACGATCGAACTTGACTCGCTCCGGGTAACTTGCGACTCGTCCGCCTTCGCCTGCGACCCGGCCGCGATGATCTCCCTCCACCTTGACAATGGGGATTACACATTCGATCCCGCGGGCGACCTGCAGCTCGGTACGGAGAAGCTCGTGTCCTGGAAGGCGATGTTTGAGGGATTAGAGCACGAGATTCTGACCGACGGCACGGCGGTCCTGTTCGCATCTGTCTGTGTCGATTCGTTTCTTACGATTGACGATGTGCTGCTCTCCGCCGAGATCACATCTCCGGAAGATCTCTATATAACGTTCGGCTCCGAAGTGACCGAGGAATTATACGAGCTGGATGCCGAATTCCCGCTGTCGAGCGGAGGGGGGGCGGTTACCGACGGGATGCTCGCCCATCAGATCACACTCTTCGATTTCGGGGAAACGACCATCATCGGGCAGACGAGGGACATCCTGATGCTCGATTTCGTAATTCCAGGTAACGCGTGCATCGGTGACACTTTGAATCAGCTCTCTGTGATCAACAATGGGTCGGCGGGCGAGAAACATATCAGCAGCATGCATCTCTGGGCCGATGACGGTGACGGACTCTTCGAGCCGTCTCATGACGCCTATGTGGCTGTTATCGAACCCAATCCCTTCTCCCCAGGCGAATACTTCGCTTCAAAACTCTCCGTGCCGCTTTCCGCCGGGGGGAGTCGGTTCTTCGTCTCCATCGATCTCCATAATGATTTCGAGTCAGGGGCGAACATCATCCCCGGTATCCCTTTAATGGGAATCCGAGTCGAATCCAAAAACGACGGTCCCATAGATATGGAGCTGCTCTCGGAGAGCAGGCTCATAATACCGGTTCCGGACCGTGTGACCTTTTTCTCGAGCTCGGTCGGCAACAAGAGGGTCTGGCCGGGAGAGCAGGAAGTCCTCAATTTCGCAATCGGCGCCTATAACAGTTACATGATGTCCAAAACGCTTCAGACCCTGACTCTGGTGAATGGAGGGAATGCGGACAGCCTGGAAATCGAAAGCGTCAGTCTGTACGAGGACACGAACGGCAACGGGCTCTTCGAACCGGAGCTCGACAGGTTCGCTGGATTCGGGAGGGCGGAGTATGCCGGACCCGTTTACGCATATTCCTTCGAGGAGCTGGATATCGTGCTCGACGCCCAGAAGAGCAGCTACATTTTCGTCAGCTATGGAACGATCCTCGATGGTCTGCGCGATTCAGTGAAGGTCGATTTTCAAGTCAGCAACGAGCAGTCCATCGGATTCGGGGGAGCCGGAGTCATTGTGCAGGGGTATTTCCCGCTCAACTCAGCGGGATCCGATTTTACAGACGGGATGATTCGAGCACAGATAGGTATCCCCCCGCTTCGGAGCGCCCAGGTCGCGTCCGGCGAAAGCGACGTTCCTGTGTTTTCTCTTGTGCTGCCATGTAACGGAACTGTTTCGGATTTTCTGGAGAGCATCGCTTTTGTAAACAGCGGGACCGCGCTGCAAGGAACCGATATAGGATATGTAAAGCTGTGGCGCGAGTCGGGCGGCAACCCGTTTGAATTCGATCCTGGCCTGGAGGAGTTCGTCGATTTCCTTGCGTGGAACGGCGAGTCGTGGAAGAACTTGTCACTTCTCTCCGAGCCGATTCCATGTTCCGGCCTTGCTGTTCATGTAACGGTGGATATCGCCGGAACGGCCGGCAACGGGCGAACCTTGAGATTCGTCCTGCCGTCGAACGGAGTACAGGTATTTTCCGGAAACGATGGGCCGCTCGACGGTTTCATTCCATCTCCGTCACTGGTAACCGTGACGACGGATGCTCTCATCGCCTCACTCGAAACGTCCGCGTTCGTTACTGTCGGCCAGGAGTTCGATGTGATGATGCGGATCACGAATGCCGCCGATACCTTCCTGACAAACGTGGAACCTGATAGTTTTTCGTATTTCGGTGATGGGGCTTTGTCGTTCGTTTCGGGACCGGATCCCCCGGCTATAGCAGTGCTGGGCGGTGGAGAGGACAGCGCTTTTGTCTGGCGGTTCACATCGAGCGGAGGAGGGTGGCTCCTATTCGAGGGGCGCGCGGTCGAGTCGGGGGGTGTGGAGGAGAGCCTTCTCGGGAGATCCGATACGCTCGTAGTTCAGCTGGTGCCTGATGGATTCGACGCCGAACTCAACGATCTTGCGCCAGTGAGCCTAAACAGAGGACAGGGAAATATCCCGCTTATCGAGTTGCGGCTCGACTATGACGCTCCAACCGGATTTGAGGCGCCGGTCGATTTTAACGGGATACGGCTCCTGTTCACGGACGGTTCGGGATCGGCGATTCCCGTCGAAAGCGTTGCGTCCCATATTCGCCTGGAGAACGAGACGAGAGTCCTCTCCATGATCGAGACCGCTGGAATATCGGATTCGTCGATCGTGCTCGCTCCTTCGGATCTGTACTTCTTTGAACCGGGGGCCGCCAGCACATTCTGGATCAGTCTTAGCATCTCGGAGACGGCCGCCGCGGATGATTTCAGGCTTCGCATCTCGCAGATCGATGATATTCAACTCTCAGATCACAACAGCGGCGCTCCTGTCACGGTGGAAGGGATAACGGCCCCCTGGTCGACCAACACCGTGCAGCTTCAGGATCCGGCGTTGGCCCTGATAGTAAATACGGCCGATATTCTCCCGGACAGGATCAACCGTGGCCAGGAAGGGATCGAAGGATTCGAGCTCATGCTGTCGAACGGCGGAGGTCCCACCTCCTCCGGTATCGATGTGTCGGAGATAGTCTTCCATTTCTATGACGGCGGTGGAGATGACACCGGTGCCGCCGGCCTGTTCCGATCGCTTTCCGTGAAGGATGCCTTTGGAAACACCTACTGTGAATACGGAGTATTCGAACCTTCATCGATCGTAAGGTGTGATCTGCAGCCTGCCGTGACCGTATCCCCGCAGATCCCGGTGATCCTTAGACTCTGTTTCGATTGTCTCGGTGATCCCACGCCGCAGTCGTTCTTCATCTCGCTCGACGATAGTCTCGACATATTCGCCCGCGACGACAACTCGGGATCGGTCGTCCCGGTTCTGTCTGATACCGCTTCAGCCGAATATTTCCCTCTGATGACAGGGGCGGCGCAATTCATGAATCCGCTGCAGAACGTCTCTGTTGTTGGTGAGGGGATGGTCCCTCCGAATGTTATCGCCGGCCAGCAGGCCGTCCAGGTTCTTAGAATAAATATTGCGCATAACGGTATTCAGGGAGAATCTTCGGTGCTCTTCGATGGGTTGGAGTTGAGAGTGCTCGACGAGATGGGCCAAAGGATCGCTCCTTTCGAGCTCTTCGAACGCGCATTTCTGTATTCCGGTGCCGAGGAGCTCGCAGCCGCCTCTCTCTCGCCGGCCGATTCCGTTTCGGTTCTGCTCGAGCCGGATTCTGGATTGACCGTCGATCCGGGCGGAACAGATACGCTGGTCATATCGTTCGATATCGATCCCGATGCGGCCACCGGACATTTTCAGATTCAAATAAATCGAAATGAGCTCACTCTCTCGGATGCAACCGATGGAAGCGCGTTCGATGAAGCCGACGGGGAATTCCCACTGACGAGCGGAATGAGCAGCATAGTTGTTCCCGCTGAAGGTCTACTATTTTCGGCGCAGGGTACTCTGCCTCCCAACGTCGTTTCTGGGGAGTCGGTTCATACCTTCGATTTACTATTCGAACGGGGGAGTGTATCGAGCGGAACGACCGTTCTCGTGGAGTCGATCTCCTTCGATCTTTTAGGCACTGAGGGCGAGCGATTGGATCCAGGCCGTGCAGTCGAATCGGCTATGATCAGGATCGACGGCCTCGAGCAGTCCGCCAATGTCACGATCGGCACGGAGCAACTGCGCATAGATCTCGAAGAGCCGATTGATGTCACAGATGGAGGTATTGTCGGCGCCACTGCCGAAATCACAATCGCATCCGATCCAGCAGTCGATTTCTTCAGCGTCTCAATAGGATCTTCGGGCGATATCATCTGTACGGATGGAATTACCGGAAGCCCGGTGCTGGCGCTTCCGGCCGACGGATCCGCATTCCCATTCTCCTCCGGCCGGGCGGTGATTCTCGATCAGAGCGCCCGTGAAGCATTCTCGAATTATCCGAATCCCTTTATTGCGAGCAGGGAGCAGACCCGGATCACCTTCTTTATGCCCTCCGACGGGAGGGTCGCATTAAAGGTCTATACGGTTACGGGCCGTCTCGTCAGGACTCTGATAGAGAGCGAACACAGACATGAAGGCCTGCATCAGGATGTCACGTGGGACGGTAGAAACGGCAGAGGAAATCCTGTGCTCAACGGCGTCTATCTGCTCGTCATCGAGACGAGTATAGGCGGCCGTCAAGACGTTATGAAACGAAAGGTCTCGGTCCTGCGGTGATGACAATGGAGCGTAGATTGATGGACAGCGGCATCAAAACAGGAGTTATCCTGGTGGCATTCGTGCTGCTCTCGTGCACGCCGCTTTACGCTCATGAGGGCAACGGCGGAGCCACGAGCCCGTTCGAGCTCGGCGCAGGCTGCCGGATCATCTCCATGGGCGGCGTCGCCGCGACAAACTGGGGCGATTCCTACATCCTCTTCTGGAATCCGGCGGGACTCCATGTCCTAGACAGGGGCGAGGTCGATCTGTTCCATACGTCGCTTTTGGATGAATCGATTAACTATTCCGCTCTCGTCCTGTCTTATCCCATTATCGACGTGGGCGTTGTCTCGCTAGGCGCAGTTCAGCTCAGGGTAGGAGGGATAGACAGGCGGGATGCTGATAACCGCGAGATCGGCGGTGATCTGGAGAACATTCAGACACGGTACCTGCTTGGATACTCAAGGAATATCTACAGGGGTATGGCGCTGGGTATGAACTTCAAGGTGGATCGTTTCGTGCAGGGTCCCTATGTAGCGAACGGATTCGGTTTTGACGCGGGATTCGGGATGACGTCGGCGGTCACCTCCTATCCCGTCGATGAGATCCGATTCGGAGCCGCGATCACCAACATGCTCGAACCCAAGATAACGCTTGTCAGCGAGGAGGTGGGTGATCCGATCTCGTTCCGACTCGGCGTGTCGGCACTGCGTTCGATTTCGAAGGATCGTCTTCTCGTCGCGTTCGATATGCACAAGAGCAGATATTCCGATACCCAATTCCATATCGGTGCCGAGTATCTCGTTCGCGAACTTCTCGCTGTACGGATCGGGCTTGAAAACGATATACCGACTTTCGGCCTGGGATTCGACCTTAGATACTTCGTGTTCGATTATGCCTACAGGAGCACCGACCTCGACGGCAATCATCTCTTTTCACTCACCTACAGGTTCGGGCGTTCTAGGAGCGAGCGGCTGGAAGCGCGTCAGGAGCAGAGAGATCTCGAGATCCAGCGTGAGATCGAGGAAAAGGTCAGGGGTTTCGAAGGTCAATTCATTGATACGGCCCTTCTGCGGGGCGAGGAACATATGACGGCCGGTGAGTATGAAGAAGCTGCGGAGGAGTTCAACAGGGTGCTTCTATTCTCGCCCGATCACGAAGAGGCAAAGCTCAAAAGTGCGCTTGCCAGAGGGTCGATACTCGCCGCACGGGGGGATTCGCTCATGCAGGCCGGCCGTCCGGCGGAGGCGCTCTTTGCCTACAGGCAGGCGGAGGAGTTTATTCCCGACGGCCGGATAGGAAGCCGAATAGAGGAATGCGAAATCCAGATTACTGAGGTGGAGGACAGGCTCCGGGTCGTGGAACAGATATTCACTCAGGCTCTGGAGTATTACACGAACAGGCACTGGTTTGAGGCAGTCAGCCGATTCGATAAGGTCCTCGAACTGGATCAGGGGCATGCTCTGGCAAACGAGTATAGGGCAAAAGCCAAGGCTAAGATCCAGATAGAGCATAACCTCGCGATCAAGAGGATCTCCCGTCTCATATCGGAGCAGAAGTACATTGATGCCGCCGAAGAGTTGCGCGCTGCCCTCGAAAGACATCCTGCCGATCCGATATTCCTGGAGAGGCTCGGTGAAGTGCAGGAGCTGCGGACAAAAAAAGAACAGCTTGTCTCGGCTGAGAGAGCTGTTCAGGTTCCTCGAGCCCGCCCTGCGGCAAACTCGGAAGAATTGAGGCCGAAGTACGAACGCGGCATAAAACTGTTCACTCGCAGTGATTTCAGGAACGCTATCATAGTTTGGGAAGAGGTTTGGGAACTCGATCCGGAGTTTGAAAACGTCTTTGAATATCTTATAAAAGCCTATCAGTTTCTGGGGATGGAGCTCTATGCCGGTCAACGTTACGATAAGGCTCTCGAGATGTGGGAACGAATCCTGCTAGTCGACCCCCGTAATGGAAAGGCGCAGAGGTATATCAAACGAACGAAGGAAGAGCTATCGAGGTTGGAAGGCATAACCAATTGAGGAGTAGAACGTTATGAAAGCGGTGGGCCTCAAGGTCCAGATCACGGTGCTCGTCATGCTTCTTATCGCGGGGATAGTCACGGCCTTCTCGTGGACTATGGCCACGCAGGAGCGCCGACTTATGCTCGTTGAAGTGCAACAACGCGTCTTGATCCAGGCAAGGCATATATCGCTCATTTCTGCAAAGCCTCTGCTGCACGCGGATCCATAATTCGAGCTGCATCCTCTCCTGACGAGGGTCATGCGCACGAATTACAACATCGCTTCCATTATAGTTATCGACAGCAGGGGGATCATCAGGGGGCATTCCGATGTCATGATGATAGACAGGCCTTACGAGAGACTGCCGAACCTCGAAATGATCGACGCTCCCTCATTTCTCGCGGACGATGACGAGATAGCCGAGAATGAAAGGGTGTTCCAGATAAGTGTTCCTGTCACTGACCACGGAGAGCGGATCGGCACCGTGCATCTTCAATACTCGAAGGACGAGATCCAGCAAGCGGTCGACAGGATGAATCTGCGGATCATGAGGATCGGTTTCATCTCGATCCTGTTCGGCGCCCTGATTGCGATGCTGCTTGCGCTCCATATTACGCGTCCCGTCAGTATCCTGACGAAAAGCGTCGCAGCGATCGGCGAAGGCCGGCTCGACACTAGAATACAGATAGATTCGGTCCGTGAGATAGAGACTCTGGCCGGCACTTTTAACGAGATGGCAAGGCGGCTCGAGGAAGGTCAGAAGGTACTCGTCGACAAGAAGCGGATGGAGAAGGAGCTCGAGATCGCTCACGATATCCAGGAGACACTGCTTCCATCGACTCTTCCTCATTTGCGCAACTACGAGATGGATGTCTATTACCACCCAGCTTCTCAGGTTGGCGGTGATTATTTCGACCTGATCCCGCTCGACGACCGGCACATGTATGTCGTCGTTGGCGATGTCGCCGGCAAGGGAGTACCGGGACTCGTCGTCATGGCGATGGTGCGTGTAATAGTGCGTGCGCTCGCCCTGCAGCGTGAAAATCCGGAGCAGCTTCTCAGACGTCTCAACAGCCTGCTGAAAAAGGACATGAAAAAGAATCTCTTTGTGACCCTTTTTTGCGGACTGCTCGATGCGACCGATGGAACACTCGTGTTCGCGAGCGCAGCGCACATGCCGCTCCTCGTTTATCGCGGCAGGGACCGGTTGGTTCAGATGCTGTGGACGAAGGCGAAGCCGCTCGGCTTATTCGAGGACAGCGTTTTCGCGAAGGATCTCGAGGAGAATACCATCAAGCTGATGCCCGGAGACCTCTTTATGCAGTACACGGACGGGCTTACCGAAATGAAGAATTCAGATGGAGATGAGTTCGGAATGGAGCGCATGATGCAGCTTGCCGTGGATGAGGCCGCGGGCGGAGCGCGGCATTTCCTGGGCAAGATAAAAGAGCATCTGAGGAGCTTCAGAGGGGATGAAGCACAGAGCGATGATCTAACGCTTCTCACGGTCAATGCTTTGCCGGAAGGCATGGAGAGGGCTCCGGCGGATCGTATGGAGCTGTTGGACAGAGTGGTGTTCGATTGAGCGCAAAGGAGTGTAATAAGGGGACCCGGTCATGAGATTGGAATCGTTTGACATACGATCCATGTCGATATCGGTCGAAGCCGACCGTTTCGAGGAGTGGGAGATCCTTAGAAAGGTCTCGAGTATGCTGATGGTCGCATCCGACTGCTCGATCGACTCGATCCTCTTCCATCCACCGGATAATGTCTCGAGGTCCGCGAAGCTCGCAATCAAAGAGCTGGCGGACAGAAACATCTTCTTCGGCGTAGAGAGCGAGCAGAGCGAGAGCGAGGAGGATGAATTCGGCTTTGTCGTCGTATGCCGTGAGGGCGGATTCATCTGTCTCCGCGACGCAAATAACAAGAATAGCTATTCGATATATATCGAGGCGGGGGTCATCAATGTCGACCTCGCCGCACGAACCGCCTATCTGATTACCAACCTGCTCGGATTTAGCGCTCTCATGTCGTTCGAGGTCCGCTTCGGGATCTACGAGCTGCTCTCGAATATCGTCGAGCACGGAATGGAGGAGGATCAGCGGCAGTGGATCCAGGTATCACTGAGGAAACGGGACGATAAGCTGCATGTTTCGATCATCGATCGCGGAATAGCTTTTGACCCGACTGGAGAAACCGATTTCGATCTCGAACGGTATCTCGGTGCGCGTAAACGCCGCGGCCTTGGTCTGA
>DAOUUU010000011.1 GCA_030667985.1 Candidatus Krumholzibacteriota bacterium
GTATTACGACTGGTTGCTCGACCGCGCCTACCTGCTGGTTCCCGCTCAGGCATATGTGGGGAAATTCCTGGCGACTTTCAAGGAATATCCGCCGCGGCAGAAGGCGGCCAGCTTCAGCCTCGACAAGGTGATGGAGAAACTGGAGTCACCGGGTGGTACGCATTAATTTTGTAGCAAGGCCTGGATGACAGAAAACAATCGGGGCGAATGCCAATATGGATGTTCGCCCCGATTCGTGTCCGTAGTGCGCTCTAATGGGTTGGAATAGTCGCCGGGGCTATAGTATTATCAATATCATGAAGCGATACGAACGAATGAGGAAAACTGCCGGGATTATAACTCGTTCCGCTCTTGCGGCATGCGCCTGCCTTTTGATCTTCTCCTGCGGCTCGGTGAAGAATTACATGGATGCCGAAGGGCCGTCCCTCTGCGGTTCCTACTCGGAGCAATGTCCCGATCCGTGCGATACGATAAAAGTCGTATCATACAACATCAAGTTCGGAGAGAGAATAGAGGAGGCGAGAGAGGAGATCCGCCGGCAGGAGGTGCTCCGCAATCCCGATATCGTGCTCCTCCAGGAGATGGATGGCGCAGGCGTCAAGTCGATCGCCCGGGAGGGCAAATTCAATTTCGTCTATTTCCCAGCCTCACTACACGGGAAGCATGACAAGGATTTCGGGAACGCGATCCTCTCGCGCTGGCCCATACGTGACGAGCAGAAGATAATCCTGCCGCACGAGCAACCGATCAGCAAGCAGTTGCGAATCGCCACGGCGGCCACAGTGGTGATCGATACGACCAGTATCCGCGTTTACAGTGTCCACACCGAGACTTCGTGGCTCGGCATAGATGAGAGAATCGAACAGATGGACTCGATACTCGCGAGCGTCCCCGCCGAATTCGAACATGTAGTGATCGGCGGGGATTTCAATACCGTATCGGCTGGAACGATAAGACGTGTCGAGCGTCGATTCACAGATGCGGGTTTCACCCGCGCTTCGCGGGGTGTGGATTATACAGCGGCCGAAGGCCCATTCGGTCTTCTCGAGTTAGATCTCGATCATATATTCGTAAAGGGTTTCAGGGTCATGTCCGCGGGAACGGGCGAAAAGACCGAGGTGAGCGATCACCTGCCCCTCTGGCTCATCCTATCCATGGAATGATAGTGTGATATCACCGCACACGGTCACGCTGGCGGACCGGCTTCTCGTATGAACCGAGATGCACCTGGATCCGCGCAGAGGGTTGGCCCACGCCGAAGTCGATACGCGCGAGCCCCACGTAGGGGATGATGAAGCGGATGCCAATGCCGTAACCGTCTATGAAATTCTTCCTGAAGTCCTCTTCCTGGCTCCAGGCGGTGCCGACATCGGCGAAAGCGGCTAGGTGCATACCGACACGCAGGTTTATACCGAAATAGCTTATCAGTCTTGGTTCGATCAACATATATCGGTACTCGAGTGTGTTGATGAACTGGTTCTTGCCCGTTTTCGAACCAAGATGCCAGCCGCGGATCGTATTGGTGCCGCCGAGGCTGTACTGCTGCCATGGGGCGATCGTCTCTCCGACCACACCGTCCGTCAGGGATGCTAGGGAGAAGAGCGCGATCGTATGACGATCAACGACATGAAAGAACCTTCTGATATCGATGTGTGTTCGCCAGAAATCGATATCTTCGCCGAATAGCCCCGCCTTCTCGATCGCGATCTCGTTCCACCAGCCGGTGCTCGGGTTGGATGCGAGGTCGCGGCTGTCGTACCCGACGAAGAATCTGATCGTGGAAACATTGTCCTTGTTGTCCGGGGAGATCGTCCGCCCGGGCTCGTTGCTCTTGATTATCTCGTGCGAGAAGCGCCCCCCGATACGGCCATTCTGCCGTATGTAGCTCGAGAGGGTCAGGAAGAATTCGTCGGAGACCTCATCGAATTCGAAGAGCTCGTTTCTTCGGTCCCTGTGAAAGTACATGAATTCGTATCCGAAGTGATTGCCGATAACCCATGGATTCCTTAGCACCGCCTCGACGGTCGTGGCTCCTCCGAACCGAGCGACGCCGCTGAGATAGACGCCCTTCCCGAGAAAATTCACCGACTTGAGGCCTGCGCCGGCCGAGACGCCGTTCTCATCATCGATCGAGATGCTGACGACGGGGAGATAGCGGAGAGTCTCAGTGACCTCGATCATGAGTACGGTCTCGCCGTTCTCTTCTGTCGGATAGATCTTGACGTCACTGAAGACACCGAGCCGGTCGAGAGATTCCAGGTCCTTCTTTATCTTTTCGGGATCGAAGAACTCCCCGATCTCGGTGAGGAGCTCGCGCAGGATTATATTTTCCTTTGTGTTTTTTGCTCCGACGACCCTTATCTCGGAGACGGTTTTGCCTTCGAATTCTTCGTATCGTTCCTCTGCGGCGGGCGCCTCGGAAAATAATAGGAGCAGCAGGGAAAGAGCGGCGAAATATCTCATGGCATACTTTCGGTAAAGACTGTTCTAAACGGCATTCTTGAGGTATCTCCCTACCTTGTACCAGAAGCCGCCGTACTCGGGCAGGAGCTCATTCAATTCCTCGATAGATTCGACCCAGGTTGTGACACCGAGTATATTAACAAAATCGAGATATCCAACCGTGCTGTAGGTGTCCGAGACGACATACATCGTTTCCCCGTCCATGATCTTACCCCTGTAATCCATGTTATGGGAGCCCACGGTCAGGTAGAAGATCGTTTTCTCGTCCTCCTCGGGTGTGAGCGAGGCATCCCATTGCGAGGCGATTATTCGGACGTTGTCGAATGTCTGGGCTCGCAATCTCTTGGCATTGACATAGCTTTCGCTGGTGAGCTGTTCGCCCCGCGCAAGGAGGTAATCCTTGATGAGATCTGCCCAACCCTCGAGCGGAATGAGTGTAGAAACGGCTTCTCCTGAAATAAAGAGCTGGGATTTGAAGTGCAGTTTCGGTTTCCTATCTACAGCGTCCTCTGTGAGGAAGATGGGCTTGAATCCTTGCTGCTTCATGGATTCAGACACGGATCTCAGGGAGTCGAGAACAGACGGATGGAAGGGAAATACCGTCTTTAGCCAATCGTAACGATCGAAATTTTCGATGATCTTGTCCACACGCGATATCTTGTCCGATACATCGATATCGAGATCGTATATGCCCACCTTGAGCATACCGCCCGCCGATTCTATCTCCTCCCTCAAGACGTCCTGTATGATCACCAAACGGGCGAAGAGCTCGTTAGCCCTGGACATCTGCGGGACTCCGTCACTCGGGGCGTTTTCGAAAGCGGGAGTGATGGGGAAAACGCGGCATCCCCTGAATGCCGACCCCACGAGCATTCCCGCCCAGAGCGGGCTGTTCCAGAGTGAATCGGGGATGTAGAGTTGAGAGCCTTTGGGCATGAGTGTGTAGAGTATGCCTTTTGCGACATTCGAATCCTTCTGGCCGTATCCTGTCAGATTATGGACCTGCATGGCGGAAGCTCTCCACCCTTTAGCTTCGAGCTTGGAGATCATAGCCCCATAATTCGACGGCTTTGGGATCGACCGCAGGGGGGCGGGTATCTCATTCGCCTTGAACCCCTGGGAGAGCAGCAGTTCCCGTGCCTTGTCCTTGAGGCTCACGAGGGCGGGGCCCCGAACGAGGATCGCCCTGTCGTCCCATGTGGCTCCAGAGAAGTGTTCTCCTACGCCCATACCGGTATAGATAGCTTCGCCCTTGCCCGGCTCGATCTCGGTCACATCGTGGAAGCTGATCTTCCGGTGGTCGATCATTACGATGTCGGGAACCCAGAAGAGGTATTTGAAGAGGTTGGCGCTCCTGAAGGTGAAATCCGGTGGGTTGGTCATATTGACGTGTACCTTGATCTTGTTCCGTAGCCATTTACTACCGTACGCTTCCAGTCCCGCCTGAAGCGCCTTAGATTCCTCGACCGCGGTGCGGAGCTCTGCCTGGGTTTTTCGTATAGTCTCCTCCCACTCGTCGAATTCGCCGGGGAGCTCGACTTCATGATTCAACGGATCCTCGAGAAGCGCGAGCCAAAGCCTGCTATTGCTCAGAGTTGGATAGAGGGTGTCGAGAAACATCATGTAGACGGGAATCTTGCCCGTATCATCGTACGCCTTGACCCTATTGATCAGAGCCCTCATGTAAGCGCGAACCGTTATGCTGTATCCAATAAAATCGGGCTCGCCCTTCCCGTTCAGGCCGGCGAAGTCGTGTATCCAGAGAACGTGATAGTTCTCCGTCTCGAGTATCATACGAGCGAGCTCCCACTGAAACTGCTCGCCGATTATGTAGTGGATGTCGTTTCCGCCTGTGAAATTCTCCTTCACTGCCTTCTCTATGATAGCGTCCATCTCGCTCTGCGTGTCGTGGTCCTCGAGCTGGAGGGCGTAGTGGAGTGGAATCCAGACGAGGCGCATGTCGTGCCAGCGATCCAGCAGCCTCTTTCTCTGGTCTTCCATCATCAGGATGATCCGGTGAAAGACATAGAGGGCTGCCTGGCGCTGGATCGGGGTTAACTCCCGATTCATCTCTGTCCAGCTCTGGAACTCGTGCTTCGCGTCGTTTGCGAATCCGAGCAGAGAGTCCCTCTTCTTGCGCTGACCGAGGGAGCGGTCGTAGGGCAGTATGATACGGTCGAGCAGGAGCTCACGCGCCTTATCGGTTATAAGTATTCCGTTATCCGGATTTCCGTTGGAATTTCCATATGCAGCGGCGATAGCAAAGGCTCTCTCGAGCTCTCGATGGTATGTCTCGATCACGCCCTCGAATGTCCGGCCCTTGGGAAAGTAGTCGTTTCTCTCGGCCATCAGCGACTTCATTTGATGCAGCTTTTCGATAAAGTGCTTCTCGCCCTCGGTACGCTTCTCGTCGAGGAATGGGGTTGTGAAAATGCTTATCCAGGTCATTGCCTCTGAAATATTCGAAAGCGTGCCGGCGAGTTCCTCAGAAGGTTCGAATATCGATTCAGGTGCTCTGGATTTTCTCGAAGGGAGCATCACATGATCCTTCTTCGCCCTCGTCTTTCCAGCGTAAGGTTGAGCGATCGGGATCTCGAAGCCAATATTGAAGGAGTGGCCGCGCCCCGGGAACCAGTCGATCCTGAGCTGTCCGCCCCGGTTGAATAGCCCCCCCCGCTGTAGAGGGAGTGCGAAGGAGAGGAGAAAATCGAACTCCTCGTTACGGAACGAGTAATCGGCCCCCATCTTGAGCATGAAGAAGCGGCTCTCCCCCATGAGGCGCAAGCCGCCGTCACCGATATTGTCGACCGTCTCGATATAGGCCTCGCCGACGATTCCGAGCGCGCCATATGTCGGGTTCATCAGGTCACGGTAGACTCCGAGATTGATCTCCGCTCCTATATTGCTCTGTTCCGATTGCCGGTCTGCGACCATAGCAAGGCTGAAATGGGGTTTCCAGACAGGGGGGAAGCTCATCGACTTGATATATTCACCCTGATCCGGGAGCATGGGATTCTGTGCTGGAGCAGGCGCCGAAAGCATGAGGAGCAAAACAACGATGAGAAGCGGGACAAATTGATCTATTACTCTGTTCATATAGCTGGTATCCCCCTCTGAGCACAGGCCGTTTTATCTCCGGTAAAGCGGCATTTGATAATGATGATCTGTCTGCTCCCGGGATTTCGGCTCAATGCGAGAATGTGGCTCCTATCTTGAAACCCCAGAAGTCGTAAGGGCCGGCATCTTTCCGACCGAAGGCGTAGTCATAGTGAAAGACCGCTACGAGATAGGAGCTGTATCCCACAGGAACCATGACCCCGACCTCCGGCGCAAGACCGAAGTGCCAGTTGGAATCCGTGATGGTGTAGACGCCCATATCGAGTTTTTTCTCTATCCAGTAGGTTCCTACTCCCAATCCCGCGTAGGGCAGGATCGTCGCGTTGCTCCAAGGGTCGTACATATATAGTTGAAATGTGGCTAGGATCGGAGAGATGTAGAACCTTCTGAACTGGTTGCCGGAGGCAGCCCCGCCATCAAACGTAATCAACTCGTCTGTATTCTCATGGAATGTCCTCCATGCCCACGATAGACCCGCCGAGAACTGCGGTCCGAAGAACTTTCTTCCCTCGATCGTAATACCCCTCCAGCTCTCGTTGTTGGTGAAGTCCTTCAGGTCGCCAGATGGGAAGGTTATATCATAGGTCACAACCCCGAGGCCGTACTGGGCGTTGGCTGCCGTCGCCAGCATAATCACAATCAGCATTGCGAAAATGTATCTCATCGTGTACCTCCGTTATATGATTTGTGCAACATTGGCATGTAACCCCTGTCCTTACAGGTATGGCGACTGATCGAACGCCTGGTTGATTCTGTTCGTCAGGCGCGATGTCAGCCCTGTGGAGGTATCGCCGAGTAGACCATTGAGCACCGCCGTCCAGACGATCCTGTCTAAATCTACTTCCTCTTCATGGATCATTCGGATGAATATTGTACCCGTCGTGAAGGTGTACGAGGGATAATAGCCTCCCGGCGGGTAATATGGGTACCAACCGCCCCAGCCGGGGTACCAGTACCAGTAGTCATACCAGTACGACCATCCGACAAAGTCGATCGACGCGGCATCGACCACAAAATAGACATCTGGGTCTGTAACGTTTGTATCGGCTTCTACATAACCGAGTGCCTCGATATTCTCCCTCACGAGGTTCAATATGAATTCGTCGTAATCCCTGCCGAGGTCGTCATCATCACCCTCTTCGACGAGGTGGATTATGGTGTCTGGGAGAAAATAGGTTTCTACCGTACTGAAATTGTAATCCTCGTCGTACAGTGTCACGACGACATCGTAGTCGGCTACCGTGTTGAATCCGCTGTCGGGCGCGCAGGCGCTCATTATGAGCACGAGCGCGGCACTCAACACGGAGACTGTGAGCAAAAACTTCATGCCGGATTTTTTCATAATCCGTACCTCCTTCTTATCTTGATTCATTTCCTATATCCCGAATCGTCAGAATGGGATGGTGAGTCCCGCCGTCACGTCTCCCTGCAGTATCGAGGAGCCGCCGCTGAGGCCGATTCCGCATCCGTCCGTGCCGCACCAGAGGCCTCCGCCCGCCCACTGGATCGGCATGAGGAAGCGGCCCTGAAGCCTGAGGGCGAGACGTTCACCGATAGGCACTTTGACTCCGAGTCCGAGGGCCATCGAGAACAGCCACTCACTACTGTATTCAGAAGTATCCGGCGCGAATCGCGTCGCGCCTATGGTCAGAACCGTGTAGGGGCCGAAATGGTCTGTGCCTCTCAGCTTGTGAAGAGCACCGATCTGGTAGTACTCGATCGCCATATCGAAGAGCTCTTCCCTCGGCTTGGAATAATCATAATACCTGACTTCCAGTGCCGAATACTGTCTCGTGAAGCAGAGCTCGAGCTGTGTATCGGGACGCATATCGACATTCAGGGCGATGCCCCAGTTACCTGTGCCGGGAACCCGGAACTCTCCGTCCCAGCCGCTCACTGTGCCGCCCCACTGGTACCCGCCGAATGGGGTGATCTCGATCCTCGGCCTCGCCCAGGCGGGAGAGAGGCAGGATATGGTGAGTAAAAGGACCACAGCAGTGATTACAGGACACATCTTTACCGTACAATTCAACAGTCTATGCATTTCTGGCTCCTTTCTATTTGCCCATGGTTTGTTCGCCGCCGGATTCTATCACATGAACTTTGGTTTCTCCATCCTATTTATACTCGAGTTGGATCCACTGGATCGAAGAGGCCGACCTGCCGCCCGAGTGGTTCGAATCGCACTTCAGCGCGATGGCGCCGATATCCGGCACATCATCGGTATTAAAGAGCGATTTGTAGTCCTCGAGTATATTCCGCTCGAATGTCTTCCATTCGCCCAGGCCGTCGCTGCCTGAACCGATTACGATGTACCGGACCTGCTTGAACCGCGCCGACCGGCCCGTTGTTCCTGTTTCCAGCGTGGAGTCCCACACATAGCCGATCGTCTCTGGAGGCGAGAAGAATCCCCCGCCCCGGTTGAAGATCACAAAGAGACGAAAGGCGGCGTCATCCATCATTTTGCTGGTCACATCGGCTCCGGGCGGGATCTCGTCCACCTTCGCTTTGAATTCGATCACGGTGTATCGGTCAGGGTCGACCTTCGGTTTGAACTTAGTGCCGATCACAGTCGACGCGTCATTGTTCATCATAAAGAGCGTATTGTCCCGTATCAAATAGCGCTTCGCGCTTCCACGCTGCTCCTCCCATCCGTTTTCCTTCAGCCACTGCTTGATCGGGATTTCTTCGGATGGGAGGGAGAGGATGTTGAGTGTCGAATCGCTATCGACGCAAGGCTTCTTTTCCTCGGCTCGAACGGGCTGGGCTTCGACTATGAGCAGAAACGCGACTGCTAAACTGATCAATAGATGTATGACACTTGTATGCTTCATCCGTTCTCCTATGGATGGTGGCATGCCCTGTGATTCGGCCTGTATGCAAGTATTACTGAAGCCGCCTACCGCCGCCTGCTGCCGCTCGATTTCGGTCTCGTACTCCTCTGCCCGCTGCTCTTGGATCTTGTCTGACGCTGATAGTCATTAGAGCGCGTGTTGCCCCTCTGGCGGGCGTCGTGCTGACGCTGCAAGTCGGATTGTTTCGGTTTTTGCGTCTGTGGTGTCGATTTGGGTCTCGTGTCTCTGGATTGATCGGCCGGTCTCGTCTGTTTCGAGCTGTCGGTCGGCCGCGTCTGTCTGGAGCTGTCAGTAGGCCGCGTTTCTCTCGAACGGTCTGTCGGCCTGGTTTCCCTCGAGCCGGAAGGCTTCTGGGCGGCTCGATCCGTTGATTTCCAGCCATCGTTTGTGCGCTGCTCCCAGCCCTTATCTGTCTTGCGGTGCACATTTCCGTTCCGGTCGGAATAGATGTTGTTCTCGCGCGTGCGTGGTTGAGCGGTGCCGGGTCTGGTCGCTCGATCTGCCGTGCTAACGCCCGGCGCTCTTGTCTTTGTCTTGCGGTCCATCGTGCTTACCGTGCCCGAGGGGTGTTTCCGGTAGACATTGTTGTAATGGGTCGGGCGCCTGGAAGCATGGTGTCCGGCATAGTAGCCGGCGCGCATTCCGTGATAGTACCCGTGGCGATAACCGGCATGGTAGCCGGCCGGTCCCCACCAACCACCGTAACCTGGGTGACCGACTCTCACATGGAACCAGCCGCCGTATGTGAAGCCGACCGAGAAGCCCCAGCCGGTGTAGGGATTCCAGTGGACACCGAAGCCGTACGTCACCGGTCTCGGGTAGTAGTAATGTCCGTACCAGGGGTGATACCTGTAACCCGTTCCGTAAACGACCGTTCCATAGTAGGTATACGAGCAGACGTAGCCTGGCGTGTACCCCACGTACACGACACTTGGAGTGTAGCTGTATACATAGACGTAACGCACATTGTACACGGGCGAGCTGGGCGGGATTGTCTGAACCGCGGCCGGAACCTCCACGCAGACGGCCCAGGGTCCCACCGGAGCGGCCGAGACAAACCAGACCGCGTCGTTACAGCAGTAGTAGCTGTTATCTATCAGGAGGACCGACTTGTCCGTGTTGACGGCGTACTGGACCTCGGTCTCTTCTATCTTCTCGAATTTCGGATCGCCGTCGTACTCGATCTCTAGGGCCGCCTTTTCCCGGTCGACGGCCGCTGTCTGCGGAATCTCGTTTTCGAGCACAGCCTCGCGCGCCTCCTGGGTCTCGGGCACGCTGGCTAGAACCGATCCCTTCTCCGATTCGGGGGAGATGGTCTTGAACTCCTCGGGCAGCTCGCCGGGCGGCACGAATTCCCATGGGCCATTGTCGAGTGATTTCGTCACGTACCAGCGGCCCGAGAGAAGGACGAAATGTCTTTGCGAAGAGATCTCCATGAAGACGTCGCTGTCCGTATTGTCCATATAGAGCAGGCTCTCGGTGCCGGTGATCGGTTGATAGGAGGGAGTACCGTCGGCAGTGATCAATTCGGCCGGCTCTGTGCTTACTATGATCTCGGGAGGCGAGCCGGATCCGGTCTCCATTTCCTCTTCCTCTATATCATCCTGTTGCTCTACCATCTTCACTGCGATCTCGACGATCTCCTTGGGGGGCGACGCTGTATGTTTCCACTCATCTGATACTTTTCCCGCCGTATACCAGAATTCCCCGCCCTTCAGGTAAAAGCGCTTCGCCTTGGGATCCTGGATTACGAGAAAAGGCGTGTTCATGATATATTTATATTTCGTATTCTCGAGATCACGGATGACCGGCTCGCCGTCGACAAAAACGAGCACGGCGGGCTTGCTCCGGTAATGGATCTTGGGCGGATCGTTATTGAAATTGACCGCTGCCTTTTGTTCCCGCTCCACCGTCTCGAGACTTGCGATGAGGCGGTCGAGGGAGATGCTGTAATTCCATTTGGGTATCTCGCGTTCGACTATCGCAGAGAACTCCTTGATCCAATCTTCCGATGCCTCGGGAAACTTCGCCGTTGAAACAGCGAGGTCGACGAGGTAGACCATCCTGTTTTCCAGATCAGTCCTCATACGGCAGGTGAACCAGACGGCGCCGAAGGCCGGCTCTTTCCTGTCCTTCAATGCGACCGATACCGCAGCCCGCGAGTTGAGTATGTTGTTCTCGAAGGATTCAGGCTGGGGCTGATAGATCGTTATCGTGCCCTGTGGGACAACGATGTCCCGAGGCCATGGTATGCCCTCCTCCCCTTCCTTTATCTCGATGGCAATGGTTTGAAAGGAAGTGGAGAGAACGATCAGAGTCATGGCGGTCACCATGAGCAGAGTCTTCTGTGTCAGATTCATTACGGATTCCCCCTTAAAGTTTAACCATCGCACGATCGGCGATGATGTTTAGATTATCCATATATAAAAGTTATTGCAAGCCAAGGCGGAATGTCAACATAATAGGCGCTGTCGGTCTGGTGAGGTTGTTCATTTGGAGCTCGCTTTTTATCGAAGTAATCCTGAACCCCGGGAGAGCATAGGTTTGAAAGCATTGCATATTTCGAATGTACTGGTTTCCGCTGTACGGCTTCCGCTGGTTGTTATCCTTCTCTGCTCTGCCGCATCATCGGTGGCGATAGCTCAGGACTCCCACTACTGGACGAACCAGTACGGCACTATGGCCAATATGCTTGGTGGGGCTGTAGTAGGCAGCGTTCGCGATCCGAGCTCGGTCTACTACAATCCGGGTGCGATGGGGCTCGGTGAGGATTCGACGCTTGTAATAAGTACCGATGTGCTTCGGATCAGGGAACTGAGATACAGTGGGTGGGGAATAAGGGAGGAGGATCTGGTGTCGTTCACGGGAGGGTCGGCGCCGGGCATGTTTGCTATCAGGGTACCATTCCATGTGGCCGACGACCATCAGCTGGCGATATCCTATCTCAAGCGCCAGGATCTGAATGTGGAATTACAGGGTATTGTAGCGGATCGGATCGACGCCCTTCCCCCGGCCGGTGATGAGGACTTTTCTGCCGAGGCGCTTATGCGCCAGAACATGGGCGAGGACTGGTACGGCCTTACGTGGAGCTACAAGGTGAATGACCGCATGGCGGTGGGCGCCACCTGGAACGTCGCAGTCCGCAGCCAGCGAAATCGTTTTCAGACGGTCGCGCAGCTTCTTGCGGAGGACGGTTCGCACAATGTGGCCAATGTCGTCTCCGATTACAACTTTTTCAATGTTCGGACGCTGTGGAAGCTCGGAGCCGCCATGGAGCGCGGACCGTGGGCGTTCGGCTTGGCCGTGACGACTCCTAGTCTCGATTTGTTCGGAACCGGGTCGGCCTACTACAACATCGGTTTTTTCGACAGTGAAACGGCGGAGAACAATACATTGATGGCTGATACGAAGAAGGATATGGGCGCGGACTACGAGTCGCCTTTATCGGTCGCGGCGGGGGTGTCATACAGTTTTGGAAGCACGGGTTTGCATATCACCGCCGAGTGGTTCAACGAGGTCAAGGAGTTCGAGGTGATATCTCTCGAGGGCTTTGTCATAGATATTGGAGACCGGACTTTATACCCTTCTTTGGTTCATGGCCTGAATGAGGTTTTAAATGTAGGAATCGGGATCGATCATCGGTTCCATAGCGGAGTTTCGATCTATGGCGGTTTTACAACCGATTATTCCGCTTTCAAGTCCGCTGAGGAATCTATGCTGTCGGTCACAAACTGGGATATCTATCACGCAACACTCGGCAGCTATTTTTCTTTTTATCATATAGGCTTTACTCTGGGTTTCAGTTACTCGTTCGGTAACGGTGTCTTCGACAGAATCTCCGAATTTAGCGGGATCAGCAGCGGCGATCTCGTCGGATCCTCCGAAGAGAAGGCTGTCGACTACAGGCAGCTCAAGTTCATCATCGGAATAGACTACTAGGGTCAAACTAATCCGTTTGCAAAAATTCAGAGTGGATTGTATCTTTTATGTGTAGGGGATGCGTGCAGTATATACTGTATGGTCGAAGCGGTTTCCCCGGCGCGCCGAAGAAGCGAAACGGCGCGTAAATAGCGGATGGATTGCTCCTCACCGCAATCAGCCACTTGATCCGGTAGCATCAAAACCGGAAACAGCTTTTAAGTTTCCAGAAGGAGGGGTTGTCCGATGAGAGATCGCGCTGGTGTTTTTTTCGTCAGTCTTTTCCTGGTAATCCTGATTCTTGTCTTCTTTGGTACCGCCGATTCGAGGGATCTATCGGCCGAGTCGCAGGAGAAGCAGCTCGATGGTCCTTCCCGTGTTCTCGTGATCGATGGGAGCAATGTCCACGACGTTGGCGAATTGCTCACGCATGTCGGCAACTGGGGAATCTTCGGTTCAATGCCGAGCGCTACACTTCCATTCTCTTTCGCTCCGTCGGCCGAATGGCCGGCAGGCAGCGGTGTGGAGCATCTCTATATATCAGGACTCTGGGTCGGAGCGATAAAGAACCTGCTTCCGGCCGTCTCGACCGCCGCTTTCGAGTTCGAATTCCGGCCGACCGATAGTCTGATCGATATCATCTATCGTTCCATAGAGGGGAATGCAGGTGGCTCGAGGCTTCCCTCGGCGACAGCAGACGACGATGGCGACGGCATGATCGACGAGGATTGGCTCGACGGGCATGACAACGACATGGACGGTTTGATCGACGAGGACTACGCGGCTATATCGGACCAGATGTTCAGCTGCTGGTTCACCGATGATCAGCCGCAAATGACCCAGATCTATCCCGAACACAATCCTTTGAACATCATGGTGCGGCAGGAGAGCTACCAGTGGACGGATGACAGCTTCGACGATTTCGTCGGGATCCGTTACTTCATCACGAATGTCGGTACCGAGCCGCTGGAGAATGTATATCTCGGTTTCTTCGCCGACTGCGATATCGGATCCCGATACATGAATCAATATTGGATGGATGATGCTGGGAGTAGTTATATCGAGACGGTTCCCACAGATATCGGATCGGCAGAAGTCATGATGGCATACGCCTATGACGAGGATGGCGACGGGGGAGCGACTCCGAGCTACTTCGGCGTTCAGCTCCTCGGGTTTACGACTGATCCGCTTGGTGTCAACGCACCGTCAGCAGTCGAAATTAATGCTATTCGATTCTTTAGTGGAGACCAACCGTTTGAAAACGGTGGAGATCCGACGAATGACTTTGAGCGGTACGAGGCCCTGTCCACGGCCGGCATCGACAGGGGGATTACATTCGGTGACGTAAGGTTTCTCATAAGTGCAGGGCCCTTCGAATCGCTCGCTCCGGGAGAATCGATCGAGATACATCTCGCCCTCACCGCAGGTGATGGGCTCGAGGGCCTGGTTGAGAACGCGGCCTACGCCAAACGTTTCTTCGACGGTACCTGGTTCGATATCGACGGCGATCCGGAGACCGGTATAAACGGAAAAGAGACCCAGGTTCACTGGCTGCTCGGAGAGACGGTCGCGCACTCGCACATTCTTGACATAAAACCGGGTTCCTGCCCGAATCCCTTCAACGTGAAGCTGTTCGACTACGTCGACGGCGACAAAGATAACAAGGGGGGCGTGCTCCCAGTTGCGATTCTGGGGAGCAGTGATTTTGATGTCTATGATGTCGATCTCGGAAGCCTCATGTTAGAGGGCGTGATTCCCCTCGAGACGGGTATCGGTTACGAGGATGTCTCATCTCCCGACAGCAGCTACGATGAGTGCGGCTGTGAGGAGTTCGGACCCGACGGATACATCGATCTCGTGATGAAGTTCAACAGTCTCGAGATCGCCGAGGCGATCATGCCGGCCGGCGTCGCCGGCGAGGAGCGGGTATTGACCCTGACAGGAAGCCTGCTGGACGGCACGATGTTCGAGGCGACCGACTGCATCGTGTTCGTCGGCAAGGAGAAGAAGGACAAGGGAAAGGAGCCGGCACTATACGCCGCCTCGCCGAACCCGTTCAATCCGATTACGATGGTTTCGTATTACTTGCCGGAACGGCAACGCATCCGGCTGTCTGTTTACGACGTCCAGGGGCGCCTTGTCGGTGTGATCGACGAAGGCTTCAGGGGCGCTGGTGAACACATGGTCGAATGGAATGCCCGCGGTGTGGCAAGCGGTGTCTACTTCTCCCGCCTCGAAGCGGGGGTTTACACCAGGACGCAGAAGATGATATTGCTCAGGTAGATGAAGATACTGCTTGCAGAGCCGTTTCTGACCGGATCCCATGATGTATGGTCTCGTGAGTAGTCCAGCAGGAGTGCTCACGAGATCTTTTTGCTCGGCCTGGAGGGAAGGCACTGGAAGTGGAGAATGCACGGAGGCGCCGTTACTCTGGCGCGGCGTTTTCTAGAGTGCTCCTTCGAGCCCGACCTGATCCTTGCGAGCGACATGCTCGATCTCACAACCTTTCTCGCCCTGACGCGAAGCAGAACAGCCGGCAAGAAGACAGCACTCTACTTTCATGAGAATCAGATCGCCTATCCCTGGTCGGAGAACGATCCCGATCCTTCGCTGGAGCGCGATGTGCATTACGGTTTTATCAATTTCGCCTCGGCGCTGGCGGCGGATACGGTTCTCTTCAATTCAAGATACAATATGGATTCTTTTCTAAAAGGGCTCGGTCCGTTACTCGAGGGTTTCCCAGATTACAAAGAGATCGATGCGATCAAGGGGATAGAGGAGAAATCACAGGTCCTGCCGCTCGGTGTCGATCTCGAGCGGTTCGATGAGCACAGGGGAACAAAGGAACCGTTGCACCCGCCGCTCATTCTCTGGAATCACCGTTGGGAGTATGATAAGAACCCGGAGGAGTTTTTCGAGGCGCTCTTCAGGCTCAAAGAGGAGGGTGTCGACTACCAGGTCGCCCTGCTCGGCGAGCGGTTCTCGAAGTCGCCGCCCGTTTTCGAGGAGGCGGAGAGACGTCTCGGGGAATCGATAATCCATTCCGGTTATGTCGAAGATTTCGAGGAGTACGCTCACTGGCTCTTGCGCGCGGACATTCTGCCGGTCACGTCTGTACACGATTTCTTCGGGCGAAGCGTTGTGGAGGCGGTCTACTGCGGCTGCCATCCGCTCTTGCCGAGGCGGCTCGCCTACCCCGAGCATATCCCGGAGGAGCGGCACGATGAATTCTTCTACGATGACTTCGAGGGATTGCTGTCGAAGCTCAGGGCCCTGATCCTGAATATCGAGGAGACGAGAAGGATCAGAGTGAGCGGATTCGTCGATAAGTATGACTGGCGAGTGTTGGCTCCCCGCTACGATACGCTATTCGATATCTAACTCAATAACAACCACTTGTATGGAATGCAACATTTGCCTTGCCATTCTTTGGCTATTTGGTTAAATTGCCAAATATGGCTGATGTCTAGCCACCGTTTGTGGTCATTTCACCCGGTAGCAATGAAGATATCTAGCTACCGTTTATGGTCATTATCACGGGCGCCGTCGAAAGGGCTCTGTTATGGATCCAAAGACTCATGCATTGTTCGTGGAACGTGCCAGGATTATAAAAGCCCTTGCTCACCCGAGCCGGCTCTACATCGTCGATCGCCTCTCGCAACGCGAGCACTGCGTCCAGGAGCTCGCCGAGCTCGTCAATGCCGATATCTCGACCGTGTCCAGGCACCTATCTATTCTCAAAAATGTTGATATCGTCAAGGATGAGAAGAGAGGGACAAAGGTCTTCTACAGCCTTCACACTCCATGTGTCCTCAACTTCTTCGGCTGCGTGGAGAAAGTCATCAAATCGTCCGCCAGAGAGCGGGCCGATTTGCTCGAAAAGGAGAGTTGAGTGTTCTGGAAAAAGCAGTGGCGGGCTTTTCTCATCATCCTCGCGGTCTTCCTGGCGAGTTACTATCTGCCGATCGAAGGCCTGCGGGGTGCAACCCGGTGGACGAGCGCCTTCTACGAAGCGCTCCACCTGCTGCGCTGGTACGCCCGCGAACATGTGCTTCTCTGTCTCGTGCCCGCGTTTTTCATAGCGGGCGCAATAGGCGTCTTCGTCAGCCAGGCGTCGGTGATGAAGTACCTGGGCGTCAAGGCGAACAAGGCGCTCGCCTATGGTGTCGCCTCCATCTCGGGAACGATCCTCGCCGTTTGCTCATGCACGGTGCTCCCGCTGTTCTCCGGCATCTACAAGCGTGGAGCGGGGCTGGGCCCTGCGACCGCCTTCCTATACTCGGGCCCCGCGATAAATGTGTTGGCTATCGTTCTAACGATGCGTGTGCTGGGTTTCGAGCTTGGAATCGCCCGGGCGGTAGGCGCGATCCTGTTCAGCATCGTAATTGGTCTCCTCATGCATCTTTTCTTCCGAAAGGAAGAGATCGACAAGGCGAACTCGCAGACCGCGGTGCCGGAGCCGGAGGGATCGAGGCCACTCTGGAAGACCGCGCTCTATTTCGCCTCACTGGTCTTGATCCTCGTCTTCGCAAACTGGGGATACCCGAAACAGGAACAGGGATTATGGCACTCGATATATACGGCTAAATGGGTGCTGACGGGCATCTCTGCCATGTCACTAGCGGTGATGGTCGTCGTGTGGTTCGGCGCGAAGTGGCTGCATATGACACTGGCCGCTCTGCCCGCTGCTATCCTCGCTGTTTTGTTTCCGCAGACCCCGGCTCTGGCCTTTTCCGCAGGCGCGGTCGGTCTCTCCGTCCTGACGGTCCGCCGCGGAGGCGAGCTTGGCGAGTGGTTCGACTCGAGTTGGGGATTCGCGCGCCAGATACTGCCGCTGCTCCTTCTGGGTGTACTGATTGCCGGTGCTCTGCTCGGAAGGCCGGAATACGAGGGACTGATCCCTTCGGTCTGGGTGGCGCGCGCGGTAGGCGGCAACTCTATTGCCGCGAACCTGTTCGCTTCGATCGCGGGAGCTTTCATGTATTTTGCGACCTTGACCGAAGTGCCGATACTGCAGGGCCTGATCGGCGCCGGTATGGGCAAGGGCCCCGCCCTCGCACTGCTTCTCGCTGGCCCGGCTCTCTCGCTTCCCAACATGCTCGTCATCCGGAGCGTGATGGGAACCAGGAAGACGATCGTGTTCGTCCTGCTCGTCGTAGTGTTGGCGACCTTGAGCGGTATGATATATGGAGCGTTATTTTAGCTTGGAGGATCGATATGAAGAAGGTCCAGATACTCGGGACGGGCTGCGTGAAATGCAAAAAGCTCAGCGAGCAGGCCGAGCTGGCTATCGCGGAGCTCGGCGAGGGGTATGAGCTCGAGAAGATCAGTGATATAGAGGAGATAGTCGACTTCGGCGTCATGATCACCCCTGCCCTCGCCATCGATGGTGAAGTAAAGGCAGTCGGCAAGGTCCTTTCGAAGAATGAGATCGTAATACTACTCAGAGCGGAACAGGAGTGAGAAGATGCCGTTCAAACAGATCATAACAGTGATCCTGGTACTATTCGTCGTTGCGAGTGTAGTGTTTTTGATAATGAACACGGGCCGCGATGCCGGGCAGTCAGCGAATGAAGGAGCAGTAGCAGAATCTGATGAGGCGCCGGGCGTAGGGGAGGCTGAAGAGAAAGGTGGGCATGACCCGTCTGCCGGCATCTCCGGCCACAGCGTGGTTGCATATTACTTCTACGGCACCAAACGGTGCCCGACCTGTATAAAGATCGAGAAGTACGCGCGGGAATCGATCACGGACGGTTTCCCGGAGCTCATCGAATCGGGCCGGCTCCAGTTTCGCGCGATCAACGTCGACGAGACGGAGAACGGACACTTTATAGACGACTACAAGCTCACAACAAAATCGGTTATAATATCCGACCGTCTGGACGGTAAGGAGACGAGATGGAAGAACCTCAATCTCGTCTGGGAGTACGTCGGCGAAAAGGATACATTTATAGACTACGTGAGACGGGAGACGACGGCATACCTGGGGGAGCTCGAGCATGAATGAACTATTCGCCGGTATCGGCACAGCTCTCTGGCTTGGTATACTAACGTCGATAAGCCCGTGCCCTCTCGCTACGAACATTGCAGCGATATCATATATAGGAAAGCGAGTCGACAGGCCCGGGCAGGTGCTTGCAACAGGACTTCTCTATACCCTCGGGAGAACGGTTGCGTATCTGGTTCTCGGCATCGTCCTCGTTACGAGCCTGCTCTCTGCGCCCCATCTTTCCCACTGGCTGCAGAAGTATATGATGAAGATACTGGGGCCGCTCCTTATCCTGGTCGGGATGGTCCTGCTCGGGCTCATTGGGCAGGGATTGACCGGCATCGGCGCCGGCGAGAGTATCAGAAGACGCGCCGAGCGGATGGGTCTCTGGGGAGCGGGGCTCCTGGGATTCGTCTTCGCGCTCTCTTTCTGTCCCGTCTCCGCGGCGATCTTCTTCGGCAGCCTTCTGCCGCTCGCCGTCAGCGCGCAGTCGGCGGTTCTCTATCCATCGCTCTACGGCGTCGGCACAGCCCTTCCCGTGGTGCTCTTTTCTGTCATCATAGCCTCGAGCGCCTATTCGGTCGGTAGGACCTTTGACAGGGTGATCCAGTTCGAGATATGGGCCCGCCGCATCACAGGCATTCTATTCATAGGCATCGGGATATATTTCTCGATAAAGTACATCTTTCACATCTTCTGATCCGGAAACCCGGGAGATCGAAGATGGAGTCTTTCGATCATGGCCGTCAGTGTTCTGATCGAAGTTCCGGTAATGCTGATGCTGGTAGCAATATGCAGACGTTACTGCTATATATTCAAGGAGTGCAAACTCGGCCTGCGCCAGTGTGCGCAGGCGGCGTTCGGAACGGAGGAACAGGTTTACCGTAATGATCTACCCCATCGATGCAGTCATAGCCGTTACGTACAGATGCCAGTCGCGTTGCCGGATGTGCTCGATATGGCAGATCAACGAACACGATGATGTCTCTCCCGGCGTCTACGATAAACTCCCAACGACCCTGAAGGACGTCAACCTCTCCGGCGGCGAGCCTTTCCTGCGAAAGGATCTCGCCGAGATCGTCCGCGTCGTACACGACCGGGTTCCCAAGGCGCGGATCATCGTGTCGACCAACGCCCTTATGGGAGATGCGCTCGTGCCCCGGGCTCTAGAGCTCGTCAAGATCGATCCCGGGATCGGGTTCGGCATCTCGATCGACGGCATAGGGGAGATGCAGGATTTCATCAGGGGAGTGAAGGGAGCTTACGAGAACGCCCTCGCCGCTGCGAAAGGACTCAAATCGGAAGGGGTGGACAACATCCGTCTCGCCTTTACTCTTACGCGCGAGAACGCAGATCACATGATCAAGGTCTACGAGCTTTCCCAAAAGCTCGGCGTCCAGTTCACGATGTCGATGGCCCACGACAGCGATTTCTTCTTCGGGAGCCATGACTCGGCGATAGTGAAGGATGAGGGATCGCTCTTCGATGATGAAACGCTGCGGCGCGACCTCGAGCGCATCATCAGGAGCGAGCTCGCCACCAGTGCCCTCAAGAGCTGGGGAAAGGCCTTCATATACCACGGTATGTACCGGGTCATGACAGAAGGCAAGAGGCCTTTCGGTAACCGGCCCGGCGTTGATTTCTTCTACCTCGACCCGAAGGGGGACATCTACCCTTCGGTCGTTCATAACTTCGTGATGGGGAGCATTGCCGGGGATGACTTCGAATCGGTCTGGAGCTCGGAACAGAGCGACGATATACGAAAGAGATGCGCGGCGGACGAGAGGCCCTACTGGATGGGCTGCATGCTCCGCAGGGCTCTCCTGGACCACAGGTTCCAGATCGGCATCTGGGCGCTTCACCACAAGTTTTTGGGGCTACGGCTCGAGCGGTGAGCCTCCTCGAGTGTACGGTGGCATCTGCTATTAACTGATTCCATTACAACGCGGTATTCTCTTTTGTAGCTTATCTATTTTGTTGAGATTCTAAGGGATTTATGGCACAATAGTATCCGATCTCCTATGCAGGGCTTGTTGTGACAAGTCGAAGAGAACATTTCGGGAGGTCCTTTTTTGTCTCTGCGGCACATCACCGGTGGAGGGTTCGATGAAGAGATTCGCTCTGTTATTTGCAGTAATGTTCCTCCTTTCAGGATTGTTTCTTGTTAACTGCTCGGAAGACTCCGCCATCGCCCCGGATGGGAATGGTCAGAACGAGGAGTCGTTCGATATCAGCTACACGACCGATTCGAGCCGTGCGGTCGAATCGTCGATCACGGCGGCCCTCGGAGGCACGGTCTACGCGGTCGATTCCTCGGGCGTCGTCTTTACGCTCGAGATACCGGCGAACGCCCTGTCCCAGGACGAGACGATACGCATCATACCCCTTGACCTGCTCACGATAGAGGGGCCCGGTGTGATGCTCTGCTCGGGCTGTGACGAAGGTGAGGATTGCTGCGTCAAGGGAGCGCTCTTCGAGCCTGAGGGGCTCGAATTCGATTCGCTCGTGACTCTCACGGTCGAATTTCCCGACACGCGGCCATTTCCGTTCGACAGTGTCGGCGTTGTCATGGTCTTCGATTCGCCCAGTTCCTTATATAGTCCCTGCCCTACAGAGGTCGATTACGACGCGAGAAAGCTGACTGCGAGTATATCTCATTTCAGCGGGTACGGTACGGCGAGCCCAGACTGCGAGCATCTTACGCAGCTATACTACAGATTCGAGGAGGCTGTGCGCGCCACGGTCGGTACGGGAGCTATCTACTATCCCCTCGGCGAGCTGATCGGCCTCTACATCAGCAATGTTGCCTGCGATCCTGTATTCCAGGACCAGTGCCACGTTATGTGCCCCAGTGTGAACGTGATGATCGAGAACCTATTCGCAGTCGAACTCTCCAATCATATTGCATCTCTTAAAGGCAGTCATCCGGTGGGGGAGGCGACGCCCCAGTCGATCGAGGAGATGATCGAGCATTTCGAGAAGCTCTACCGGGTGAAATGCTCGTGTTCCTTAACCTTCACGGTGCTCGCTGGTCTCGAGAGCGACATGTTCGCCTATATCAGGCAGATGGCCGGCACGGTATATACTCAGGGCGTGACGCTCTGCCAGCAGTCGGAGTGCGACGACGGCGAGGCTCTTCTCTCTTACGTATTGAACCTGGGAGCGCGCGGGTACGTGACTGACGAGGCGTTTCTGCAGCAGGTGGAGGAGGCACTCGATAATTGTTGCGCGGAGCTCAGCATCACTCTTTCTGCGGATAATTATGCCATTCCGCGGGCTGTCGTCTCCATCGGCGATCTGGAAGCAGGCTATATAACGCTCACAGCGACCGTGACCGACCCTTCTGGCGGCCCGCGCGTGGGACTCCGGGTCGATATGGGCTGGGATATCAACTACAGTAACCTCGGCGGGGACGAGACGGACGAGAACGGGAAGGCGGAGGTTTACGTGAGCGCGAGGGATCTCGGGTCAACCGAGGTCTTCTTCTGCTACGAATCGCTCGTCCGTGAAACGGGGGCCAAGGTCTACGATCCGGTCGCGAGCGAGTGGTACGAATCGGATCCGGTGACACTTACCTTCAAGAACCTCGTCATGACGAGCGAAATTCAGTATTCTTTCTCCGAGGACAGCTTCACGGACCCGGATAATTACAAGGTCGCGACGGCAGCCGTGTCGGGCGGCGGCACAGGCCCCGCGAACAGCACCTCCCCCTGCGTCAACGACTGTACGGGTAAGATCCAATTCTCGTACACGTCGAACAGCTGCTCGGCAGGAGAGTGCGGTACAGAGAACGTGATAGGTAATCCCGAAGTAACGGGTTGTCTCGTGCGTCCGGTATTCGATGGGATCGTACTCGATAACGGGAAGCTGGTCTACCTGGTTGAGGGGATAAACTTCTATTCATCCGCGCTGTACCCGAATGTCACATACGAGCGATGCGTCGCGGCGGTGTGCGACACAGCAGTCTACCCGTTCACGGCCTGGACACGCTGGCCCGTCGCCGAGATTCCGACATATTTCGAGGGGGATGGAACGGGGAGCTTCCTTCCCTGGCAATGGAGCGAGGAGACGGAAACCTCCAGCACTTCGATCACCATAACAGTCGGTGTGCATTACTGAGAGTTCTACGGTTCATTGCTTGCAGGCCCGCAGGGTTTGCGTGATCCGGGCCTGTGATCGAGACTCAGTCTTTGACGAGCATACTTTTTGCGAGCCTGCCGTGCAGGTAACCCACACCCTTTGCAAGGTGGAGCGTTAGCAGGATGAGCAGGACCCCTGCGATGAAGGTGAGCGGAACATACCATACGGGAATCTGGAACTCTACGCCATGTATCGTCGCGATCGGCATGCCCTGCCAGAGGATCAGCACGGGGCTCGCTATGCCGTACAGGGCGAGCGCCAGCAGTATGATAAAGAGCGTGAAGTAGATGATGCCGAGCGGCATCAGAATGATCATGTAGAGCAGAGTCAGCCAGGTGCGACTGTCCTTGATGAGGAATTTGAATTTTCCCCACACTCCAAGATCTTTCCGTGAGAATATAGGTCGCCTCGGCATCCGTTCGCCGAGCAGGGCTTCGATGATCCTGCCCTCGACCAGGGCCAGGCCCTGAACGGAGAGCAGGAAAAGCCCGAAAAACGGAATGCCGAAGATCAGGATGATAAAGACCACCGACATAAAGATGCCGCTGACAGCCCATGTGAAGTAGATGATCCCGGTGATCATCGCGAAAAACATGTAGAAGAGCGCTCCATAGGCCCTGGGGTCGATGAAGGCGCCGAAGATGCGCCCGGCGACGGAGCGGTGCTTGGGACCGTAGGCGGAGATGGCGGGTTGGGTCCGTTCCTCGATCTCCCTGTAGGCGGAGGCTGTCTCCTCCGGCGTACCGTAATGTTCCATGATATCCTCCAATGCTCGGGTTTCGGTCATGTTTGGATCGTCGTGCAGGGCCTGTTCGAGAGCGGTGCGCAGGTGTTCCTCGGCGTCCGCGAGGGCATCCTGGATCGTCGCCCGGTCGGCTCCGGCGAGGGCAAGTTTGAGCTTTCCGAGGTAATCATCGATTCTCATCGACATCATCTTGTCCTTTCAGTACGGAATCCACGAACGATTTCGTGCTCTCCCAGGCATCCTTCCAGTTCGACAGTGTTTCCTTGCCCGCCTCCGTGATCCGGTAATAACGCCTCGGGGGACCAGCCGAGGAGGGCTCGACGTCGCTCGAGAGCAATCCGTCCCGTTCGAGTGAGCGAAGTACCGGGTAGAGGGCGCCCTGCTTGATATCGAGCTCGCCGGCATCGATCTCCTTGGTGATCTGGTAGCCGTACATCGGTTCTGCGGCCTGTTCCAGTGTCCCGAGAAGGATGAGCGCAACGGTGCCCGATTTCAGCTCCTTGAGGAATTTCTTATTTGCGTTCATACTATTCATAACTTAATTCTAGTATTAAGTTCGTAATAGTCAAGGGAAATGTTTCATTTATTTTTGGATAATCATGATAATCCAACGGGATGTGGGCAAAACATATTAGTATATCAGGAGTTAGATACATCAGCATCTATATGTTCTCAGATCGATATTGAAACAAATCTGTTGCGTGTTCCGTAACATGAATATATATTCGTAACCTGAATTCATATTCATTGTTCTGAATGTAAAGCCCTCGTTTTGGAGGATCCTATGGAAGTGAACAGGGCCAACGGAGAGCGATCTACCTGGCGCGAGCGTGAACGTGAACGTGCGCGCGAGGCGATACTGCACGCCGCAGCCGACACATTCGCCGAATCCGGCTATGTGAAGACAAGCATGAAGGAGATTGCAAGCCACGCCGGAATCTCTGTCGGTATGCTTTACAACTATTTCAAGGGTAAAGAGGAGATTTATAGGGAACTGATCGAATATTACTTCACGCATCTTCAGGAGAAGGCGACAGCAGCGTGCAACCCCGACGATCCGCCTGTCGATCAGATCCTCTGCAGGATCAGATCGGCGGTGGAGTTCTACTGGGAAAACCGCAGTCTCGCCATGATGTACGTTAACGAGAATCCGATGCGGTTGGAGTATATGGTGAAGGGGTGGGAGGAGAAGAACCGCGGCGTAATATCGGGACTCCTCTCGAGCGCGATTGAGCGGGGAGAGATCGTTGATGAGGATCCCGTCGTGCTAGCCGCTCTGATCCTCGGGGCGATCCACCGGCTCGTTTACGTACTTGTCAAAGAGGGCAACGAGAAAGATCTCGATACTATACCGGACATAATACATAGAATCGTATTAAAGCCTCTTGAGTGTGGGGGGCGACCGAGTGCGAACGGGGAGGAAGGCCGATGAAAAAAATTCTCAGTAAATGCTGTACAGGACTACTCGCGTTGGTGTTTGCCACGTTCATTCTGCTGCCGGCTCGTCCGGCCAGGGCCGAAACGACCGTGCTCTCGCTCGAAAAGGCGATCGAGCTGTCCCTCGAGAACGACGAGGGGCTGCGCCGGGCGAACGAAGCGGTCGAGGGCGCGAGGGGCCTGATCACGAGCACCCGGTCGGCCGCACTGCCCCAGCTCACCATTTCGGGACAGTACGGAAGGAATATTCTTCTGCCCTCCTTCTTTCTTCCGGAAGAGTTCAGAGAGGATCCGGATACTCCGGCGATGGTCGAGATGGGAGAAGACAACGATTTTATGGGGACTGCGACCCTGACGCAGATACTCTGGGCGGCGGGGCGCGTCTCGGCCGGTTTGACGGCGGCAAAGGAATACCTCGGCCTCTACGAGATGCAGAAGGAGGTCGTGACAGATTACGTAAGGTTCAGCGTTCAGCAGGCATATTTCAACGTTCTGCTGGCAGAGGAGACGCTCCGGATCTCGGAGAAGGCGATGGAGGCGACGGAGGAAGCGGTCCGTGTCGCCCGCAGGGGATTTGAGAACGGGACTGTGAGCCGCTTCGATCTCCTGAGGTCCGAGGTCGAGCTGGAGAACCGCAGGGCGCCGCTAGTCGCCGCGCGGAACGATGTCGACCAGGCGTATCTCGTGCTCCGCAGGCGATGCGGGCTCGAGCACGATGCAGAAATCACACTTACAGATTCATTATATAAGGAACCGATAGAAGCTGTGCTTGGAGCGTTCCTCGCCAGCATGCTGGAGAGCAGCGCCGAATTGAAGGCCCTAAACCATGACATCGTGGCAAAGCAGCAGTTCCACCGTATCGCCAAGGCTGAGCGGTATCCGATGATGACGATGTCGGCTTATTACGGAATACAGACACAGTGGTCCGGGGGCTGGACTCCTTCCAGCGAACTCGTCGTGGATCTGGCCGCGGTCCAGGTCGGATTGCAGATACCGATATTCGACGGATTGAGAGCGAAGGGCAATATCAGAAGGGCGGAAGCGGACCTGCGGTCCGCGGAGATAGAGCTCGAACGGATCACGCGGGAGAAAAAACTAGCCGTGAGACAGTCCTGGCTCACGCTCGAGAACGCGCTCACGGCATTAAACGGGCGGAGGGAAGCTGTCGATCTAGCCGAAGAGGCATACCGACTCGCGCTCGTGCGCCTGCAGAACGGGCTGGCTACGCCGCTCGAACGCCTCGATGCTGAATTGGCGATGACGACCTCGAGGGCGCATCTCGCTGCGTCGCTCTTCGCTTACAGAATGGCCTATGTATACCTCGAGCTGTCAGTGGGGAGCGAAGGATTCAACAGAGTGATCAATACAAGTGAAGGAGAGTGGCAATGAACGAACCGACCGGAAAGAAGAGAGGCCGCGTGGGCCGAATCGTCTGGGTCGCAGTGGCGGTTGTGATCGTGCTGTTCGCGCTGCGATTCTGGCAGTTGGGCAAGAAGGAGCCGGTGCCTAGCATACGTTCGATCCAGGAGTCCGAGGGTAAGCCGGTCGAGGTGGCTCTCGCCGAGCTCGGAGATATCGAAATCTGGACAACCCTCGCCGGCACGGTCGAGGGTTGTTTCCAGTACTCGATCGTTTCGTCAAACTCCATCCGTGTGCTCGAGGTTACAAAAATGGAAGGGGAACGTGTCAAAGCGGGCGATGTGCTCATCCGCCTGGACAAGACCGCTCCCAATCCAATGCTCCATTCCTACAACAGGTCGAAGGTCCTCTACGATGACGCGTTGATCGAAGTGAAGCGTATGCGGACGCTCTACGAGGAGGGGGCGATCTCGAAGCAGATGCTCGACAAGGCGGAGCTCGCTCTCGAGGTGGCGCGGTCCAATCTGATGGACGCCACCGAGAGCGTCAATCTCGTCGCGTCCCATGCAGGTATCGTGACTAGCGTGATCGCCGAGGAGGGCAAGATGGCGGACGCGTACGATCCCTTGATGTGGATCGCCAACACCGATTCGGTCAAGATCGTCTTCGAGGCGGGCAGCCGCCAGGCAATGGAGCTCACGGTAGGCCAGCGGGCCGTATGGAGCTCGCGCGGCACGGGCCGTTCCGGAACGGGCCGCGTCAGCAAGCTCGACCTCGCCGCCGATCCTAAAACGCATCTCGTCGCGGGCGAAGCCTGTTTCCCCAACGGAGGGGGCGGTCTCATGCCGGGGTTTCTCGTCTCGTTCAGGGCGCTTACCAGTGAGCGCGTCGGAGTCGTCAAGATACCGATCGCCTGCCTCGTCGAGGCGGACGACCTGGCTTACCAGGTTTTTGTCGCTGAACGCAGCGCTGACGGCAAAGTGAACGCGCGCCTGCGGCGTATCGAGACGGGTCTAAGGGCGAATGACGAAGTCGAGGTCACGAGCGGCTTGAGCGAGGGCGAGCTCGTCGTCCAATTCGGCCAGACGCTCCTCGACGACGGCGATCCCGTCAATATAGTCCGGGGTGGGGAGGGGATGTGATATGGGTCTGCTCCGAATCTTTGTAAAGCGTCCGGTGCTCACGACGATGCTTCTGATGGCCTTCATAGTTCTGGGTTTTTTCTCGTACAACCGGATGATAATCGAGCTCTTTCCCAACATCGAGTTCCCTTTCGTGATCGTGACGACGATTTACCCCGGCGCGTCACCCAAGGAAGTCGAGAGCCAGGTAACCAAAAAGGTAGAGGACGCGGTATCGACGATTGCGAATGTCAAGACTCTCCAGTCCTCCTCTCGTGAGAACGTATCTCAGGTCTTTATCGAGTTCGATCTCGAGACCGACGTGGATCTCGACGCGATAGATGTGAAGGACAAGGTTGATGCTATTCGTATTGAACTTCCCGAAGACGCCGAAGATCCGATCATAACGAAATTCGATATCTCGGCTTTTCCGATCATCGAGATTGCCGTTTCCGCGCCTCGCCCTCTCGAGGAGATCTACCTCGTGGCCGACAAGGTGATCAAGGAGCGGCTCAGCCGGATAGACGGCGTCGCATCGGTCGATATCACGGGAAAACGCGAGAGGGAGATACGTGTCGAGGTGGCGCCGGAACGTCTCCGTGCGTATGGCCTTAGTCTCTTCGATGTCACCGGAGTGCTCGTATCGGAGAACCTGAACGTTCCAGTCGGGCACATCACCAGAGGGGCCAGCGAGATCACTCTCCGTATGATCGGCGAGGTCTCGAGTCCCCAGAAGCTCGGAGAGTTGCGCCTGCCGCTTCCGTCGGGCGGATCGATTCCGCTCTCCGAGGTCGCAGACATTCTCGACACGACCGAGGAGATGAGGGAATCATCAACTTACAACGGCAGCCCCGTCATCGGCCTCTCGATCAATAAGCGCAGCGACGGCAACACCGTCCTGGTCGCCCAGGAGGTCTACAAGGCCCTCGAGGAGTTCGAAGCGATCCTCGATTCCGATATCGAGGTCAGGATCACGAGCAACTCGGCCGTCTTCACCGAGGAATCGGTATCCGATGTGCTGAGGAATATACTGATCGGGATCGTGCTGACCTCGATCCTGCTCCTGATCTTTCTCCATGACTGGCGCCAGACGATCGTCGCGGCGATATCGATGCCGACCTCGGTCATCGCCACCTTTCTCCTGATGGACAGCAGCGGGTTCTCGCTCAACATCATGTCCCTGATGGCACTCGGTATCTCGATCGGGACGCTCGTCACCAATTCGATCGTCGTCATCGAGAATATAAGCCGGCTGGTGCACGATGGGATGGATCCCGAAGAGGCGGCGGTGAAAGGAACCGGGGAGGTGGCCGTCGCCGTCATGGCGTCGACCCTGACCAACGTGGTCGTCTTCACGCCAGTCGCATTCATGAGCGGTATCATCGGGCGCTTCTTCCTCCAGTTCGGGTTGACCGTCGTCTATGCGACGATCTTCTCGATAGTGGTCAGCTTTACGATTGTACCGATGCTCTCCGCCCGGCTCGTCAGGCCGAAGGCGAAGAAGGTGAGCGGGAAAAAGATTAGTTTCATCGGTGCGCTCGGAGAAAGATGGGACGCGTTCTATGCTCGGCTCGCTGGTGGGTATCGGGACATGCTCGAATACTTCCTGCACAAGCGCTGGCTGCCGATCACGGTCTCCATAGTTCTCTTTGTCTTTTCCATCACACTTTTCGGATTCGTCGGCGGCGAGTTCATGCCCGAGATCGATCAGAACACAGTGATCATACAGATGAACCTCCCGGCCGGTACGAGCCTCGAACGGACGAGGGAGCTCGCCTCTCGCGTTGAGGATATACTCCAGGGCCACGAGGAGGTCGAGGGTGTCATCGTGAAGATCGGCGGAGGACAGAGGGGCGTCGAGGACGCAGATATCATAGCGCGCCTGATTGACGCGGCCGAACGTGATATACATGTGACCGAATTCATGAATCTCATCCGTCCGGAGCTGGCCGGCATTCCCGATGCCGAGATCAATGTCACGGCCGATGAGGGTGAGGGCGGGTCGGCTGCGGACCTGTTGATCGAGCTTCTATCGAACGACCAGGTGGAACTCGAGGCGGCGGCAGGTATGGTCTATGAGATAGTAAGAAACACCGAAGGGCTCGTCGAGGTCCAGACGAGCATCGAGAAGGGCAAACCCGAGATAGCTGTCCTGCCAAGGCGGCGCCAGCTCGCCGGGCGCAGCCTCAACACCAGCACGATGGGAGGCCTGCTCAGGGCAGGCTACGAGGGACTCGAGGCGGGCGTGTACAGGGAAGCGGGCGAGGAGTACGATATCATAGTGAAGTACACGGAGGCGGACAGGCAGGATCCCTCCTTTATAGTGGATATTCCCATTCCCTCCTACGCCGGTTTCACCGTGCCTCTCTCCGAGGTCGGTGAGCTTTCATACAGGATGGGGGACTCGGAGATTCAGCGCAAGAGCAAGCAGCGTATGATCACCGTCACGGCCAATGTGGCCGCGGGATCGCTCAGTGAGGCGCGGGCCATGATCGACGCCGAGCTCGAGGGGGTTGATATGCCGTCCTCTGTCACTCTCAGGTACGGCGGCGCGGCCGAGATCCAGGACGAATCATTCGCCTCGATCTTCACCGCCCTGATCCTGGCCATCATCCTTATATATATCGTTATGGCGGCGATACTCGAGAGCTTTGTCCATCCATTCACCGTGATGCTAACACTGCCCCTGGCCCTTATCGGCGTATCGATGGGGCTCTTTTTCTCGGGCAGCACCATCAATATCTTCTCACTGATGTCGGTCGTCATGCTTGTCGGTATCGTGGTGAATAACGCGATCCTCCTGCTCGACTACACATCCAAGCTCAGGGCGAAGGGCATGCCGATCAAGGAGGCGCTGCTCGAAGCCTGCCCGACGCGTCTCCGGCCGGTCATCATGGCAAACCTCGCCATCGCGGTGGGAATGATCCCGCAGGTGATGAAGGGGGCCGGATCGGAGATACGCGCGCCTATGGCCTACGTGCAGATAGGCGGGGTCCTTATCTCCGCCGTATTTACCTTATTTATCATACCTGTAGCCTACACGGTCATAGACAGGATCACTCCCAGGGGGCGGAGAGAGCGTAAAGCAGGATAGTATGCGGCCAGATCGCTCGAATGCATGCGAAGGGCCCGTCCCGAGCTTACTGGGCGGGCCTTTTTTGTGTGAATAAGTGCCGCATCTCATTATATATCAAAATATTTCATTAATTTCCTAGACCTATTTTGCACCTGAAGCTCTTGAACCCCTTTATTTATAGACATGATATGCGGTTAACTGCATCACGATCCTGGTGATTATGCAGTAAATCAAGGATATATTTGGGGTTGACATTTTGGGGTGTAATATGGTACAATTCCCATTGTCGAGTAGGTAACGGTATCCCTAACAACAGGCGGAAGGAGGAAGGTAGAGACCCCCTAAGCTTTCATTTTACGCTAAAGGTTTGATAACCTTTAAATTGGAGAGGTTCTAGGAGGTTAATAGAAATGTTCAAAGGAAAAGTTTTTCTTTTCTCTTTGCTGATTGTATTAGCAACCTCCGTCTATGCGGGCGAAGTAGATGACTGTCTCAGCAGTGCTGGCACCAGTTGTGAATTATTGGATGCCACGCTTGAGTTCTCTATTTGCCCCGCGGGCGACTTTGAGTTCATCAGTGGTGGGTGTGGTGGAAATGCCGACTACATTTGGGTCGAAGTACTCAATGGTGGCGGCATCGGTATCGAGGGTATTCCCTGGACGGATTTCTGGCTTAACGCCTGTGATCCTGCTCAGGAGCTTTGCCTTTGCGCCAGCCCTATCGCGGCGGACTCGCTGACCAACGCAAACGGACGCACGACGATAAGCGGCCGGATGGCTGGTGGAGGTTGTATACTTTCAGGTGGGATGTACATAGCGGTTCAGGGTAAGCCCCTCTGGGCGGAAGAAACGCCTGGCGTATGTATCGATCTCATTTGCTTGGATATAATTGTCACAAGCCCTGATTTTACAGGCGATTGCTTAGTTTCACTTGCTGACTATAATCCATTCCTGGGGACGTACAACTTGGCCATAGGAGCTCCGCTCTTTAACAAGTGTTTCGATTTCACGAATGACGATGCAGTCAGCCTGAGCGACTTTGCTTTCTTAGCAGAGCATTATAACCATACGTGCTTCTAGGTTGAAGTGCCTGCTAGATAATCTAGCCCTGAACATCCTGAGGGCTGCAATATTGGGAAGGGGATTTAGATTATGAAAAGAGCGTTGCTGATTTTAGCCGTAGCTCTTTTATTGCCGGGTGTCCTTAGTGCTCAAGACGGATTGATTGGTATTTACTTCGATGTGCCTGTAGACGAGGCGCCCGAAGTGATGCACATCTACCCGACCGGCGAGCAATCCTTTACTGGTTATCTGTATTGCATGAACGCCGAGTATTACATAACTGGTATCGAGTACCAGTTGCTAACGCCGATGGATCCGACCCACGTAGGGATTTTGCTTCTCGAAACGGTGGTGCCTCCTAACTCACCGTTACAGATCGGAAGTCCCTTCGATGGGCACGCCATCACGTACTGGCCGCCGTTGAACGGCTATATGCCGGGTTACAATCTGATGGCGACCTATACGTTCTATGCGGTGGATGATTGTTATACAGGTGCTCTTCAGGATTACCCGATGATCATTGGACCCGACCCGGGTTCAGGAGAGCTACGGGGGACCTATTCGCCAGACAACGATTATTTCTATCCTATTGGTCTGACCTCGATCATATGTCCTGTCGAGACGGCCAACGAGGAGCAGAGTTGGGGGGCGATCAAGTCTCTGTACAGGTAGTTTAAATACCTGGATTCCCGCGGTACGGATGGATCAGGACATCCCGCCGCAGGATGGGTTGCAGAGGGAGGTGGGGTTAGAGAAAATAGCTACTCAACACCACGCCCTGCCTGGGCAAGAGACAGGCAAGATAGGTTCGTTAGTTGATTTTAGGAGGAATAAGGATGAAAAAAGTATTACTTCTGGGGGTTGCACTTCTGCTGATCGCCAACGTAGCTTCGGCGCAGCTTCCTCCGCAGGGCTACTTTGGATTGTTTTATGACGTGGAGAGAACCGATTGGTGTTACGAAGGTACGGGTATGGTAACTTTCTATTTCTTCGCACTTCCGAGTGAAGCTGGACTCGCGTGTGTAGAGCTGATGGTTGTCCCGCCTGCTGGATTCTTTATCTTTGGTGAAGTCTATAACGCCGACGTATTGTCTCCGGTCATGGGTTCTCTGCCCGCCGGCCTAGCAGCATGCTTCGGCAACTGCTATTACGAGTGGGTTCAGGTTCTTTCGGCAACGCTCATGATTGGTGATGTATTACCGCACGAGCTCGCGATCGAAGCGTTCCCCGGCAGCGCTTGGCCAAAGACCCTGGATTGCCTGATTCCGGCGAACGAGCTGGAGACGCTACCGTATACTAACCTTTATACGAATACGGTTCCGTGCCCTGGTATCGCCAACACCGAATCGACCTGGGGTGCAATTAAGAACATGTATGAATAAGCTATTATTCATGCATGGCTCCGCAAGGAGTCGATTCTGATTGAAAAGGGGCTTCTTCAATGGAAGAAGCCCCTTTTGTCATGCCCGTAGATTTTCTATCCCCCCCTCGATTTTTTTAAATATTTTTCTTGTCATATTTTCTGGCAGGGGGTATTATCCTACCGCTGGGAGAATATCAACATCCGAAGAGATTGCGATATTGGCTGTTAATGGAAAGGGGGGTCTGATCAGATCGAATGTTAAAAGGGCACCTAACGGGTTTTACTCTGCATTGCAGGATAGAGATTCAGATAGAGAGGGAATGGGTTCAACCAAGGAGAGATTGATGATGAAACGGATATTACTTGTGATGGTCATGGTGTTGTTGGTCTCGTCCGTCGTCTCGGCTCAGCCCCCGCCGCAGGGCTACTTTGGGCTGTTCTTCGACGTGAACAGGGTAAACTGGTGTTACAACGGTGTAGGCACGACCACTTTCTACTTCTTCGCGATTCCAAATAGCGATGGACTCAAGTGTGTAGAGCTTATGACTCCCCTGCCTGCGGGCTTTTTTATGTTTGGCGAGGTTTTTCATCCCGACGTGTTGTCTCCGGTCATGGGCTCCTTGCCCGCCGGTCTAGCCGCATGCTTTGGCAACTGCTATTACGAGTGGGTTCAGGTCCTTTCGGGAACACTCATGATCCCGAACATGGATCCGGCTGAGATCATGATCGACGCGTTTCCCCTCAGCCCGTATCCCAAGATCCTGGATTGCCTGGATCCGGCGCACGAGCTAGAGGCTATTTCGTGGACAAGCATCTATACAAACTATGTGGTATGTCCCGGCTACTCCAGCACGGAATCGACCTGGGGCGCGATCAAGAACATGTACGAATAAGACTCGGCTCGGCCGAAGTATTATCTTATGAGTATGAGACGAGGGCTTCCCCGAATTGGGAGGCCCTCGTTGTATATGCTGAAAAGAAAGGTATTTTGAGCTTGTATTGAGGCCTTTCAATGGGTTATCATTGATTTAGTGATCGGCCCTAGCCCTTCTGTTCAGATTACGAAAACCCCTGGTTTAAATGATAGCGCTCTGTATGACAAGGGCGAATAGCAACTGCTGGGAAACGGTCCGGATCCGGAATTTTGGGGGTATACTGTTGAATCGTCCGCAAAGAACCACAA
>DAOUUU010000028.1 GCA_030667985.1 Candidatus Krumholzibacteriota bacterium
AATTGGGATCATCTCGTATGTCGGAAACCACTACGCATTCACCGGTCTTGATGACATGCCCTATGATACCCTTGCCTTCGCGAAGCATTGGATCGACACCGTTGGGGCGCGCATCGAAGCCGCGCATGGATATGCCGGCGATAAGCTCTCTCGGCCGGTTATTCCCACGATAGACCAGGTCCCCGTTGAGGACGAAGATACCGGCCGCATCGTACTGCACGATCGACAGGACCATATCGAGCAGATGGTTCAGTATCTCGTCCAGATCGAGCGTGTCGCGGATCTCGTGGGAAATTCGGGCGAGAAGCTGGTACTTCGTTTCCGCAGTCAGTTCCATATCTGCAAAAAGCCCCTTTGCGGCCGGGTCAACCTTACTCCCAACCGCCGTTCAGGAATTCCAACATTGAATATCGGTCGCCGGGAAACCGGCAAGGAGAACAGAAATCCCTACGTCCTACATCTATAGATACTCCATTACTCCAGGAAAGTTTCACCATGGCTTGAATGGCATAGATGATGCGACAATCCAATATGTCCTTTCACGCATGCTCACTCCTCGAGCGGTGCCCGTGCTCAAATAGTTTCACACCGCAATGTAGATAAAAAGGAGATTGAACAGGTGAAAGCTTTGTGCGCGAACAACTTATAAAATGAGTCCTTTATTATCTAATAACGATTAGGATTTGTAAAATGCAGTGCATGCGCGAGAGAAGGAGAAGGAGAAAGGGATGCAGTTATGGAACAGAAAAGTGCAAGAAACAAGGTGGTAGCTCATTTCGTCGATGGGAGACTACTAAAGGGCTATACACATGATTTCACACCTGCCCGGGATATGTTTCATCTCACGTCCCAACTCGAAGAGGACTTCGGGACGACCTACGATGTAAATATCTCAGACCTCAAAGCGGTCTTCTTTGTCAAAACGTTAAAGGGTAACCTTGGATACAAGGAGAAGAAGCGCTACGAAGATGTCGACGCGGCACGCCTCAGGGGCATGAGGATCAGGGTCGAGTTCAACGACGGCGAGATCATAAGGGGAATCAGCCTCGGCTACAGCAAGACAAAGAAGGGTTTCTTCGTCGTTCCGGTGGATCCCCAGAGCAACAACGATCGCATCTATGTCATCGCCGCCGCAGTGCGCGACGTCAAGATCGCCGCCGCCGCCTCGCTCTAAAATGATCAAACCGGGCCGGGATCATTCCCGGCCCGGCGTGTGTT
Source organism: Candidatus Krumholzibacteriota bacterium (assembly GCA_030667985.1). Lineage (GTDB taxonomy): Bacteria > Krumholzibacteriota > Krumholzibacteriia > Krumholzibacteriales > Krumholzibacteriaceae > DAOUUU01. The sequence continues at coordinate 1,219 of DAOUUU010000028.1, forward strand.
GGGTTTGAAATGAAGCTGGTCTAATCGTCGATGTAATAGACCACGACTCGCCCGTCATAGGGCGCATAGCCTCGCCTGGCGAGCAACCGCTCCTCGCGAAGAAAACGCTTCCAGGTTCCCTTGTGCATCGCGGCGCGTACAGCCGGACGGGGCAGATGGAGCCAGCGCCCTATCTCGAACCACTGATACCCGTAGCGCCTGAGCCTCAGAAGCTCACGCTCCGGCACGCCTGTGTACACAGCCAGGCGATGAGCGATGCTGCGGTCCTTCTTGCTTATTCTATAATACCGGCGCCCGTGAATCGGGAGACGCCTTACCCTTACGCTCCGGTAACGGCCGGGGTGTGTGTTGCCTATGCGGACACGCACATTCGGCGTACGCATAGTCACATCGAAACGGATTCCCGCCTCGGCATTCTGAACGATGCCGGAGCCGATGAGAAGAATCAAGATCATCAGGCTTACCAAGCTCACTCGCATCCTGTTCATGACACACCTCCTGTTTCGGCCGCCCCCATCGGCGACTCTACCCTTTAGTAGTGCATACGATATGCCCTTAAAGAACAAATCCAATAAACCCTTATATTATCAGGGGGTTATCTCGTGATTGGGGCGGATCTGACAATCAGCGGAATGGCCATCCTCGGGGAAAAACCGTCCTGACTAGTGGACATTTCAGGGGCTCAATCAAAGAGAGGGCTTCCATAAACGGAAGCCCTCCACTCATCGAAATTTCTCCCTACTACTTGAGCTTATCTAATAATCCCTCCGCCTTGTCCTTTATCGAACCCCCCAGCTTATCCTTGATAAGTCCCTGGAGCTCGGAGTCGGCAATCTCCGAGGCCACATTTCTCGCCACGGCCGCGATGATGATCTTGGCGATCTCATCTGGTGGCGCCCCCTTTGCGCCGCCCACATCGTTGAGCCTGATCTCCGGCATTGGAATCGTGCGCTCTTCCAGACCAAGGGCCGAGGGGTCGACCTCTATGCTTCCCTTCTCGAACACGAATTGCTTGATCCTTATCCGTTTTGCCTGCCCGCTCGACTCGTCCCCCTTTTCCTTCGGCCCGGATGAGTAGACCTGCACATTCTTGCGAATCTCATCGATGTTGGAAGCTCCCGTCTTCGTGATCTCTGCACTTACGATTGGGGCCTGGATCCGAATCTCATCGATCACAATCGGTTCCTCGCGCAGACTATTTATATCGATGTCCAGGGTGATATCTTCCAGTGAAAACGCGGTGCGCGCTTCGAAGCCCTCCGGGCTCTCAATCGTAAGTCCCTTGATCGTTCCGCTTCCTTCACGGATCGAGATATCCACGCCCGAAACATTGACGCCGGTCTGCGTGACCTCGCTTCCGTGCTTCTCGATGGCCCCCGCGACCAGCGAGTTGAGGTTGGAAAACAGGAAGACGAGCGCGACAACGACCAGTACGACTATTACGGCGATTACTATAAGCGCCTTCTTCATTTGACATCCCCTTTCGTTTGTTTTACCCAGGCGAGCTCGAGAGAGGGCTGCCATGCCTCCCAGGGACCCAGGCGTTTGAGAACGAAAATAAACATGGCAATCAGCACTCCGTAGAACACTCGCCCCTTCAAGCTCCGGCGATCTTTAATCCCCTTGTCTTGGGCGGGGAACTCCGAGCACAGATCACGCACGCCTAGCGGGCCAAGTACCTTCCGGGCCTCGAAATAGCTATATTGGCGCAACCCTTGCCGCAACAAATCCTCCGTAGATCGGCCTTTCCATCGCCAGGAGGCGAAGGTCCTCGCGTACCACCCGCCGATCTTGGCCGGCAGCCACGCTGCAAACCACAAACCCGTCGTATGTCCGTCCTTCGGAAACAACCTGTTTGGCGAGGTGATCACTATGATACCGCCCGGTTTGAGCTTTGAATAGAGCGTGCGCATCGTCCCCGCCCTGTAACGCGGCAGAATGTGCTCGAAGACCTCGGACGCGACGATCATATCGACCGATTCGTTTCCTATTCCTGCGAGCTTATCACCCTCCTCGACAAGAAGATATGTACAGTCACCATCGCGGCCATAATCCTCCATGTATGTCCTGGAGAGCTCGAGGAGTTTATCATCTATTTCGGCCAGCATGACATGCCTCGCGCCCTGCTCGAAGAAGAACGGACCTAGTTGACCCAACCCGGATCCGAAATCGAGCACCGTAAAACCACTAAGATCTGGACAGAATCTGTTTATAAGACGTCTCGGCGCCTCGTTGAATTCAGCGCTGCAGAGCCGTTCACCGATAAAGTGGAAGATGCCGCGCGGATCCCACTCAATCAATTGCTCGATAAATTTCGAACTGAACGGAAGGTCGACATGACACTCTTCGCATATTTCGGCATCCTTGGCGGCTTCATGCGTATGAGGACCCTTTGTATAAAGCCGCCTGAATGTCCCAAAATCATCTATGTCGAACTCGAGCGGCACGGCACTCCCATCCAATCGTTAAAAAGCAACAGGCTTGAGAGTACTCATGTACCCAAATAATGTCAAAAAAATCATTGCATTAATCGAGGATTTGCGAGAGTATGCGCGAATTATGGTCTTTCAAATGGGCGTTATCACTTGGCTTACAGGCCAGCAATTTAAACCGGAGGGGACAGATGCATCAGTCAGAAAGAGCAGCTTTTCTCAATCATAAGGGGGGCGTCGGCAAAACCACCTCAGTAGCGAACGTCGGCGCGGGATTGACAATATTGGGGAAACGGGTCCTCCTCGTGGATCTCGACCCCCAGGGGCATCTGACCAGTTTCTTAGGTCTGGAGCCGAACGAGATCAACAATACCATATACGACGTCCTGCGTGGCGAGGTTCATCCACGGGAAGCAATCATCACGAAACCCCTGAACGCTCGCTTCTGCATCGATGGCCGTGAATCACAGCTTTCTATTTCGTTGATCCCGTCAACCCTCGATTTCGCCGAAGCCGAGTTGGCCCTATCGAACAGAGCCGATCGAAAGTTCCTGCTGAAAAATGCCATCGCCAAGGTCAGCGGCGATTATGACTTTACTCTCTTCGATTGCTCTCCGAGCCTCGGGCTTCTCTCGATCAATGCGCTGGTCGCCTCCGAAAAGGTCTTTATCCCGATTCAGACAGAGTTCCTTGCACTCAAGAGCCTGGAAGACCTGATAAAAAAGATAGAATCTGTTATGGTTGAATTGAACCCCGATCTGGTCATCGGCGGGTTGGTCGCTACGCGCTTCGACGGCAGGAAGGTGTTGAGCCGGACAATCGTGCAAGCCTTGAAAGAGCATTTCGGAGCGTTGCTTCTGGAAACAATGATCAGGGAGAACATTGTCCTGGCCGAGTCGCCCCGCTTCGGGAAGGACATCTTCAGCTACCGACCGAGAAGTTACGGAGCAGAGGATTACATGAATCTCTCCCTCGAGATCATAGGCCGGATCACCAGCGCCAATCAGCTGTTCACAGTGGAGCGCGGAGTGATAACAAGCAGGGAGACCAGCGAGGTCGCGATCTGATCGAGTCGGCCCACTTCCACGTGCCGCTCAATCATCACTCCCCATTCAACACCTCGGGCAAAGGCACGCCCACCGAACCCGAAGGCGGTTTGATCTCGAGGCGGGTCGCGATGGTGGCAGCGATATCGTAGGGCGTAACAGGCCGCGCAATCCGCCGGGCAGGTATACCATTGCCCACAAAGAAGAGAGGCACATATGTGTCATACGTCCAGGGCGAGCAATGAATCGCGGCAATCTCCGTAGTCGTTTCCATCTCGTAGTAGAAATACCAGAACTGGTCCGCTATAACATGGACATGCCCGGATCGCTTGAGATGAAAGTTGTTGAGGATCATCATGTTCACCGCTGACGGGGGAAAAGCGCCTTTCAGCAGATCAGTTCTAGTCACTGCCCCTATCATGCCGGGGATCTTGATGATCTCTTCTGCCACCGCCGCCTCAACCTCGGCAACGCTGTACTTTGTTTTCTTGATCTCCTCTTCATTCAGATAGACATAGGGGTGTTCGTAAAGCCGAATTACATCTCCGGGTACTTCCAACCGAGCCTTTAGAGCATTCTTCAACGTGCCCTTGACAATCGTTTCGGTGGTCAGACGGCCCACCTCAAATCCCAGGCTCTGCATATATTCCGGCGCCTCACACATCCCGTGATCAGCGGAAACTATTATCAGGGTCTTGTCGAGCCCTACCTGATCGTCTATGAACCTGAACAGCTCAGCCAACAGACGATCAACCCGCAAGATGTTGTCTTCGGCTTCTAGACTCGAGGGCCCGAATACGTGACCGATATAATCAGTTACGGAAAAACTGATCGCCATAAAGTCGGTGTGTTTGCCCTGTCCTAACTTTTCTGCTTTGATCAACGTCTTGGCAAAGTCCGCCGTCAGCTCATCTCCGAACGGTGTTGCTATCAGCGATGCGTAGAAATATTTGGAATCCCCCCTTACAGGATGTGGAAATGTCGTGCCCAGGCCAAACATATCGACTTCGAAAGGACGATCGTCGTCCTTGCCGAACACATAAGTCGAAACGTCATGCAATAACTCCCACGATGTGTCTTTGTATCTATCGGCAAACTTTTTAGCGTTCCACTGCTCGACCCAACCGGGATATTCTTTGTAGTAATATGTGCTGCTGACGAAGGAACCGTCGCTCTTGGAATACCAGAAGGCCTTACCTGCGTGGCCGCCGGGCAGGATCGCGCCGCGATCCTTTATAGACACGCTGAATACCCTGGATCGACCGTTGTTGGAGATCACCAGCTCGTCGCCGATTGTAGACGACAATAGATTAGTAGGCGCCCTGCCCTTTCCCCTTGCCGGTTCTTTCCCGATCATCGGATAACGGTCATCCTCACAATTGTAAATGACCCGTCCCTTATCCAAGTCAAACCAGTTGCCGGCGACAATACCGTTATAAGCGGGGTAGGTGCCAGTGAACAACGCCGCGTGGCCGATGGGCGTCTCTGTATCTGCATGTTGATAATGAGCGTTTATGTAATGGGTTCCCCTCTCCATAAGATATCGGAACCCGCCCTCTCCCAATCGATCTTTATAACGCATGGGGAAATCACCGCGCATCTGGTCGATCGTGATCTGAAGTACGAGCTTGGGCTTTTCGGCAGCTGTTCCCGCAACTGCCAACGCTGAAAATAAAAGCGCCAGGAGAACGATCATCACAACGGGGATCAATCTTGCTTTCATAGCTCCTCCTTAAAAGATAACAGTTGGAGTATATATCATTTTACATTAGAATCAATAAATGAATGCTCACTTTCATTTGACAACGGTTGTTTAATTGGTCATAGAGAGTATTGACAAAGCAGGATTTGCCATCAATGATATAGCCTCGTTGCTAATTCATAACACGATTTCTGCTTAGTAATATTTCATTCGTTAATAAACAGCATTCTTTAAGCAGCAAAATAGATACCCTAGCCAATGCCAGAAGTAAATATAGCTATTTAGCCATGGGAGGAAGCTTGCCAATGCATAGTGATCAAGAGAATTTGCAAGATGTATATAATCCAGATATTGCCAATATTGGATTCGCCTGCAGAGCCACAATAAACCGGAATTCTCATTTCTCCAGAATTGCTTCTATTTATGAGGATCTAAGAACAACGGACATAGCACCGATTGTTTTTATCAAATATATGCTGCGAGAATTTAGCAGCCTAAAAGGAGCCGACATAGGATGCGGTTGCGGAAGATACACCTCGGAATTGTTCCGTATTTTAGGAGATGAACTATATCTTATTTGTGTTGACGAGAATGAAGATATGCTGAAACAGCTTGAAATGAACCTAGCAGGAAAGGATCTACGAAATTTCCATACGGCAAGAGCTGATGCCAACAATCTTCAAGTAGAATCGAACTCATTGGACTTTATGGTTACCTTCAATGCTGTGCATCATTTCGATCTTGAAGGTTTTCTTAACGAGAGTGCCAGGACATTGAAAGACAACAGATATCTTTTTGTCTGGACCCGACTCAGAGACCAGAACAAAAGAAATATATGGGGTAGATATTTCCCCAAGTTTCACGAGAAAGAAACACGGCTATATGAACTCGAGAACTTTAAAATTCTTTTAGATAAAATTGAGCCATTGGAATTGGATTCTTTTAAATATTTTAAGTACAAAAGAAAGGCCAGCATGAATTGGCTCATAAGGCATGCTACACATCATCACTATTCTACTTTCGATCTATATGACAGAGAAGAGTTTGATGATGCTCTAATGAAATTTCGAAGAAACATTGTTAATAATTTTAGTGGCAGCGATGATATTTTTTGGGAAGATGAAAATGTAATGTTTGTCATTAAAAGAAATTCGAGGTAAATAGGAAGGATAGCAATGTGGGCGGAATCTTCATAAAACACAAGCATTGATTATTCGTACAGCAGCGATCATTGCGCCGATACCCATCCCTTTTTCTCAAACTCTCTTCTGGTCAGTCTGATCAAGATTTTAGGCAGCTTTGCGAATGCGTACGATATATCGAATGCGGAGAATACTCGCGCCGTATAAACCCGTTTGAGTATCTGGCGAACCTGTCCGAAATCATAATAATTTCTTCTGATCCTATCACGTATCCGTCTCAAGTCTTTCAAGCTATACGTGTCCGAATATACCGGGCCACCAACGGAATCACAGTAATATCCCGGCGTGTTCTCGACCACCTCTTTCAATGTGGAAAACTTTTCTACTCTGAGCTTTTGGAAAGTTATTGAATCAAGCTTCAACTCTTTCGCAAACCGAGCAATGTAGACCATCTCCTCTTCCGTCTCCCCGATATTGCCGTAAATAAAATAGCCGTGAATATAGAAATTATGCTTGTTAAAAACCTTGAACGCCTCTCTTATCTGCTGCTGGTTAAAGCCCTTGTCGAGCTGTTTCAATATCTTGTCATGGGGTGATTCTATGCCCATGAGTAATATTTTGAACCCGGCCCTCTCCGCCTTCTCCAAAAGCTCCTTGTGCCTGGAGATCTCAATCCGCGTCTGGACCATGAATGTCTTCTCAATTCCGCTTTCTATGATCAGATCGCATAGCTTTTCGCTTCTTTTGGGATTCGTGAAGAAATTGTCGTCGCTGAACAATACGACATCGGCTGTAATACTCTTTAGCTCTTCGATTACCGATTCCAGCGATCTCTCCGCATATTTTCTTTTCTGCCCGAGGGGATTCAAGCTGAATGTACAAAACTTGCAGTTATACGGACACCCTCTTGAAGTAAGCACCGTGTCGAAAGTGAACCTGGCTATCTTGACACCGTTTTGTATCCAGTGGTAATCGTGCCTTCTCAGTGATCTATCCGGGAAATCAGCATTAAAAATATCTGGAAGAGGCCTGTGCTCGTTGTGAATCACTTTTCCGTTCTCTCGATATGAGATCCCAAGGACATCACTATAGGGAACGCCCTTAACAAGTTCCTTGATTGTCTCTTCCCCTTCGCCTCTCACAATGAGATCGATATTCGGGCACCGCTCGAATAGGGCCTCAACCTCTTCTGTCGCCTTACGTCCACCGACCACGGTGGTGACATCATCCGGCAATGAACAGATCAGGTCGCAAATCTCTTTAAACTGTGAATCCCAGGAAATGCTTATGCATAAAAGGTCTATCTCTTTTCTAATAAAATCAGATAACGTTTTAACATCCTGATATTCCTTTTCGTATCTCAAATCAAGGAAGGTTACCCTGCCAACAAGATCTTTCAAGTTCGTCGCGATGTATTCCAGCCCGGTAGGCGGGAATACCCCCATCGTCGCTGTGGAATCTCTGAAATACGGATACAGGGCAAGTGCATGTTTATATGTCATTTTTTCAAATCCACTCTCTGTTTAAGAATCCCGTGTCAGCCGCTAACTACAAGAATAGCAATACGAACAGAACATTCAGGAGGGACACCAGCCAAAATCAGCTCAAAACTCGTCCTGCACAACTTGTTTTATAAGTTTATTCACAGCAATGTATTTCTGTAGCAAATCAATTTGTCCAACAACCACTTTATGAAATAATTGCAGCGACTCTATAAGCCTCATCTCCATTTCAACCGGAAACAAACTGTACGCGACCAGCTTGCCCGAATCTCTATCCTGAAATCCGACCAATCCCCTTCTTATTAAATTCGCCCTGTAGCCTCTAGGTAGATCTTTACTATCCCACATCACAGAATGTGCGTATGCAACTTGATCGGCTGGTAGATCTTCAAAAGACATAGAATAGATATGGGATTTTGATTCGATCTTGTCCATAAATTGATTGAGCCGCTGCTTTTTAACGCCATAAAAATTGAGCGCGAGTGTTGATTTATCAACTGCTACTCTGTCCATCATTTGTGTTCCACCGATGTAAATCGGCTGGAACCGTTCTGTGCTTAATGTCCTGACATCGGGCCCAAGAGTTACAACAGTAGCCTGCCCCAGATCATCCTTCTTTGCCTTATCAAGATATTTAAAAGATGTTAATACATTCCGATGGTCATAATACATAGTCGACACGAACTCAAATATTGAACGTCCCCTCTCCAAATCTTTCATCGGGAACCGTACTATATAACCTAGATTACCCTCGAGATCCATCCTCAATTGCCTTACAACAGGCTTTTCGGCATCAATGCCCGCCAATTTCATTGTTTCAAAATATATATCCGCTACTGCCATCGGATCGACATTTGGATATTTATGGCTGCCGCCAATTTTACTGTTTTTGCCATAGATGGTTTCTTCATCATATTCTCCATATGCCGATATATGTTCAGCTGTTTCTCCCTTTTTGGTCGGGTCATAGAATATTCCCAACCCGCTAGGCCTGAACATGCCGCCTTCGCGCTTAACCAATAATCCAACTGTCAATTGTTTGAATCTGAATTTATCCATTTTTCAATTCCCCTAATCGTCCTCCTGCCCCACCATCGTTACTTGTTGCTACAAACAAGCTTAGCATAAGCAGAAAGGGATTGTATCACAATATCACTGCCATCTCAAGTCTGATTTTTCTAACCGTATGTTGTGGGAACCAAGGCGCTTGTGGAACGATGGAGAGAGGAGTACAATCGGGAGTACCTACACAGCTCACCGGGAGATCGCTATTTTGCTTACCAAAGACCACCCAGCGAGTTATGCGAAAATTATTCCCTATGTCGGCCTGGCGGCGGCCCTGCTGTTTTCAGGTGGTTTCTGCTCGTCACGGATCCTTGCCGGAATCGCCTCTCTCGGCCAGCAGGTGATCGCCGAGCTCGCTCCTCGCCAACCCTACGACGCTTTCTTCGGTGAATGTCCGAGCCTCGCGCACAGAAACGGCACGACCTATTTCGTTTACGCGAACAAATTCTACGACATATACGCGAAGGCCTACGACCACGATGGCCAAAACCTATCCGGGCCCTCATTCATAGCTGACGGATGGAACGATCATCTAAGACCCGCGATCCTGATAGACGATGACGGCTACCTTCATGTAGTATACGCCGCCCGCCCGAGGCCGCTGAGGTATCACAGGTCGGAATATCCCCTGGACCAGACCAGCTGGAGCAATTACGAGCAGGTCGGGATCAGTGCCACATATCCGGTTCCCTTCATTCTAGGCGGCAAGCTCTTTGTCATATACAGAGAGGGGAGTTCTTACGGCGCTTCTCTCTCCCTGGCGGTGAGGGACTTGAGCTTGTCCATCGGATCGCCCGGCGCGTGGGCCGTGACGACCCTGGTGGAGGAATCGACCATCTTTGTCCCGATGCCGCTCGCAGCATTCGAAAGGAACGGCTCGGTCTGCTTCCTCTTCAACATGCGGGATGCATTGTTGAGCTCCCCTTACACGACTGTGGCCCCGTCAATACGGGAAGGGATGTCTGTCATCTGCACAGCGGATGGCACGAACTTCACAGACCTAGGCGGCAACTACCTGGATATGCCTCTCGAGTACACAGAGAACCGGTGCGATTTCCCGGAGGTGACACGGCACGATGAGTACATTCGCATGCCGCTGGATCAAGGGATAGGGGCCTACGATACGGGCGATCTCAGACACGACGGGGCGTTCGTGGAGCTTGTGGTCACTCCGATGAGCCTAGGGCAGACAACGATCCTTTTCGGCGACAGCGCCGGGTGTTCCTGCTTAGTCGAGTTCACCGCTTCGGGCGAGATACTTCTCAGCAATGGGGATTCGCGTGTGCTGATTCAAGGTTACGAGCCAGGCACAGCATACGCATTGAGGCTCAAGTTCCAATTCTCAGCGAGCTGCTACCGTCCCTGGATAAACGGCAGGCTCTCCGGCGATCCGATGCTCTTTTCATTCTACAAAGCGGTTCCCGACGGCGAACTCGTCATAAACTCGATTACCGTAATATCCGAGAGCGATTGCTCGATCGACCTCGTCTCCGGAAGGGAGTACAAGCTGATAACCGCCTCGGCATGTCTCAATGCCGAGGGGACGGTGAATCTCTTCTTCATCGATCGTATGGACTCGTCAGAGAACAGCCGCTGGCGCTTGATGCATCAGCGAGAGGGACAGGTCGACGAGATCGGGGATCCTCTGTACCACAAATACCATCCTTCATCGATAGCGATAGAGGACAGCATCTATGTCGCCACCGCCTATTTTGAAGGGGATGGCCTTTTCTTGAACAACGAACACCTCTGCCTGGACTCCCGAATCGTGCTTCTCGGCAGCGGTGATCTGGAGAGCTGGGAGGAAACAGAACTGGCGGCGGGCTCGGGCGGTCACGTTCATCCGATCTTCAAGAGAGACGACGACAGCGACCTGCTCGAGCTCATATGGGCCAGGATGGAATCCGGGGCATCAACCAGCTTGATGCACGGCTTCACCTGCTCCCCCGACAGCCTGTTCCCCGAACCTGAATACGAACTTGCCTTTTTCGGAGTCCCGAATCCCTTCACATACTCGTCTGCCTTAAGGCTCGTCCTGGATGGTGACTGCAGGGTCAGTGTAGAGATCTACGATTGTATGGGCAGATGCGTAAGGAGGCTGCTCGATCGACGGCCGATGCTCACTGGAGAAAATGATATAACCTGGTACGGCTATGACGATAACGGCAGGAAAGTTGTCCCGGGTATCTATTTCGTGCACGCCCACTCCGATGCCTTCGATCGGTCGATAAAGATCGTACGGATTGAATAAACCGAAGGTACACTTTGCTGGTATATTCCATCAGCGAAAACTTAAATAACCGCTTTACTCAGCGGCCGATCGATAATACTATGGCTTCAATGGATGCGACTGACGAATTGCTTTTTCATAAATTGTATATATTGACCCTCCCAACCTTTTTCATTTGAGAGAATATCATGAGACAGACGATGTTCATTATGCTCCTCGTACTACTGCTGCCGCTCGCCTCATGCGGTACTAAGGAGCAGGCCCAGCTCGGACTTCCCGATATCCCCGTGTTCCGGACACAAGCTATGGATGTTCCTGTTTATCAGGAATTTGTAGGCCAGGTATACGGCCTGAAGGATATCGCCATCCGAGCGCGAGTGGAGGGTTACCTGGAAGGTATCTATTTCAGGGAAGGCTCACGCGTAAAGAAAGGTGATTTGCTATATATTCTCGAGGGCCAACCATTCGAGGCCGATGTCGCGGCAAAGATGAGCGGTCTCGCGGAAGCGAAAACGATGCAGGTAAAGGCAGAGAGCGATCTCAACAGGATGCGGCCCCTCGCCGAGCAAAAAGCGATAAGCGAGAGCCATCTTGATGCGGCGATTGCCCAATACGAGGCTTCCGTCGCCTCGGTTGAAGCGGCCGAGGCGAACCTGAGAGCCGCCAGGATTCAGTTGAGTTACACGAGGATCCATTCCCCCATAAAGGGGATTATCGGAAAGACGAAGGCCAAGGTAGGTGATTTCGTCGGCCGCGATCCCAATCCGGTCATTTTGAATGTCGTCTCCAGGATCGATACGATCCTCGTAGAATTCTTCATTACCGAGAAACAGTATCTTCTCCTTTCACGGCGTGTTCTGTACGCGGGCAAACCCGATCAGCGTGATTCGCAGAAACAGAATCTCGAATTGATACTGGCGGACGGTTCGGTATACGAACACAAAGGCCGCGCAAATTTCATCGATCGTGACGTGGATCCGACGACCGGTGCCATATTGATACAGGCGTCTTTTCCCAACACTGAGAGTCTGCTCCGTCCAGGGCAGTTCGCTCGTGTAAAAGCTGCTGTTACAGTCGTCGAAGACGGGATCCTGGTTCCGCAGCGGTCTGTTTCGGAGTTGCAGGGACTGTACAGGGTTTTCGTCGTTGACGAGACCAATACCGTCGAATTGAGAGAAGTGAAAATGGGACCGAAAGTCGGGAGCTTCTGGCTGGTCGAGGAAGGTCTCGAAGCTGGTGAAACTGTCGTGTATGAGGGGCTTCAGCTCGTAAAGAGCGGGATAACAGTGAATCCCACGGAAGCGGAAATCGAATTAAAGCTAGAATGAACAACCACCAAGAAACAGTGAATTTTTTCGTGAGACGGCCAATCGTGGCGATGGTTATCGCCATCGTTACGGTTGTGGTGGGAGTGGTGTCAATGAGCAGCCTGCCCATTGAACAGTATCCGGATATCACACCCCCCATTGTCGAGGTGCGCGCAAACTACACCGGTGCGAACGCCGTCAGTGTGGAGCAGTCGATCGCCACTCCTCTCGAGCAGCAGATCAACGGTGTCGACAACATGATCTACATGAAATCGACGAACTCCAACGACGGCACAATGAACATTCAGGTTTCATTTGAAATCGGCACCGATCCCGACATGAACACCGTTTTTACGCAAAACAGGGTTGCCGCGGCAACTGCCAAATTGCCCGAGGAGGTAAAGCGGCTTGGGGTCGCTACCGAGAAATCGATGCCGAATATCCTCATGCTGGTCACCCTAACGTCGGAGGACGAAAGGTACGACCGCAACTTTCTCGGCAACTACGCCCTGATTAATGTCAAGGATATCCTTGCCCGGATCAAGGGGATCGGACGCGTCAACGTCATCGGCGCGAGCGATTATTCCATGCGCATATGGATAAAGCCGGATCGCTTGGCCCAGCTGGGCATAACGGTGCCCGAGATAGTTGACGCCATTCGCGCTCAGAGCGTTATCGTGCCGGGAGGTAGATTCGGAGCGGAGCCCGCGCCGCCCGGAACGGAATTCACCTACTCGGTCAAGCTGCCCGAACGGCTTCAGTCCGAGGAGGAATTCGGCAACATAGTCATCAGAACTAACGAGACAGGATCTCAGGTAAGAGTCAAGCATATAGCGCGTGTCGAGCTGGGAGTTGAAGCGTACAACACATTCGGGAAATTCGGCGGCAAGGACTGCGCTTTGATAGCGCTGTACCAGGCGCCCGGTTCGAATGCGGTCGAGCTGGCCGGCGAAGTTCGAAGGGCCATGGATGCGCTGTCCGGATCTTTCCCCGAGAGCATGCGGTACGATGTATCTCTCGATACGACCCTTGCAATTACGGCCGGCATAAAGGAAATACTCATTACATTGGTCATAGCCCTTGTCCTCGTGATATTTGTTGTCTTCATATTCATTCAGGACTGGAGAGCCTCCCTGATCCCGACCATAGCGATACCCGTCTCTCTCATCGGCGCATTTATCGTCTTTCCGCTAATCGGGTTCACCATAAATGTTTTGTCACTTCTCGGTCTCGTCCTGGCAATTGGGATCGTTGTCGATGATGCAATCGTGGTCGTGGAAGCGGTTCAGGTCAATCTCGAGAGCGGCATGAAACGGAAAGACGCAACCGCCAAGGCGATGAAGGAAGTGACGGCACCCATTATCGCAACGACCCTCGTTCTGGTAGCGGTGTTTATACCCGTCGCCGCCATAGGGGGCATTACAGGCAAGTTGTACCAGCAATTCGCGATAACCGTCGCCGTATCGGTCTGTTTCTCATCTTTGAACGCCCTGACATTGAGCCCCGCCCTATGTTCGCTTCTGCTCAGAAAACAGAATCCATCCCCCGGTTTGCTGGGCGCGTTCTTTAGCAAATTCAACAAGGCCTTCGACAGATCGACGGTTTCGTACATGAGTTTTACCAATATCGTTGCGCGGAAAACAGCGAGGGGTCTCGTTTTTATCGTTATCGTGGTTATCGCCATGGCCTTACTCGGCATGATGGTACCGGGCGGTTTCATGCCCGTGGAGGATATGGGATATTGCTTTATTCATTTTCAGCTGCCCGACGCCGCATCACTGCAGAGAACGGATGCCGTCTCCAAGAAGATCGAACGCATCGTCGGCCGGTATGAAGAGGTAGAATACGTGACAACGGCGGTGGGATTCAGTCTCCTCTCTGGCAGCAGCGCATCCAACGCCGGCGTTGTTTTCGTCTCACTCGACGAGTGGAACGAACGGGGGATTACCGCTCTCGATATGGTGAACCGGCTCAACGCCGATTTCCGTTCCGAGATCACCGAAGCGCAGGCCTTCGCCTTCAGTCCCCCGGCGATCCCAGGATTGGGGAACGGTTCGGGGTTTACAATAATGGTTCAAGACAGGGGAGGCAATACTACCGAATATCTCTCTCAACAAACCACGAGGTTCATTCAGGCTGCGATGCAGAGGCGCGAGATAGGCTCTATCTTTACGACGTTTAGGGCGAGTGTCCCCCAACGGTATATGGAAGTCGATGTCGATAAAGTGCTCAAAGCGGGCATTTCTCTTAGCAGTCTATACACGACCGTCGGATCGTTTCTCGGCGGCTCGTATGTCAATGATTTCAACAGATTCGGGAGACTGTACAAGGCATATATCCAGGCCGAACCGGAATACCGGCAGGACGAAGACCAGATCGGCCTGTTCTATATCAAGAACAGCGAGGGAAAGAGCGTTCCATTGTCAGCGTTCGTTACCATCTCGGAAATCGCCGGTCCGGAATACACGAACCGCTTCAATCTCTACCGGGCTATCGAACTCACCGGCGGACCGGCTCCCGGCTTTACATCGGTTCAGGCGCTCAACGCCCTCGAGGAGGTGGCGGAAGATGTCCTTCCGGCCGACATGGGATACGAGTGGAGCAATATGTCGTACCAGGAAAAGGAGACAGCGGGAACGGCCGGTGTCGTCTTTATCTTCTCATTGCTATTCGTATTTCTCATTCTCGCCGCTCAGTACGAGAGCTGGTCGCTACCGTTCAGTATCCTGCTCGGAACACCTTTCGCCATCTTCGGCGCCTTCCTGGCCCTGTTCGGATCCCGTCTGTTCAGCGAGAGCTACGAAGCCAACATATTCGCCCAGATCGCACTCGTGATGCTCATCGCCATGGCGGCCAAGAACGCCATTCTCATCGTCGAGTTTGCTAAGCTGGAATTCGATAAAGGTCTTTCTCTCTTCGATGCAGCGGTGAAATCCGCGGAGCTTAGGTTCAGGCCGATTCTGATGACGGCATTTTCGTTTATTCTCGGAGTGCTGCCGCTCGTATTCGCTTCCGGCTCGGGCGCCGAAGCGAGAAAGGTCATCGGCATGGCGCTGCTGGGAGGCATGTTAGTGGCAACTATCCTCGGTGTATTCTTCTATCCAATGTTGTTTATCTTTATCGGCAAGATCGCAAAGTATGAAGAGAAGCGGGCTCTTCTCGCAGGTGTAGATTCGGCCGAACCATGATGGTAGATATAATGAAAACTTGTATCGCGATAGCAGGATTGACATGCGTGTTTCTTATCACTGGCTGTGCCGTGGGCCCGGACTTCGAGAGGCCGGCCGTGGAACTTCCAGAGGACTACAGAACAACCGGGCTCATGCCGGCGGACTCACTTGTAAATTACAATTGGTGGGAGTTGTTCAGAGATCCCGTCCTCGATACGCTCGTTACAACCGCCCTGCGCGAGAACAAGGACGTAGGGATCGCAGTGAGCCGCATCGAGGAGGCGCGGGCATTTTATGGATTCACCAAGGCTGACATCTACCCAGGATTGAATTATGAGGGGATGGCATCGCGTGGAAATATGTTAGGGGCGACAAAAGCAGAATCCGAATTCAACAATTTCTATATTGCCCCTGTGCTCGGCTGGGAAATCGACTTCTGGGGAAAATTGCGTCGGTCGAACGAGGCGGCAAAGGCCGAGCTGATCGCCTCGGAATACGCGCTCAGGACGGTGCAGATCGGCCTCATATCCGAGGTTGCCGGCACCTATTTCCTGCTCCTCGACTACCATGAGAGACTGGAAGTATCGAAGCATACACTCGAATCACGACTGGAAAGCCTCGATATCATCGAGAAGCGGTTTTTCATGGGGATCATCCCGGAGATCGACCTGAACCAGGCACAGATACAGAAGGAAATAGCAGAAGCCGCCATACCTGTGCACGAACGCCTGATCGCTAAAACTGAAAATACATTGAGTGTTCTCCTCGGCAGATTACCGGGAGAGATTTCAAGCGGTATCGGTATTAGCTGGGAAACCGTTCCTCCCGACATTCCTGTCGGGTTACCCTCAACACTTCTGGAACGCAGGCCCGATATCGCCCAGGCAGAGTATCGGCTGAAGGCCCAGAACGCGAGAATCGGGGTCGCCACGGCGAGCATGTTCCCCTCGATCAGCTTGACCGGCATTCTCGGTTTGACAAGCGACGATCTCTCGACGCTGACGGCTGAAGGGGCCGCGTGGTCAATCAGTGGCAGTGTGGTCGGGCCGCTCTTCAATTTCAACAAGCACCGGAGAGCCGTGGACGTGGAGGAGGAGCGGACGCGACAGGCCCTTCTGAATTACGAGAAAACCGTCCTATTGGCTTTCAGGGAGGTCGAGGATGCACTGAACGAGATTCGAACATACAAAGAACAGATCAGTGCCGTCAGAAGAAAATTCGATGCCGCCAAAAATGCGGCCATGTTGTCGAAAGCACGATACGATAAGGGTGTCGCGAGCTATCTCGAAGTGCTGGAAACCGAGCGGACGCTCTTCTCTGTCGAGCTGGAATTGTCCGAATTAAAACAGTTCTATCACAAAGCGTATGTTAAACTGTACAAGGCGCTTGGCGGCGGATGGCTGTCACGCGATGAGATGGACGCATGGGAGGCTTCTTCGCGCTCGCACCCTTAACCATTGCAATCATCGAGCATGAACCATGAATGAGAGAAATCCGCGTAACCGGTTAATAGCCCGGTCGATTTTCAGCTCCGGCCTGCTTTTCTTTGTGATTGCAATCATATTTGTCGTTCCATTGTTTCCACGGAACATGCACCTGATGATCAATCATTACCTCTTCACATTGATCATCATGGCCGCGGCATTATCCATTGATCGGAATCGCAGGTTCATATTCGGATTCGCCATCACTTCGATCGTGGTAACGTGGCTGGTATATCTCCTAAAACTTACGGTTCTGCTGACGATATCCCGGATCGTTATCTTCCTGTTCTTCATCATGATCGTGATCGGTCTTATCATCCAGATTGCCAAAACGGAGCGTGTGACGGCACGTGTAATCATCGACTCGATCAGCGGGTATCTGCTCCTCGGACTCGTATTTTCGATAATCATCATGATCGTTGCGGTTGCTTGCCCCGAAGCGTTCACCTTCCCCGAGATGGATCCCGAGTACGGCGGCGCCGGATACTACCTAAGCGATTACATGTACTACTCGTTTGTCACATTTACCACACTTGGTTACGGGGATATCGTTCCGACTGTTCCCTATGCGAAATCCCTCGCCATCCTGGTGGCCGTTTGCGGGCAGATCTATTTAACGGTCATCATTGCGATGCTCGTCGGTAAGTTCTTAAGTCAATACCGAAAAACTTCGTGATTGCATGGCATATCCTCAGATATATAGAACTGGCTCCCCAGGTGAGACCCTCTTCATAACCACTCTCTGTTTTTGATACTCTGTCGTTGGCTTCTGGGAAACCCGTTAACTGCAAGAATAGCAATGCGGACGGAATAAATAGAAGGCACAGGGGAACTGAAAGTGTCGGATGACAACCTGATCGTCTCACCGCACAGCATCGTCACCTGCTTCGGCATGGCATACGCCGGGGCACGCGGCAACACGGAGAAGGAGATCGCCGACGTTCTCTGCTTCAACTATCCGCAAGCTGGATTTCACACGGTGCTCAAAGCGCTGAACGATGAACTGAACAGCCGTCCCGATGTCGATCTCAGGATCGCGAACGGATGCTGTGGACGGGATGGATTATTGTACGAGCAGGCATACCTCGATACGCTGTCGGAGTGCTATAGCGCGGCCATCGAGTACCTAGACTTCGCGGGCGATCCGGAGGGATCGCGGCAGACGATCAACCAGTGGGTCAAAGACAACACCGCCGGATACATCGATGAGTTGCTGCCACCCGATTGCATCGACGATCTAACCTACCTCGTACTCGCCAATACGGTTTACTTCATGGCGGATTGGCTGCACCAGTTCAAGCCGGAGTACACCCTCCCGGCACTGTTCACGCGGCTCGACGATTCGCAGGTCACCGCGCAGTTCATGCGTGGCGAGACAGCCATGCCGTACTTCGAGGGAGACGGATTCAAAGCGATGACGATGCCGTACAAGGGAGAGCAAGTCTCGATGGTACTGATCCTTCCCGATGAGGGCTTGTATGGAGACTTCGAGGATGCTCTCTCGGTCGCGGGACTCGACACGATCGTGGACAATCTCTCCAGGACGTATATCACCTTCAGGATCCCGAAGTTCGGCTTCTACTCCGATTTCGATCTGAGCGAGACCTTACGGGACATGGGGATCGTGGATGCATTCAATGGCGGCGCGGCTGATTTTTCCGGCATGGACGGCACGGACGACGGCGTGCCGTGGATCGACCAGGTCGCCCACAAGGCCTACATCATGATAGACGAGTACGGGACGATGGCATTCGCCGGGACGGGTATGGAGATGACCCTCGGCGTGCATCCCAGCTTCAGAGCGGTGCGGCCATTCATCTTCATAATCATGGACAATCCGACCGGTACAATCCTCTTCATGGGGCGAATTTTAGATCCGAGTGCACAATAGCCGTTTATTCATGCTATTTATTCCGTCCACATTGCAATACTTGCAGTTACCCTAATGCGAGTATTATATACATCACATGTTATTCCTAATTCTACGCACCTTCATCTCAGCGCTGAGGTCGCACCGTGCGATCAGTGTCTAATCGATGGATGGGATGTTTAAAAAGCGCAACGGAGCAACAATCTGGTCGTTCGATCTTACCTGATCATCACTAATTTCTTGGAGACAACCTTCTTATCCGCCCTGAGCCGGGAAAAATATATCCCTGATCCCACAAAGGTACCGCCTGCATCCCTCCCATCCCATTCGATCTGATGCCTGCCCTTTGCTTGCTCCTTGTTCACGAGCTCGATAATTTTCCTGCCGGCAACGTCATATATCTCGAGAACGACGGGACCCGGTTCGGGCAGATAGTACCTGATCGTGGTGTTGGTATTGAATGGGTTAGGGTAGTTCTGGTAGAAGGTCAGGGGTATCGGGGAAATGGTCACGGGATCGCTCTCGAACAGCAACCGGCGATCCATCTCATCCTCTACTTCCACCCGGTATCGATACACTGTACCGGGTTCACAGGTCCCGTCGGTGAATGTAAAGGTCATGTCGATCCGCTCGATGACGGGATGCGGAATCTCTTCGAACGCACCCTCATCGCCCTCCGCGCGAAGGACGAAAAACTGCATCTCCTCGCCCGTTTCCGATAGGGTCCATTCGATCACGGCTTTCTCTCCATCAAATGTCGAGCAGTGACTCTGAAGCAGGGTTGCTATCGGCGGCTCCCCCCAGGCGTTCAGCAGTTGCGCATAGATAGAGCCGTCACCCCTCGCGTCCTCCCAGACCGTAATCGAGCTCCCGTCCCCTATAGATACTATCTGCGGGCTGCGTTGATCTCCATCGACGCCGCACACGTACAATCCGTTACCGAGCCACATTACGCCGTCTCTATCCAACCTGTTTGCGAAGATGTCTGATCTCCATAGCATGTCCTCATCCAGGTAGAGCCCCCTCTCCCATGCCAAGAAAAACTTTCCGCGCCCGTTATCGTTCAAATGATATTCCCGCGCACGAAGGGCATAATTTGTACCGTTAACCGAGAAAAATACACGATCAGTCCACACGATCAAGCCGTCGCTGTCGATCCGCCCGGCCAATATGTCGTATATTGCAGTCCAGACATCATCTATACAGAACCAGGTGATGACAGCCCCCCCGAGGCCGTCAGGCTTGAGCTGGACCCCGTGGGGAAGCACAGCCCCGCTCACTGCGACACCACCCTCTTCCCAGCAGACCAGCCCCAGCGCATCCACCTTCTGCGCTAGCACATAAGAAGCTATACCGCCTGTTAACCATTCCGTCACCCATGCAACGATAGCTCCTCCATATCCGTCCCTCGTGATCTCGGGAAACGACCATTCAATATCAGGCCCAGGCGTAGGCCAGACATCACATGTAACCTCATGAGAATTCCACGCTAGATACCCGTCCGAGTTTATCTTCGCGAGAAGGATTTTTCTATCGAGATATTCCGTCGTTGCAGTGTCGATGATCGCCCACGTGATATAAGCGCCGCCGCAATCGTCCGAATCGATGTCCGGGGCATATACGGTCCCGGCTCCTGTGTCTATCCTGACTCCGTCGGCAGCCCACAGGGCATTCCCGTCCGTATCGATCCTCTGCGCATAGATGTGCATGTCGCCGTCCCGCTCGTCCTCCCATGAGATGATCGCTCCTCCGGAACAGTCCGTGACCATGCGGAGGGGTCCCTGTATTCCGTCGACCGTGCAGACCGCGACTCCACTACTGGGCCAGAGAACGGAACCCAAGGAGTCTACTTTCTGCGTGTATATATCAGGATTTCCGTTTCGGACATCCTGCCAAGCGATAACGGCTCCACCCACCCCATCCGCAACAATCTGCGGATCAGTTCCGGTGGGACTGAGCAGAACGCCGCCGACCGGCCACTTGCAGTCGCCGATAAAACCGACTCTCTGAACATATGTTTGAGTATCATTGCACCAGGCGATGATCGCTCCTCTTTCACCATCCTTGACGATCTTCGGTTGCCGGTTGTTGCTTCCAGCACTCACCAACACCCCACCACTTATCCAAAGGGCTCGAATCGGCGATGAAGCACAAAGGGATAGGACGAGGACAAGGAGGCATATAACGTAAAAATGATATTTTCTCATGGGGAACTCCACCAATTACCCTATAAGAGAAGCCTGGAGACATTATACCACGGCCATCGGAATTATTCAATCATGCTGATTGTCTCCGTACGACTCGTATTGTTGAACCCGATTGGCGTTCCATCTCGATCGATATTCTCCATTGACTCTGGAAGCACTCGTTTGGAGACTAAAGTCAGAACGATCATGCTGGCTCCAGTGACCACGACCAGAATGTGGACGTAATAAATGGAAGTCACACACCCTTATAGCCAAAGAAAAACCCGGCTGCCATATCTCAGATCACTCAACAACCGGGTAAAATAACCATATTTACTAAAAAGAGATTCGTACTATCTCAATAGCAACATCTTACGAGACATCCTCTCCTTCCCTGCCCGTAGTCGATAGAAGTAGATACCTGACG
>DAOUUU010000022.1 GCA_030667985.1 Candidatus Krumholzibacteriota bacterium
CCTCCATCGATGCTCATGTAGATATTGATAGCGTCGGGAATCGCGCGGTGACGGTCTACGATCCACGATATATTGCAATCGCTTCCCTCTATGAACGTCTCTCCACCGTTCGGTGCGGCTATGGTCAACTTTGCAGGGCTCGGCTCGTACAAGAGCTGCGTCGTGTTCTTTCCGATGTCACAACAATCGTACTTGATATAGAAAAAACCATCCATACCCCAGTCCTCACCCCAGCTGTTCTTGCAGATCCAGGCACCCTCGCCGCCGCACAACGCATCGTTCCAGCCGACAACTGCAACCGCGTGATCTGCTACATAGTCCCCAGAAGGTCCTTCATAACATCCATTTTCGTAATAGAAGAAATTGTAGTAGACCTCGAATCTCATAGTCACCGGCCCCCTGAGGAGCGCCTCCTTGAGGACTTCGGCTTGATTGATCACCGCCTCAAAACCGACTATATTGCTTATGATATTGCACTGACTGAACTCGCATTCAACAGCAGTATTTCCCTCGTACGGCATGCAGGCCTCGTCTGCAATACCCTCGTCCATGATGAACTTGTATGTCTCCCAAGGAAATCCACCAGTGCAGCAGGAACCTGGTGTGGTGTGGCACGAGAGAACCATCTGTTCGGATAGGTCTTCATATCTCCCGTCGTAGATAAGCATGTGGCTCTCCAACTCGCCCACCGGAGCAAATATCCAGCATGAGCCGCAGCCTTCCTGATCCTTCGCCGGTGTCACACAGCCGAGAGCCCTCCAATCGAAGACGCTCTCAGTGATCTCTTCGCCCGTCGGAACGAATGCGGGTATCTGCGCCAGATCCGCTTCGGACGGCAGTTTGTATCCGCACAACAGCCGCTTCTCCTCTATGGAGAGCCCCGAGACCGATGTCTTCCCGGCGGACCAGTGGTAGCCCTTCTCCTCGATCATCTTTCTGATCTCGGCGAGCTCTTCGTCCTCGCTCTTTTCAGCGAGCACCGGACTCATCGGGATCGAGAGTGTTAGGAGAAAAAAGAGAATCGATGTGACAAATATACTGCGCGCGCATCCGGTCATGGCTTTCCTCCCTTGTAAGATTCCTATAGACCGAAAACCGCCGATTCTATTGTTTATATATAGTACAAATACCTTCGTTGATATCCGGTCATCTCAGATAGACTATCTTTCTTGTTTCCTCGAACGGCCCCGCGTCGATCGAGCAGAAATAGACACCCGATGCTACGGCACGCCCCTCTGCGTCGGTACCCCTCCATACGGTCTCGTATCTGCCCGGCTCCCTCGCCATGCGCTCGAGAATCCTCACGAGCTTGCCGGCCGTATCGTAGATCCGGACAGTGACATCACACCGCTCGGCGACCGAGTAGGCGATCGTAGTCGTCCCGTTGAATGGATTAGGATAGTTCTGCTCGAGACGGTTCGTGTACGCGGGCGGACCCTCCGGTTCTTCGCCTGTGACCGTCTGATCGATGTAGAACGGATCGTCGCTTAAATCAGTATCCTTCCATAGACTCGGATCGTAAGCCGTGATCTTTACGATGCATTCATCGCCGATATCTTCTGGAACAACCCAGCAGTAGGGCGATTCAAACTCCTCGCCGACAGCAATTGGTATGTAGACGTAGCTGCCATACTCGGAGTAGTAGATATTTACCGAGTCGATGCCAGCGTTATCGGTCGCGATCCACTCGATGCAGACCGTATCGCCCGGCGCGAACGTCTCGCCCCCGTTCGGGTAGAGAACGGTCACTTCCGGCCACAAGTAATCCGGCTCTATCGTAAAGATATCGTTGCTCGTATCCATACCACCTGTGACGCCGTCTACAACGGCTTCGATCAGCACCCTCGCCTTGCCCGTAGGAATAGTTGGGGTTTTCCACACGAAGGAGCTTCCGCTCTCGAAATTTTCGACGACAAGATATGGGTACCGGGCTCCTCCATCGATGCTCATGTAGATATTGATAGCGTCGGGAATCGCGCGGTGACGGTCTACGATCCACGATATATTGCAATCGCTTCCCTCTATGAACGTCTCTCCACCGTTCGGTGCGGCTATGGTCAGCTTTGCAGGACTCTGTTCGTAGACGATCTGTGTTCCGATCCTTCCGATATCACAACAGTCGTATTTTATATAGAAAAACCCATCCATGCCCCAGTCCTCTCCCCAGCTGTTCTTGCACAGCCACGCGCCCTCGCCACTGCACATTTTATCGCTCCACCCCACTATTACTACGGCATGCCTTCCAATATAGGTCCCCGAGGGGCCTTCATAACATCCATCCTGGTAATAGTAGAAGTTGTAGTAGACGTCAAATCCAGTCGTCACCGGCCCCCTGAGGAGCGCCTCCTTGATCACGTCAACATCCTGGAGCACCGATTCGTACCAGGTCATGTTGGCTATTATATTGCATCCATGGAATTCGCAATCGATAGTCGTGCTACCCCCGTACGGCATGCAGGCCTCGTCCGCTATACCCTCCTTCATTATGAACTTGTATGTCTCCCAGGGTTTCCCCCCTCTGCAACAGTCGCCCGCTGTTTTATGGCACGAGAGCACCATCTGTTCTGAGAGATCCTCGTACCTGGCATCATAGATCAGCATGTGGCTCTCCAACTCGCCAACCGGGGCAAATATCCAGCATGAGCCGCAGCCGAGCTGATCCTTCGCCGGTGTCACACAGCCGAGAGCTCTCCAGTCGAAGATACTATCGATGATAGCAGCACCGGTCGGGACGAATGCGGGCATCTGCGCCAGATCCGCTTCGGATGCAGGGATGCACCCGCACAACATCCGCTTCTCCTCGAGGGAGAGCCACGAGACGGATGTCTTCCCGGCGGACCAGTGATAGCCCTTCTCCTCGATCATCTTTCTGATCTCGGCGAGCTCTTCGTCCTCGCTCTTTTCAGCAAGCACCGGGCTCATCGGGATCGAGAGTGTTAGGATAAAAACGAGAATTGATGGGACAAATATACTGCGCGCGCATCCGGTCATGGCTTTCCCCCCTTGTAAGATTCCTATAGACCGAAACCCGCCGAATATGTTCCTCGCACACAGTCTTCCAAAATACAGATGGTAACAGAAACGAGCCCGCGATAATCCCCTGTTCCTATTTATATTATATCCCAACAAGTCAGAACGTGCCAGGGAAAGGATGAATAAAATGCACGCCCGGGGGTGCTGCCGTCATTTATCGTTTCTTGATATTATCTTCTTGAACCTCGGATGGTCGCGAAGAGGATCTACCATTGGCATTACCTCGAGATACTTGACCGATATAGCCGATGGAATGGAGAGCAGATGTTCGATATGATCCAGGGCCGTCTCGTATTCACCGAGTTGAATGTAGCTCTTTGTGAGCTCCCACTCCCTGTCGCTGACGAGGATCGAATCGTAGTTATAGAGCCCCATGCCCAGTTTCCCCTCACGCACCGCATCATCCCTGCGCCCGAGAACCGCGTAGACCATGCCGAGCTTACTGTGCGCGGAGCCCTCCCCGGGGCGCTCTCGAACCTCCGCTTCCATTGCCGTTAGAGCCTCTTCATACGAAGCTCCGGCCCGTGTAGAATCCCTCAACCTCTCGTACGCGTATCCTTTCAGCAATCCTTGCTATGCTTCTCTCTGCTTTAATAATGTGGTTTTGTCTTACCAGTCATGAGAATTCCTTGATTTCACAGAGTATTATATACTATCTAAATATGGTGTAAATGCAATTAATACCAAGTCGACAGGCCTGGAAAGTAGCTTCACATGCTACATGCTTTATGGTAATCTCGCGCTAATTATGAAGTCATACAGATTACATATTATTGTCACGATAGCAGCTTTCGTACTCGTCTGTCTCCCGTCTACCCTGCGTGCCGAGAAGACGGACATCGTCATCCTCAGGAACGGTAATACGATCACTGGGGAGATCAAGAAGATGGACCGAGGGATGCTGGAGTACTCAACCGACGATATGGGCACGGTCCATATCGAGTGGGACAAGATCATCCATATATCCAGCCGTGACAGCTTCGAGATCGAGCTGCAGACCGGCCAGAGGTTCTTTGGATCCATTCAGCAAACTCCAGAAGAAGGAAAACTTTCGGTATCGGGCGACAAGGCGAGAGGCATATTGAACATGAGCTCGATAATCAGCATTGTCCCGCTGGAGGCTTCCTTCAGGGACAGGCTGAAGGGAAAATTGGATCTGGGCTTCGATTACAAGAAGGCTAAAAAAACGACACAGATGACCCTGAACGCAAACTTCAGCTACAGAACTATGAAATACCTGAGAGAGCTCAGCTTTGAATCCTCTCTGGACAATCGGGAAGATGTGGAAAAGACGAGCCGCAACGATGCCTCGCTTGTTCTGAGCCGCTTTCTCGGATACAGGTGGTTCATCAAGGCATCATCACAGTTCCAGCAGAATGATGAATTGGACCTGGATTCACGTTATATTCTCGGATTGAGCGGCGGCCGGTATATGCTCCAGACCAACAGCATACTTCTCTCTGCCGATGCCGGCCTTCAAGGCACAAGAGAGGTTTTCGTCGATACCGATGAGGCCACTGAGGCCACTGAGGCCACTTTTAACATTGAAGCCTTATTTGCGGGCGAATTCTATATTTTTAAATATGACGACCCACAGATAGACATATCGACCAGGTTAGAGCTTCTTCCAAACCTGACTACGTGGGGCCGGTACAGGGTAAACTTCAACATAGATCTCGATTACGAGTTGTTCAATGATTTTTTCCTGGGCCTCTCCTTCTTCGATAATCACGACAGCAAACCACCGGTCGAAGGCACAGAGAAGAACGACTTCGGAATCACCACATCCATAGGTTACAAATTCAACTAGCAAGCTTGGTACGCAAATGTCGATATGGATTAATCGGCTGATGCACTACTGACAGAGCCGTTCGATGGCGTCACGGACGGAGGGTTGGGGCTCTATGAGGTCGAGGGGCAGAAGCTCGTTCAGCATCTCCGCCGTCTCCCGGCAGGCGGTCGTGTCGCCACGTTCCGCTTCGTATGCGGCCAGATAGTAGAACGCGATCTGAAGGTTCATTCCGTTCCCCTTCGTATAGATGCTGACTGGAGGCGATACGTCCGAGTAGCCGCGTATGCTGTACCTTTCCAACAGATTATCTCTCAATAGATCGGCATTTAAAACGGTTGAATACTGCGGCACAAGCAACCAGACTAGCCCTTCCATACGCAGGTAGTCCCGCAGACAGCCTGGCGGGATCGTGAAGTAGATCGGCCTCCGCCATCTGTTCTTCTCTATCATTCTGACCAGCACCTGATCGCCGACGAGCAACACCCCGCCGGATCTGCTCGGCGGCACGGCGATGGCGAAAGAATCGGGGAGGGTTGCATCTTCACAAAGCTCTGCTGGTTCGGTTGCGGTCGGCGTAGACTCGACAGCTTCTGTGCCGGTTGCCTCATCAGTCTCCAGGCCTCCCTGACCGCCGATGTTTCCCCACAACTGATAGATCTCCGGATCACCCTCCACCTGTGTCACTATCGTCGTGTCCTGCCAGGGTGCCGGCTCGAGCCCCTCGAGTTCCTCTTCGGTGAAGCTGAACGGTAGGTCGTCGTAACTCTCCATGATCTGTTCGATGTACCACTTCGCATTGAGCAGACTCGTGCTAAGGACCGTGACATCGGGCCTCATATCTTCTAGAACCTGCAATCCGCGCACGGCCCAGTAGTTATCCCCCTGAACGATAACAATCGCGCCGGGCTGCACCGTGCTCAGTATGTTGTGAGCAAAGTCATACCCAAAGAAACTCTCAGAGCCGTCGAGCCTGTCGTAATTCCGCATGACCTGCTTGACCGGCATCGAAAGGACAAGAATCAACGCGATAGGGACGGCGAGCAGCCGGATTCTTACAAAACGTCCCATCACCGAGCGCATCATCGAGCCGGTGCCGATCACGAGAAAGAGCCCGAATATCACGAAGGATGGAATGTAGTGCCGATCCATCGGAAAAATGTACCCCTCCGGAACGTTGAAGAAAACTACAGCCCCCAGGCTCGCACAGAGAAACATGATCAATATTCCATAGAGTAGTTTTCCATCGCGGCGCCCGAGCGCCACCATGCCGACATGAAAGAGAACGAGAGGCAGATACGAGAAAAAACCGCCGTATGAGATAAAATTGTTCCTGAAATCCCCGAAGTAGCTCTTCAGTTGATAGAGGAAGGATGCATTTCTCGGCCACATGTTGACGAGCCATGAGCCGCCGTACTGCTGGAGCGATACATATTCGTAGAACCGCCGCCAGGTACTCGGATCCCCGAAGTTCAGTGCCGGGTCCCTTGCCGCCATCGGTATGATCAGAAGATGAAATGCAAGGCCAGCGAAGAGCCCCGCGGTCCCCGCTGCCCATGACCGACCCCTTCTATAGATCGAGGGCAGACAGATCAAAACCCAGAGAAGAAAACCGGGCAGCATGAGCATATTCGTTCGATGAATGCTGAGATCTAGACCAAAGAGAAGCATGACAAGAAAGAGCCGACTGTCCGACCGAGCTCCGGCCGCCTCCCTCCTCCACCATGCAAATATAGCCCAGAGGATAATCACCGTGAATAGAGCCGTGAGTGCATAGGGCATGAAGATAATCGAGTACCGCCACATCGTGTCGCTGAAGGCAAAAAACAGGGAGCCCGCGGCGGCTCCGATGAGCGTAACTGTGGTCGCGACGCCGGACCGTACATGAGCGGAGTAATCGCGGTGCCGTATGAGCTTTGAGCCAAGCAGGGCGACGAGACAGCAGGCCGCGGCACCTATAGCCCCAGAGAAGAGATTGAGGGTGAACGCCTTCGAGATGCCAAGCGGCAACTGCGCCACGATCCACCCGAGGATCGTGAGCACGAGCGAGCCGGGCGGAGAGTGCACACCAAAGGTCACGGCTGTCAGTGTGTAGGAAGCGCCGAACCACCAGTCGATGTTCCGGTAAGTTGTCAGCGCATATACAATAAAAGCCACCAAGGCTACGGTGAGCATGAACAGGCGCCTGATCCATACCTCAGGCTTCCTGTTTTCGCCGTATGTATTGTAGGAACTAGAGCTACCTGTCACGAGAACCACCCCTCTATAGCGTGCACAATATTATGTATACACGCAAGGGTGGATTTTGTTTCGAGGAGCTCTGAACCAGGAGATGGAAGGAAAAACTAATCGTTGTATATACGCACTGTTCCACCGTTCGTCATCCGGAGCCGGCCGGTAATCTCGATTCCCCGGTACCTCTTCTTATCCGACAAGAACAGGATGGGCCCTTCAGCCCCGTCCGCGATCAAAGATCCGCCGGCTATGACAGCGGAACCGAACATGAACGCCAACTCCACTGAATGATCGACCGTCAACTCCTCCCCCTCGGGCACGATCACATCGCACCGGATGTAGTAGTCCCTGCTGCTGAAAGTCAGGGGATTTACCGTTGCGTCGTAGAGCGTGTCACATAGACTCCTCGTGACGACCGGGACGAGTGTAAGATACCTGTCCCCATGGTACCTCATGCAGTCTAGACACATTGGATACGAAGCGATCGACGCATCAAAAGCCTGCCTTAAGTTATACCCTTGGTACAACTTACTGAACAGCGAGTCTTGCCATTTGACTGAAAACTTCCACGCATCATCGCACTCGGGTTCCGCCATATCGCAGTACCCGACAACGGCTGTATCGAAACTCCTTCCCTTCCTGAACTCGTAGGAAAAGGTGCCGCTCGTATTCTCGCACAACCCTCCGCAACTGCCTACGAACGCGAAAGGAACATTCGCATAGTCTATCAGCCAATCCCGAACATGGGTACCATAGGTATATGCCGGGCACCCATTTCGAAAACTATAGCTACCGCCGTGAGCCAACTCGTAGAAAACAGCCAATTCGTCGGTCTGGAGTTGATTCCCAATTACGGGCGTATTTGGAAAGGCCTGCGCTGTTGTCGCGTAGCCCATTTTTTCGAACCATTCAGCTGCACCTTTATAATGCTGATTCCACGGAGCAACACACAGGGTGATGTCACGTACCATTGGACCCGAGAGAGAGTACCCCTCGGGATAAGGAGGCGGCACACCATCCCCCAACAGCTCTCCGGTCACAGCATCGATGATCGTGATGACCATATATTCGCCTTGTGCACTCCTTACGACCCAACATGGATTGACGGGTGGCGGTTGAAGCGGATGGATATCCGATTCGGGGGAAATGAAGTAGAGTTTTGAGAACTGGACCTCGCCCTGGACCATTGACTCTGCCTCTTCCCTCGTTATAATCGGGTCGACCCTGACCGGCAGCCCTTCACGCCACTGCACAGTCTTCTCGAGCAACTCGCCCGTTTCCCTATCGAATGTGTAACGGATAAAGTCGAATTCGACGATCGCCTCACCGATCATCCGTTGATGAAAGTATGAGATGAAATCGCCAATAACGAGCTTTTTGAATTCTCTATTGCTCTGCTCGTGTTGTGCGAGCATGGCATCGCGATCAGCCCGGACTGTCTCCAGCTGCTGGGCACAAACCGGATGTACGAACCCGGCCATCATGATCACCAGTAATGTTATTACAACAGTATATATCTTCATCCGATTCACCCCCCTCTACTGAAGCGTAACGAGCACCAGAATCTTCCCCTTCGTGCCCTTCTCGAGCCTCTCCATCGCCTTGCCCAGGACCGCCCCCTGTGCGCGTTCCCGATCTGTGACCTTCATCGCGTAACCGGAAATATCTGATGTCGTGAGTAGATCGCCCGGCAGTATCTCTTCGTTCGAAGCCACGACGTTGCAGTAGACCCGTCCGGCGAGCGCAACGTCCAGGTCGAAGGAATCCGGCCCGAGCCGCACGCCCGATCCCAAACCGTTGGCGCCCGCCACGATCCCCGCCACTCTGCTGTCGTACGCGCGCGTGCTTATCGCAAGCTTGCCCGGGTTGTCGTCATCGATCACCATGACGCAGCCCGGTTCGGCACCATCGAGCGAAGAGACATCGAAACCTTCAGCGTAATCGAGCCCCTCTCCGAGCTCTATCACAGTAAAACCGGTAAAGGCGCTCCGGACTCGCACGTTTCCTTTGAAGTCCCCCGCCCATCCTCCAAACGGGGCTTCGGCATAGACCCCGATTCCGTTATTGCCCGCTGCGGTGAAGTAGCCTCCGTAATGCAGGCCTTCGCCTGCATCTGTCGCCTCGCCGTAGACACCGATCCCCTCAGCCCCGGCCGCCGAGCCGCGGACACCAATACCTCCGCCTGCGGCTGATGATCCATAGATACCGGTGCCGTCGCCGGCGTTATGGATCGAGAAAACGATACCAGACGTGGTGTAGTGCCCCGTAAAGGGCAATGCCATGGAGCTGCTGCCGCTCACGACAAGAGCGGAATCAGCCACACTGGCCCGCAGGGCCCACGGCGTGGCCGTGATCCTCATCCTGGGCGCTATTTCGGGATCGTCCTCGACCATGATTCCCATCCACCGCTCCGCTTCACCGAAGAGCGTCTCGGGAATAGATATGTACCTTCCTAGTATCGCGTAGAGCAATCCGTCGACGATATTGACATCCGAGTGCTCCTCCTCCCACAACACCTCCATCCCGAGGCTGTCTGTATAGATGCGAAATGTAATCGTGTAAAGGCCGTTGAGCGGTCCATCGTTCCCCGTGATCGTGCCCTGGTAATTGATCAGATGAGGCACCTCGGAAAAGACGGGAACCGTCACGAGAAGGGCGATGGCCATAATGACTGTATACTTGATTAATCGCTGCACGTTCCACCTCGCTATCGAATGATCAGCATCTTTCTCACCGATGAATTCTTGTCCACACGTAATCTGCAGAAGTAGATACCGGTCGCGACGGGTTGATCGTATTCGTTCTTTCCGTCCCACGTCGACCTGTACATGCCGGGATCCCTGGTCTCGTTGACGAGTAATCTAATCCTCTGGCCGTTGACATTGAATATCTCGATCACCACACGACCCTGCCTCCCTACCGAATACTCTATCGTCGTTGATGGATTGAAGGGGTTTGGATAGTTCTGACAAAGAAAAGTGCGCGACGCAAAGGGAAGATCGTTGATCGAAGTCGCCACCAGATTTTCGCCGTATACACCTGCAATGAGCTCGTACAGATTCGAAGAACCAATACCTACAGGCGTTGGCTGTCCCAGTGTATGTGATATCCCGTAATTCTCACTAGAGCCATAGCTGCCGGCAGCGCTGATCGTCGAGCGCGACACATTGTATACGGATTGAGCGTAGACACCGCCTATAGTTTCGGCACCGGTATACGCCACCCCGAAAAGAAGAAAAACCGCCGCTATCAAGAGGAGCATGTAGAACCATTGTAATCTCGGCATGATCGATTCACCACTCCGGCAGCACACATGCCCATTACCGCACATGCTGAAGCCGCAGCTATGGACGAAAGAAGTTTCTCGCTCTCTTATCTATTGAGTGGGATCCCAGAGAGTCTTACCTACACGAATATTATACCATACTTCGCCTCATTTGACAATCTGTATTTGCTTATGTATCAGCGAAGTAACCCGATCTTGCCGCGGGAACCCGCCGCCGGCTGCGATTATTCCTCTGCTGTCCTGGCCCCCATTACCATATCGAATGCCTGAATAATCTGCGGCGAGCTGAATTTCACATCCTCTGCATCAGTGTCTACGCGGTGCACCATGACCATCTTCAGATCGGGGAAAACGCCCAGCATATGTATTCCAGCTCCAGTGTGTAAAAACGCGCGACCTACTCCCATCTCTTCGGACAGCACATACCAGAGACAACCGTATCCGACAGGATTTCGCCGATCCATGACTGAGTGCAAGGTCGTGCTGAGAGTGATCCAATTCTCTGGAACGATCTGCTTTTCGTTCCACACGCCGCCACGCATGTAGAGCATGCCGTAGAGCGCCATGTCGAGGGCCGTCATGCGCATGTGGTAGGCCGGGTGGATGGATTTTTTCTCCTCGAGCATATAGAAGCCGTCCTCCGGCGTGAAGTCCTTCATGCCGATCGGTCTTGCTATCTCCTCGTAGAACGCCTCGAAAATCTTCTTGCCGGTCTGTTGCTCGAAGATGGTCCCCAGAACATTGAAGTCCCAGTTGTTGTAGTAGAAGAAGGTGCCGGGGGCATGGCTTCCCCGTTCGGGCCGGTTCTTGATCATAACGGAGGCTTCGGCGGCGGCTGGATGGTAGACGCCCGAACGGGACCGCATGAGATCGAACACGGTGGCCTGCTTCTCCTCTTTCGTGAGTGCGGGCGGTATGTCGTCGATCAAGAGCTCTTCCAATGTCGCGCCCGTATCGATGATGCCTTTGGTCACATAGATTCCGTACAGCGAGTTCAGCATTGCTTTACGGATCGAGTGGATTGGATATTCCTTCTCCACCTCACCCCAGGAGAGCACAACTTTACCGTCGTAAAGGACGAGGAGCGCCGCCGAGCCGGCCGAGTCGCAAAATGCCGCCGCGGCTTCTAGTTTCTCCTTCGAGAATCCCGCCTCCTCGGGGGAGATGCAATCGAAAGAGCCGACGCGGGCCTTCTCCGCGCAAGAAAAAGAGGCGAGCAAACAAAGGACTACCAGGAAAATAATCGAGCAGGAGATTCGGCGTTTCATATCTCATCCCTTTCTGGATTCGGATAATTCCGGGCCGTCCCGGACTGGATCATCGTTGAATAACCAGCGGCGATTCGATCGATGACGTGTCATAACCGTTCTCTCTGAGATGATCTATGATTATTTGCCCTATCTTTTGGGGATCGGGGACATCCTTCTCACTGCAAGGCGCAGTATGCCCCTTTATATTTGAGATCATGAGAGTACTCTCGTCGAGATTCAGCATGAACAATTTGTCACAACAGAAAACGCCGAGAAATCCGAGAGTATAAAAGGGCGGGGCTACTACCGCATCGCCCTCCTCCCGCCTTTTTCCGACTCCGGTGAGACCGTGCCTGCGGTCGACAACAAAGATCAAGCGGCCGGGATCGGCTGCCTGGGAGATCAGAGATTGCCCATCCATCCATTCGGGCTTTTTAACCCCCAGATACTCTAGCAGTGTCGGCGCGATGTCCAAATTCTGTGTGTTCGTTGTGACCCACCCAACCTGCTCGCCCCCGGGAAAGAGAAACATCAGGGGCAATTTGAGATCATAGGCCCATCCCTGACCGTGATCGGTGCAGATGACGATCACGGAGTTATCGAGAATCCCCCTATCCCTCAAGCCCGTGACGATCTCGTCGACCTGAGCATCGAAACTGAGGACCGCATCGTCGTAGAAATCGGTCATCCAGCGGTCTTTCTGCTTCTGACCCACAGAGAACTGCCGTTTGCCGGGATTGAACAGGGGCCCGTGGGTTCCCAGCAGATGTATATGGCCGAAGAAGGGCGCCGACGAAGCATCTATAAAGGAGAAGAGGTCTATGATGCGGGCCACATCCCTCGTATATTTTTTCCCCGATTTCACGACCTCGGCGAAGGGATCGACCATCTTGCGCACGCCGTACGCGTGGAGGATCCGGTCCGCTGCGCGGTCATACATCTTTCCCAGAAAATAGGAGGATCCCTGGCCCAGCATCACGGTCGACCATCCTGGCACATACCTCTCTTGCACACTTCTTCGATTCGCCTCGTCGAAAGAGTTTCGCATGTTCATATCATAGGGATCTGTATGGTGGCGGACACTGACCTCGATATTCCGGTAGCCGTGCCGCTTGAGTATCCCCGGCAGGTGCTGATACGCATGGATCCCCTTCAGGATATCTGGATGGTAGATCAACCTCGTCCTTGTCGGCAGCTTTCCGGTGAACATCGAAGCGATCGAGGCGAGTGACGAACCGGCGTTTGTGAAGTTGTTCTCGCAGAAGAGGGCGCCGCTGGTCAGCTCCTTGATAAAAGGCGTCGTTTCGCGATGATAGCCGTAGACAGACATGTTCTCAGCATTCAACCCGTCGCTGGAGATGATCAGGATATTGGGGCGGCGCTTCAACGGCGCGCCGGCATACTCTGAATCTCGAGCGGTGGGCCCGGAGGATACATAAACGGCGACCGCGCATACGAGGGATATTATTATCAATAAAGGAATTATAAGAATAGCTATGCGGTAGAGAGACGACTTCGCGAATGCCTTCCCCGCTCTGTAAAGGAACCGGTACGATAGGATAAAGAGCGCCAACAGAAACAATCCATAACTTATCCGGAGAAAACCGGATGCCGATCTGACGCCGAAACGAAAGATCGTGTAGGTGAAATTGTCTATCATGAGAAATGCCGCTAGCGACAGGATCAATGCCGGAAAAGCCGATCCCACCGCGTAACATACGGCCCGCACCGGGCGTATCCGTATCAATCCTGAGGGAATCCAGAAGATAAATACCCACGCGATCCCCATAGCAATCAAGGGAATCGGCGCGATCCAGAGTATCTTCAAGGCCTCGATGAAACCCAGAGTGGACATGAAGGAGGGCTTCGTGACAAAGAAAAGCCACTCCATCATGATATAGAAATAGACGGCCAGTACGGTCAGGACGATCAGGATCATCCACCTGTCCGCCTTACTCTTCGAAGCTGCGAAGGTCATATTTGAGTTCCTTTCGTGACGCTTCGCCGAATACACGATCTATGCGTTAAAGACTGGCGAAATAGTACAGCGGGACTTGCCGCTTGTCAATCTCCTGGAAACTTGGCAATCTACTTCAGGAAAGAGGTTTCCAAAGCATGTATCCGAAAACCTTCAATCTCGAGGGCGTAGACGGCCTTAGCCTTCACGGCAGGCTCTGGATACCGGACAGTGATACGTCGGGCGTCATCTGTATAGTCCACGGACTGGGTGAGCACAGCGGGCGGTACGCTGATTTCGCCGAATCACTGACCGCGCAGGGCTATGCCGTACTCGCGATAGACATGCGCGGGCACGGCAGGTCCGAAGGCCGGCGAGGGGACATCTCTAGCTATGAAACACTAATGAGCGACATATCGATAATGCTCGCTGAGGCGGACAGACGCTTTCCCGGTCAGCCGCTCTTTCTCTTCGGCCAGAGCATGGGCGGAAACCTCGTCATAAATTACGCGCTCCGGCGCGAAGCCCGCGTCGCCGGGATCATCGCCTCGTCCCCGATGTTCCGAACCGCCTTTCAGCCGCCTTACTGGAAAAAACTCATTGGGAAATATCTGCGGCCTATCCTGCCTCTGCTGCCGCTCTGCAACGAGGTGCGCGCCGAGGATCTCTCTCGCGATCTGGAAGTGGTCAGAGCCTACAAGAACGACCCGCTCGTGCACGACCGGCTCACCCTGCGCTTCTACGATGTGCTGTTAGCCGGGGAATGGGCCATCCGTCACGCGGTCGATCTAAGAATACCCACATTGATAATGCACGGCGGCCGTGATCGTGTGACATCACTCGAGGCCAGCCGGGAGTTCTCAGAAATCGCCGGCGACATCTGCATAATAAAGGCGTGGGAAGGCTTCTACCACGAGATACACAACGAACCGGACAAAAAGCGCGCGTTCGATTATCTCATAGAATGGCTGAGTACCTGAATTTCAGAACGATTAAAGATACTTCAGCGTTCTTTTCAGGCCTGTTCAGCAGGCGCTTGCGGCCGCATGAGCTTCATCAATCCCCAGCCCGTTATCGCTCCGAGAACGAGTCCCGCGAATGGGAGTGACATCGGGCCGTGGCGGAGTATGATCAGCGGAATGGGCAGATCTCCCGTCATATCGGCGCGGATCCTCATCGCAAATATACTGAGGCACCAGCCGATCGCACTGATATAGACCCAGGGTCTCGGATCGACAACACGGCGGCGCAATATGTGGAGCTGCATCCATCCCATGAACGCTCCGCCCACGAGGTATGCACCAGCCCAACCGAGAACCCCCATGGGCCAGACTCGATCGAAACTGATCCTCCAGATAAACCATGCAGCCCCGTACAATCCCAACGGCACGAACAGGCCGATCACGGAGGCGAGTATCCATTTGGCGGAATTGGGGATGTACCTTTTCAGCAGGAGCCATTGGCATAGACCGACGATAACACCTTCGCCGATCCCGATACTCACGCCACCGAGCACAATGCGGCCCAGGAAAGAACCAACATTATATCCTACAGCATAGCCGAAGATCGTCAGCAGCACCCACCGCCACCAGAATCCCCATCCCATTACCGCAGGTTGAGTATCCATCCCGGCCCTTCTCTCGTTGCCCTATGAGGTTATATAAAAACTACTGCTCTTCCGAGAGTAGTACTGTTTTCCGTATATCGTCAATAAAGAATACGGATTCTGCCGGTTGACAGAGGGGCGCGATTCCCCTAGGGTAGCGCTAAACCGGGAGCGAAACACCATGGAAAAAACCGATTACTGCCGAATGACCGTACAGGAGGTCTTCGATTCACTCGAGACCTCGGAGAAGGGTCTCGGCACGGCCGATGCTGAGAAACGCCTCGCAGAGCACGGACCGAACGAGCTCACGGCTGAGTTCCGTGTACCGAAATGGCTCCTCTTTCTCTCGCAGTTCAAGGATCTGCTCGTCATAGTGCTGATCGTGGCGGCCGCCATCTCCTTTGCCATCGGAAGTGTGCGCGACGGCACTATTATGCTCATCATCGTCGCGATCAACGCGACCATCGGCTTCGTGCAGGAGTACAAGGTCAGCCGCATCCTCGAGAGCCTGAAGAACCTCATACAATCGCCGGCCAAGGTCATCCGGGACGGAGAGCTCGCCGAGCTGTCCCAGGACAAACTCGTCCCGGGGGATATTATACATCTCGAGGCGGGAGACAAGATACCGGCCGACGTCAGAATCATAGAATCATTCGACGTGCGCACCGATGATTTCGCCCTAACAGGAGAATCGATGCCTCAGGGAAAGACGAGCAACGCTATCGAGGAGGAGTCGGTTCTCGGCGACCAGGACAATATGGCCTTTCTCGGCACATCGGTCTCGTCCGGCAGCGCGAAGGGTGTCGTAGTGCGGACCGGCATGGAGACGGAGATGGGAAAGATCGCCGGCATGACCGAGAAGACCACGGACGTCGCCTCGCCCCTCGAGAAGGAGCTCGCCAGTCTTGCCCGCTGGCTCACCGTCACTGTTATTATAATCGGCGCTATCCTCTTTGTCGTAGCGACGAAGCAAGGATTCACATTCTTTACAAGCATGGTCTACGCCCTCGGTATAGCGGTGGCCCTCGTCCCTCAGGCCCTACCCGCCCAGGTCACAGTATCGCTCTCTGCCACGAGCAAGCGCCTCGCCGAGCGCCAGGCCGTGGTCAGAAGCCTTCCATCGGTAGAAACGCTCGGTTCGACCAGCGTTATCAGCACGGACAAGACGGGGACCCTTACCAGGAACGAGTTGACCGCGACCAGGGTCTGGTTCGACGGACGTCACTTTGCGATGACCGGCGTAGGCTACGAACCGAAGGGCGAGATCCAGGACGACACCGGCGTCACGGTGGATCAGGAAGGGATCGACCGGATCGAGATACTTATGGACGCCGCGACGATGGCCTCGAACGCGGAGATCCATCCGCCCGATGACGAGCATA
Organism: Candidatus Krumholzibacteriota bacterium; assembly: GCA_030667985.1. Lineage (GTDB taxonomy): Bacteria > Krumholzibacteriota > Krumholzibacteriia > Krumholzibacteriales > Krumholzibacteriaceae > DAOUUU01. Next base: position 16,539 of record DAOUUU010000022.1, read on the forward strand.
CGGGATGGTACCCCGTCGGCGACCCGACCGAGGCGGCGCTGGTCACGATGTCTACCAAGCTCGGCACACGTTCCCCGACAGAGGATGAAGAAAATCCGGAGCTGCATGAGTTCCCGTTTGATTCGGAGCGTAAGCTGATGAGTTCGGTGCGCCAGTTCGAAGACAGGCAGGAGCTCGCGATGAAGGGTGCGCCGGATAACGTGCTGCGGATAAGCAAATACATCTACCGCGGCGGCAAGGCCGTCCCGATAACGGACGAGGACCGCTCCACGATCACACAGGTCTATGAGGAGTTCTCAAAGCAGGCTCTGAGGGTTCTGGCGATCGCCTACCGTCCTCTCGAATCGGACGGCAGGGACTATGTGATGGAGAAGGTCGAGAAGGATGTGATCTTTTTAGGATTGGTAGGCATGATCGACCCGCCGCGCGACGGAGTACGGGAGGCCATCGGCGAATGCCACGATTCGGGCATCCGCACCTTTATAATGACGGGCGATCACGCCATCACGGCGCAGGCTATCGGCATGGAGATCGGACTGAGCGATTCGGGCGATCCATCCCCAGTCATCACCGGACGCGAGCTCAAGGGTATGGACGACGACAAATTGATCGATACGATGCGCAATAACAACTCCCTGATCTTCTCCCGCGTCGATCCCGAGGACAAGCTACGCATCGTAGAGCTGCTCGAGAGGAGCGGCGAGGTCGTAGCCGTAACCGGCGACGGCGTGAACGACGCACCGGCGTTAAAAAAAGCGGATATCGGAGTCGCCATGGGACGTATCGGCACCGATGTGGCCAAGGAGGCCTCCGAGCTCGTTCTGCTCGATGACAGTTTCCCAACCCTGGTCGACGCCGTGCGCGAGGGACGGACGATCTACAACAACCTCCGCAAGACTGTTCTGGCGTCACTCACGACGAACGCTGCCGAGTTGTTCGTTGTGCTGTTGGGATTGACCGCCGTCTCTATGCGAAACTGGGCCATACCGATCCTCGCGATCCAGATCCTCGCGATAGATCTCCTGGCCGAGATCATGCCGCTCACGTTTCTGACCTACGATCCGCCGCCGGAAGATGTGATGAAACAACCGCCGCGCAACCTCGGCGATCATATCGTGAACCGCTGGACGACGCTCGAGGTGATTTTTCTGGGTCTGATGATAGGCGGCCTCTCCTTCCTGAACTACGCGCTCTTCATGTCCCGCAGCGGGATCACCTTCACCGTCGATGCGGCCGACCCCATACTCTACGCCCGGGCGACGACAATCGCTTACCTTACGATCGCCTTCTGTCAATTCGCCAACATTCTATCGCGGCGCTACGAATATAATTCCGTTCTGAACAGAAACTTCTTCTCGAACCGGATATTGCTTATGTCGATCGCGGGATCGATCCTCTTGATGCTGATTGTCATCTACACGCCTTTCTTGAGGAATTTTCTGCAGTTCGATCCGCCGGCGCTCGTCGACTGGCTGTACGTCATCGGATCCGGCGCCGCCTACCTAGTCATATTCGAGATCATGAAGGTGTTCAAACGCCTGCGGCGAAAGAAATAAGACCCCTGTCTTCTCATTTCAAAAAACATGTAATCCGAGAAAGAATTTTGAATATTTCACCACTCTAATACGTTTAAGTATTATGTATAAATAAGGGTGTGAAATGATTGGATTACCGCGGCAGCGCGGTTACCCGAAGAATCTCCGGCATATTCCCCGGACGTGAGGATATCGGTTTGTTCAAGTATCGTTCACAACGCGTAGCAATCATCATCTCGGTGCTGCTCCATCTGCTTCTGCTGATCATATATCGTCCGCTGTCCAGAATAGAGATATTCCCCGGCCAGATCGACGCGGAACAGGCGGCGGTGACCGAGCCGATGGTCTTCGAGCTGGTGGAGACGCCTGACGACGCCATCCAACAGAGGCCCGAAGAAACGAACCTGCTATCGGACAAGAACGCCATAGCGAGAAACGAGATCCGCCCCGATGACACTCAGACGGGGCAGGCATACAGCGAGGGACTTATTGATCGCAAGATATTCGAGGGGCAGCCCGAACCGACAGGAAACGCCGAGATATCATCGAAGGAGCAGGTGGCCGAGCAGCCGCAGGACGACTCCGAACAGCAGCTGCGGGACGCCGATCCGGATCTCTCGATCAGGACCTTCGACGCGCGCCAGACCCTTCACGAAAAGCTGTACAAGGAATCGTTTCTGAAGATGGATAAAGGGCTTCTCTCGAGGCACAACCGTTTTATGGACGATCTGAATTACAACCAGCGCAAGGTCAGCTCCGAGGCCCTGGGCGGCGTCTCACTGAACACATACGCGTGGGATTTCGCCTTCTACATCCTCGAGATGAAGAGAAAGCTCAGGGAAAACACATATCCGCCCATGGCCTTCTCGAGATTCGGCATGATAAGCGGCCAGACGGTGATCACATTCAGGGTAATGCCGGACGGCAGAGCCGTTGACGTCGCCGTGCTCGAGTATGACGGCCACAGGACGCTGATGGAAACGAGCGTTGACGCGGTGGAGAACGCGTCCCCCTTCCGTCCACTGCCGAGCGATTTCCCGGAAGATTATTTAGAGCTCAGATGGACCTTTGTCTATTATGTAATACGCTAACAACAGGAGGTCGGAAACAGTATGACCGAGATACTTGCAGAACTGCAGAAGGGCGGAGTGATCATGGTGCCCCTGCTCATCGGCTCGATCCTCGCCCTGGCGATTGTTATCGAGCGGGCGATCGGCCTGAGGTCGAGGAAAATACTCGTGCCTGAGATCATCACCTCGATCAAGAAGATCCGGAGCGACGAGGATATTAGGGTCGCCGAGAGGATATGCGAGGCCAACGAGGGCCCATTCGCGAATATCGTGCTCACGACGCTGCAGAACCAGGACCTTCCGACGGACGAGTTAAAGGATATCATCCTCGATCAGGGACGGCAGGAAGTGCGTGTCCTGGAGCGGGGCCTCGTGACGCTAGAGACGATTGCCGCGGCATCTCCCCTGCTGGGGCTCATGGGCACAGTCATCGGCATGATAAAGACTTTCAATGTCATATCGCAGCAGGGAGTCGGGCAGGCGAGTGTTCTCTCGGGCGGCATCTCGGAGGCATTGATCACAACGGTCACTGGATTGGCCATCGGCATCCCCGCTCTTGTCGCTTTCAACTATTTCACCAACAAGGCGGAGAACCTCATCATGGACATAGAAAAGCACTCTGCCACGCTGCTGCAAAAATTCCGCCGCCTGGCCGGCTCAGGCAAGGAGGAAAACCGTGCAGTTTAAGCTCAAATCGAAGCGAAAGGTGATCATCAACATCACATCGTTGATCGATGTGCTTTTTCTGCTCTTGATCTTTTTCATGGTCACATCCTCATTTCTCGAGCAACCCGGCATGAAGCTCGAGCTCCCTTCTGCGCAGAGCGCCGAGACGGCTAAGGTCGAGAAGCTCGTACTCTTTATCGGCCCGGGCGGGGAGATCATCTTCAACGATCAGACCGTATCCATCGGAGACCTCGAAGCGGTCATGACTAACGCCCTGCCAACGGTAAAGGAAAAGACCCTGGTGCTAAAGGCGGACAAGACAGTGCAGCACGGAACAGTCGTCACCGTCATGGACATAGCCAAGCGGGTGGGCCTTACAAAGCTCATAGTGGGAACCACGATCGAGGAGAGCCAAAAATAAATAGGGGTCGTCCTGCCCGCTTGACACCGGCCGGCCGGATATATATCTTCCCTATACAGTGAAATGGCAGTATTACACCGGCAGGACAGCATGAATTCACGATCGAAACTGATGATCCCGGGTATTTTAAAGGCGCTTGTTTGTATCGCTGCGTGCCTTCCCCTGATGCTCGGGGGATCGGGCGGCCTCGTGCTCTGTTTCGGGCAGGGAGGGCATATCGCCATCGAGTTGGCCCACGATGATGCTCACCATTCGCCGGATGACCACAGGGACGACGATTTCAGCGAACACCACCAGTGCCTGACCAGCGATCACTGCAACTCCTGTTTCGATATTCCATTAACCGTTGAAAAAGCGGATCAGATCCTCTTCGACAAAAAGGCTTCACGGATCTCTGGACTCCTGGCTTGTGATTCAGAGTCATCTGTTCCTGCGGCGGCGGTTCGGGCCGATGGTGATCTCTCCATTCTTGCTAATCAGCTATCCCTGCCTTTACCTAATTTCATCGAGGAGCTCCACGCCACGGTGCTCCGGACCTAGAATCCTCCCTACATCAAAATCAAATGTTCCGCGCTCGCTATCGCGCGGGAACTCGCGTCGTTTTGCGCGTCGAAGACAGCCCGTACCGTCGATGCCCGCGCAACTCGCAACAATGCTATCCGGCCGGGAGGACGGAATGAAAAATAGATCAATCTTAATGTTTAGCGCCGTGCTGTTGTTCGTCTTTATCTACGGATGCGCGGGAAACCCCGTTGAGGAGCCTTTTCCCGAGCCGCGGCCATTAGGGAACAACTTCGCCTCGTTCAGGGCACCGTCTGAAATCGATGGCGGCGGCGAGCGGACAGCGGATTTCGCGGAGCCGGAGCACACATTGACACCTCGCGATACCCAGGCAACACCCCTCGCGAAGCCGATGGGCACCCTGACACTTCGCGACGCTCTATCCCTCACCCTTATGAGAAACCCCGAGCTCGCCTCGATTTCATGGGAACGGCGGGCGGAGCAGGCGGTCGCGATCCAACAGGGGCTATTCCCCAATCCGGAGTTGGGGATAGAGGTAGAAAACATCGGCGGGAAGGGGTCGGGCGGCGCTTTCGACGCCACCGAGACCACCCTTTCGCTGAGTCAGCTGCTGGAGATCGGGGGCAAGCGCTCCAAGCGCTCGAGGGCGGCCGGCCTGGGGGCCGATCTCGCAGGATGGGATTACGAAGCGAAGCGGCTCGAAGTCCTCTCGGGGGCGAAAGCCTCATTCTTCGAGGTCCTAGCCTCACAGAAGAGGGTCGCACTTTCCAAGGAGACATTCCGTCTGTCCGATCGCGTCTACGATATCGTGCGGGAGCGGGTCAAGGCGGGGAAGGTCTCCCCTCTTGAGGAATCGAAGGCTTCTGTCGCTCGCTCTCTCAGCGAGATCCAGATGGAAAAGGAAAAGAGAGAGCTCTCGGCCGCTACAAAACGGCTCGCATCGTACTGGGGCAGTTCTTCACCACGGTTTGCCGCTGTCACCGGCGAGATCGATATCCCTGAATCCATTCCCATTGCCAACGCCGTCGACAGCCTCGCCGAGCAAAACCCGGAGTTGGCCCGCTGGGCGACCCAGATCGAACGTCATCGCACGTCACTCGCTCTGGCCAGAGCTCAACGCATCCCGGACCTTATCCTGAGCGGGGGAGTAAAGCGGTTCAAGGAGACCAATGAGACGATGTTCATCGTCGGACTCTCCGTCCCAATACCCATATTCGACCGCAACCAGGGGGGTGTACGGGAGGCCGAGTACCTGCTCGCCCAAGCGGGCGAGCAGCAAAGAGCAACCGCAGTTCATATCCGGACTGTTCTATCGGAGGCGCTAGGAGCGCTGTCGTCCTCTCATGCGGAAGCTCTTGTCCTGAAGAACATCGTTCTGCCGGCGGCGGAGCAGGCATTCGTTTCTGCCGGCGAGGGCTACCGGCAGGGAAAATTCGAGTTTCTCGAGGTGCTGGACGCACAGAAGACTTACGCGGAAGTGAGATACCAATATATAGAGGCCCTCGTCGGGTACCACAGATCCATTACGGCGGTGGAACGCCTGATGGGCCGGGAGCTCGATACGATATCGGCCACGGGCACACGCAATAAAGGAGACAGTCAATGATACGAAAGAGACTTTTCGCCGCACTCGTGATGTTGATCCTCGCCGTGGTCCTTACCGGGTGCGGCCATCAGGATGAGATCAGCGCCGACGAGCGGGATCACGAAAAAGATGAGCATGGTTCCGAACTCGAACCGGCCGCAGGAGAAGAGCATCACCGGGAGGACGAGCACGGGACGGTGATCGAGCTGACGGCAGAAGAGATCACAGAGCTCGACATCGAGATCACAGCGGCCGGGCCGGGAAGCATCGACCGCTCGATCGATCTGCCGGGAGAGATCAAGCTGAACGAGGACCTCGTTGTCCATATTGTTCCCCGCATAGGCGGTATCGTACGCGAGGTGCGCGGGCATCTAGGCGACAGGGTGAAGCCGGGTGAGATACTGGCGGTCATCGAGAGCAGAGAGCTCGCGGACGCCACGGCCGAATACCTCTCCTCCCGCGAACGCCTCGTGCTGGCCGCAGCCATACACGACCGCGAGAAAGAACTATGGCAAAAGAAGATCTCGAGCGAACAGGAATACCTCGACGCAAGACAGGCCCTCGCGGAAGTCCGCATCGCGCACCGGTCCGCCCGGCAGAAACTGCTCGCGCTCGGAATCTCCGATAAAGCGCTCGAGGAGATGTCCTCTCACACCGAATCCGATTTCACCAGGTACGAGATCCTATCGCCGGCCGGAGGCACATTGATCCACAAGCGTATAAGCCTCGGTGAAGTCCTTGAAGAGAGCCGTGAAGTGTTCATCGTGGCCGACCTGAACTCGGTCTGGGTCGATATCAGCGTCTACCAGAAGGATCTCGCGTTTGTCAGGGAAGGTCATGAGGTCTCTTTGAGCACGGGCGAGGGAACGCTTGCGGCGAAGGGAACGATCGGCTACATCGGCCCATTGCTCGAGCACGAGACACGTACGGCGCTGGCAAGAATCATTCTTCAGAATCCGGATAAGACCCTTCGGCCAGGCACATTCGTCACTGCACATATCTCCGGGGAGAGCGAAGAGGTGCCTGTGGCCGTTCCGCGTGACGCGCTTCAGACGATCGACGGAGAATCGATACTCTTCCTTCCGACCGATGCCGGGTTCGAGGCTCATCCTGTGACCGCCGGCCGCTCCTCCCCCAACATTGTCCAGATCTCGTCCGGCCTCGAGCCGGGCCAACGGTACGTCTCCAGGGGAGCCTTCATTCTCAAGGCGAAACTTGTAACCGGGTCTATCGACAGCCACGCGGGACACGGCCACTAGGAGAGGGGATATATATCATGGACAGGAAAATCGTTCATTTTTCGCTTCGTTACCGTTTTCTCGTAATAATGGTGTTCATCGGCATCATCGCGTTCGGGATCTACCAGTACATCCATCTGCCGGTCGACGCCTTTCCCGACATCTCTCCGATCATGGTGCCGATTTTCGCCGACGCCCACGGAATGGCGCCCGAAGAGGTCGAACGGCTCATCACTTTCCCGATAGAGTCGAAGATGACCGGCCTGCCCGGCGTCACGCAGATCAAGTCGACTTCGGCCTTCGGGATGTCCGTCGTCTACGTCTACTTCGAGGACGACGTCGACATATACTTCGCGCGGCAGATCGTTGCGGAACGGCTGGCCGGCGCGATGGCGGACCTGCCCGATATGCACGAGCCGCCCAAGCTCGGACCGATTTCGACGGGTCTCGGGCAGATATTCATATACTACATGACGCTCGACGAAGGCGCCGACACCGAAGACAAGGCGCCCGATGTATACCTCCGCGAGGTCAACGACTGGATAGTCAAGTACCAGCTCCAGACCGTCCCCGGAGTCACCGACATCCTCTCCATCGGCGGCCACGTACTGCAGTACCAGATCAAGGTCGATCCCTACGCGCTCAAAGAGTATCACTCCAGTCTCGAGGAGCTCGTCGAAGCGGTCAGGAGAAACAATCGCAATGTGGGCGGGCAGTTCATGGTGCTGGGCAGCGAGGAACATCTCGTCAGGGGGATCGGGCTGGTCAAGAGCCTCGATGACATCCGGAACATACACATCAAGACGACGGACGGCGTCCCGATCAAGATCGGCGATGTCGCCGACGTCGAGTACGGCCGGGAGATCAGGCGCGGTGTAGTATCGCGCAACGGCACCGAAGAGGTCGTCTCGGGCATAGTCCTCCAGCTCTTCGGAGAAAACACCTCCAAGGTGATAGAGCGCCTCTACGAAAAAGTCCCCGAGGTCCAGGCATCACTCCCCGACGGCGTGCGCTTCGTCCCCTACTACGAGCAGGCGGAGCTTGTGCGGCAGGCGACATGGACCGTCAAGAAGGCCCTTATCATAGGATCGCTGCTGGTCCTTGGCACACTCGTCCTGTTCCTCGGCAACCTGCGAACGGCGCTGATCGTCGCGCTGGCGCTCCCGCTCTGCGCGCTCATCTCGGTCATCAGCATGAGCCTCGCCGGCATCTCGGCAAACCTGATGTCCTTGGGAGGAATCGCCATTGCGATCGGGATGCTCGGAGACGGCACGATCGTCATGGTCGAAAACATCTTCAGGCGCCTCAACACCGACCTCAGGAACGGGGATTACTGCCGCACAGACGTGGTGCTCAACGCGGCGCAGGAGGTCAGCAGGCCGGTCGTCTTCTCGATCGCCATCATCATCATAGTATTCCTGCCGATATTCACCCTCCAGAGCATCGAGGGGAAGATGTTCTCCCCAATGGCCTTCACCCTCACGTTCGCGCTCCTCGGCTCGATGATCATGGCGGTCGCAGCTGCGCCTGCGCTCTCGACCTACCTCTTGAGAGCGGGACGGCACCGCGAGTTCTTCGTTCTTAGAAAGCTGAAAAGTGCCTACGAGCCGGCCCTGAAATGGATGCTCGGCCACCGTAAAAAGGTCGTCATGACCGCCGCCGCAGGATTCGCTGCGAGTCTTGTCGTCATACCGTTTCTAGGCACAGAATTCATCCCGACGCTCGAGGAAGGATCGATACTGATCGGCGTTACAATGGCGCCGTCGATCTCTCTCGAGGAGGGGACGAGAGTCGTGCAGGAGCTCGAGAGGCGAATCATCGGATTCGATGCGGTCGAAGAGGTGATATCCCGTATCGGCCGACCCGAGGCTGGAAGCCACCCCCACCCGGTAAACTACGCCGAGATCCATATCGAATTGAAGCCCAAGAGGGAATGGGGGCGATTCAGATCGAAGCAGGCCCTCATAGAGTCGCTAGAGGAGAGGCTATCATCATACCCCGGTGTGCAGCTCAACTTCACACAGCCTATCCAGAACGCATTCGACGAACTCCTGTCCGGCATCAAGGCGCAGCTCGCAATCAAGGTCTACGGAGAGGACCTGGAAATCATACGGAACAAGGCAACGGAGATCCATAACGCCATCGACCGTATCCCCGGCCTCGTGGACCTGTCTGTCGAACAGAGTTTCGGTCAGCCGCAGATACAAGTCGTTGCGGACCGCGAGGCATGCGCGCGGTATGGAGTCGACATCGCCGAGGTGCTCGAGCATGTCGAACTCGCCGTCGGCGGCGAGGTGATCGATCACATCTACCTCCACACACGCCGATTCGGCATCCACCTTCGGTGGCAGGAGCGCTTCCGGAACGATCCAGAGGCGATCGGCAACATTTTCGTTCACTCGCAGAACGGCACCCTCGTGCCCATAAAGCAGGTGGCGGAGATCGTTCAGGTGAGCGGCCCCGTGCAGATCAACAGGGAAAAGAACCAGCGCCGCTGGGTCATACAGGGCAACGTGCGCGGAAGGGACCTCGGCTCGGTCGTTGCCGACATCAAGAGAATCGTCGGTGAAAAGGTGGATCTCCCACCCGGGGTCTGGGTGGAGTACGGAGGACAGTTCGAAAACCAGCAGCGCGCGATGACTCGCCTGTCGATCATCGTGCCGATCGTCATAGCCCTGGTCTTCATCCTGTTGAGCATGGCATTTGGATCCCTCAAAAAGGCGCTTCTCATCTTTCTGACCGTACCGTTAGCCCTGTTTGGGGGTATATTCGGCCTGCTCATGATGGGAGAGTATCTGTCCGTTCCAGCAGCTGTCGGGTTCATAGCCCTCTTCGGGATCAGCGTGCAGAACGGAGTCGTACTGGTCAGTTGCATCAGCCGACTCAAGAGCGAAGGAACTGAATTAATAGATGCAATCGTGCAGGGAGCTATGATGCGCCTGCGGCCTGTGTTGATGACAGCGACAACGACTGTGTTGGGGCTTCTGCCGCTGCTTCTCTCGAATGGTATCGGATCGGAGGTTCAGAGACCGCTCGCGACCGTCGTGGTCTTCGGCCTGACATCGGCCACATTCTTCACGCTGTTCGTGATACCGGCCGCCTACGGATGGTTCGAAGATTCGGAACAGTCGGTCAGCGAGCAATGCGGCTGATTCATATTTGGTTCAGATAATAAGGATCTCTAAAGGAGATGCTCAGCCTCAGCACGTTCTCTTTTTTGCCTATTTATAATATTGTGGGTAGCGATTATCAGGCCGAACAAAAACCATATGAAGTAAGTATATTTACTGTTTCTCAGGTACTCGATCTTTATCTGGTCGAAGAGGAATATCACCACCATCACATGCATCACCTTCATCAGTGCTTCGGGGAAAGACGAGGTCAAGAGAGAGGCCTTCGCACCCGAAAGAGTCGATTTGATAATTC
>DAOUUU010000059.1 GCA_030667985.1 Candidatus Krumholzibacteriota bacterium
CCGATGGAATAAAGTCGGGGAGAAGGAGGCCGAACAGATCCCCAGAGGCCACATAGATCATTGCCGCAATGGGGACCACGGCCATGTAGGTGATCCGTGATGTGTTCTGCACTAGTCTGTCATAAAGAGTTTTGTCCCCTTTCGCGCGGGCAACGGTGAGGGAGGGGATCAGCGCCGTGCCGGTCGTCGCAGCGATGATGCCGAGTGCTGTGATGACGATCGAGGCCATCGAGTAGAAGCCGTATTGGTCGATGGGCAGGTAGAACTTCACCATGAGCCGGTCTATCGAGTTGATCATGTTCCAGCCGAGATTGGCGAAGAAGAAGAGAAAGCCGGTCCGCCAGATAAGCGACATGCCGGTCTGTAGAGAGCCCGCCGCCCGGCCGAAGCTGGGCAGGACCTTCCGGTGAAACAGGGCGAAGAAGAGGATCGCGCCGAAGAGTTCCGCGGTGAGAAAACCGCCGATGACAGGCAGAACCTGGCCGTGCCAGACGAGTGCCGCTATGATCGGGAGCGTAACGTTCAGTAGGCCGTGCACGGCAGTTATCTTCGCCCTCAGTTTCCCGCGCTGAACACCGAGGTAGACCGCCGCGTAGAGGGCGTTGAGTGCCATGAATGGAATGATCAGCGCGTAGAACATGATCGGATCGGCCGCGTCAGGTTGATGCGCGAGCCTTTCTGATATCCAGGGCGCCGCTGCGATCAGCAAGATAGCCCAGAGTGCGGCCAGGGATATGGTCATAACAAAGGCCGCCCGGTAGATCGTCTGCGCCACATCCCCGCGCCCTTTCTGCAGGTGGCCGGGGATGAGCGTTACCAGGGCCGCGTTGAATCCGATATTCGAGAAGATCGTGAAGATCTGGATGTAGGGAACCGGGATATTGAGCATCCCGTAGAGGGAGGGTCCGAGGATTCGTCCGAGAACGATTCCACGTATCGGTTTCAGCAGCAAGATCCCGATTCTCGAGATTGAGACGAAGAAGGTGTCCGATATCACCTTCGAGGTTGAGAGATCTACGGGACCCTTTTGTTCCATCTGTGTCGATTCGTTGAGAGCCTGGCCTTACCGGGCGCCTGGAGCGCCCCGGATCACTTCTTGTACCGGCTGATGAATTCTTCGACCTCGGGAATCCCTCCCTGGTAGATCAGGTAACCGTTGTGGGGTTCGCGCTCGGTGATCTCGCCGGCGACCGGGGTGAGCATGATCTTCTTGACCTCCTCGCGGTCATGGCTCTGGCCGAGCGCCCAGCCAAGCTTGACGTAGGCGACCTCGGGGAGCAGGTTGGAGCCCGGTATGACTCCGAGATCCATCATGTCGCGCCCCGTATCGTAGACGTACATCTGAACGTATCCCCATAGGGTCTGCACTGTCATATAGACATGGATGCCCTTATCATACGCCCGCTTCAGTGATGGGTAGAGGGGTTTGTTGACATGGCCGAGGCCGGTGCCGGCGATGATGATTCCCTTGTAGTCGTTGTCGATGAGGGATTCGATGATGTCGGGCTTCATATTAGGATAGTAGTAGACGATCGAGACACGGTCGTCGAAGGCGGTGTTGATTGTGACTTTGCGGTCCGTGCGCCGCCGCTTGAAATCCTCGCGCAGATAAACGAACTTTTCTTTATCGACAGTCGCGATCGGTATATCGCCGATCGTCCGGAAGGTCGAGCGGTAGGAGGAGTGCATCTTCCGCACGCGTGTGCCCCGGTGGAGCAGTCCATACTGGTCGCTCGTGGGACCGAACATACATACGGTGACCTCGGCGATGTCGCTCTCGGCCGCCGTCCGTGTAGCGTGGATAAGATTTAACGCCGCATCACTCGACGGCCGGTCGCTCGAGCGCTGGGAGCCGACCATGACGATCGGCACAGGTGGATCCTGCACCATGAACGACAGTATCGCCGCCGTGTGGTGCATCGTATCCGTCCCGTGGCCGATCACGATGCCAGCGGCGCCCTTTTCGATCTCCTTGCCGATCGCTTCGGCGGTCCCACGCCACTGCTCCGGACCCATGTTCTCGCTGAAGACGCCGTAGAGTTTCTCCGTTTCGAGGTTGCAGATATCGGCCAGCTCGGGGACCGAGCCGTAGAGCTCGCCCGGGCTGAACGCGGGGATGACCGCGCCGGTGCGGTAGTCGAGCCGCGATGCGATCGTGCCGCCGGTTCCGAGCAGCTTTACCGTCGGTTTTTTCGGGTCGAAGGGGAATTTCTTCTCGGGGATCTTGTAGTGCGCCTCCTTGCGGCCGATCTCGTTGATTGACTGGAGCGTCTCGACTGCGAGCCCGACATTGTAGCCGTTTCGGAGCTTCAGGACGATGTGTTTGTCGTCCGCCGTCTCGCTGCGAGGCAGTATGATACCGTCGAAGCGTCCACGCGTCGATTCTATCTCGACATCCGACCAGACGCTTACGTCGAACTGTTTGAGGCTGTCCAGAGCGGCCCCTCGGTAGCCTTTGAACCTGTCGGAATTCAGTGTTTCACCCCTTGTTTATCGAGATTGCGGCTGATGTTAGACTTGTTACTGTTCATCGCTTTATGCCTTTTTGGAGCCTTCTGAGGCTCCGTCGATGAATTTGTCGATGATCTCCGCGAGCCTTTTTCCTTCGATACGTCCAGTAAACCTCTCCTGTGCGCGGCCCATGAGGTGGCGCTTCAGCTTGTCGCCGGAAATTGAAGGGGATTCGAGGCCCTTGATATATTTTGTAATTTCTTTCTCTGTTTTCTTGCCGTCCGGTTGCGAGAATTCCTTGACCGCGTCCACGAGCGGAACCGGCTTTTCGCCGCATACCATCTCGAAGAGTGGGAGGATGGCCTCCCGTATCAGATCCGCCTTGCCGGCTTTCTCGAGCGTTTCGATGAATAGATCGCCATCGCAGTTTTTAAGCGTGCCATCCTTCGACCCGGCGCGATAGCGGCCGAGTAGGAGGTGTGCTATGAAAGAAGGCTCATAGTCGGTTCTATCGACGGCCCGGTCGAATAGCTCCTTCTCCAGCGCCCTGCTCATACGCTCTGCGATCTTCTGGTTCAGCCCTATTCCCACGTACCGCTTTTCTCTATCCCATGGGAGCTCGGGGAGCTGGCCTTTGATGCGCTCGATCCGGTCCTCGGTAATCGCGAGCGGAGGAAGGTCGGTGTCCGGGTACATGCGGTTTGCCCCGGGCAGGATCCGCTCGAATCGGTTCGTGCCGTCGGGAAGGGCCTGACGAGTCTCGTTCGGAACGCCGTCGAGCGCCTCTTCGGCCCGTATCGCTATTTCCTCGGCACCCCTTGCCGAGTCCCGCTCGTCTCCCCAGACAAGAACAACCGCGTCGTTTTCGCCGCTGCGGCAGAGTTTCTTTATCTTGGTCCATTCCGTACTGGATATTGTCTCGCCCTCCTGGCCGGAGTGAACGATATTGGGCAGCAGGTCGAGACAGGCGATGACCCTGACTCTGTCCGAGATCTCGCGGGCTAAGGTCGTCTCCGGCTGAGTGCGCATAGAGAGTATACCTTTGTAGCCGCGGAGGACGATTGCTTTGACGAGAAGTTCATTCTTGAGCGCCTTGGCGACGGGGTAGTAACTGGTGCCCTTCACCAGATTGGTCACGTCATGGGTCTCTGTTTTAAAAGACGATTGCGTGATTTCCCGCTTTTTAAGTTCATTCTGTATCTCGATAAGCGCCAGCTGGCGGAAGGCCTCGTTATGGACGAGAAGTGGTATCAGGGGGATCCGCGGAACGCCCTTGATCTCCACACGCCGACCGCCCTCGACCGAGACATTCACATCCTCTCTCGCGGCTCCTATGCCGGTCCGGACCTTGCCCGTCGCGCGGGTCATCCAGCGTATCATCTGTGCGACGTCGGCGACCTCCTGCGGCGTTCTCATATCGGGGTAGGTGACCGGTTCGATCAGCGGAATGCCGAGACGGTCGGTCCGGTAGGTCCTCGTATGCCCTATGTCGGTCACTTCTCTGCAGGCATCCTCTTCGAGCCCGAGCTGGTATATTCCTATCTTTCGCTCCTTGTAGGGAAGCCAGCCGTTCACACCGAGGATCGTCGTCCTCTGGAAACCTGTTGGGATCGATCCGTCCAGGTACTGTTTTCTCGCGATGTGGACCTCGCTCACGAGGTTGCAGTTGAGGAGCAATGTCACCTCGAGGGCGATGTCGAGCGCCTGCTCATTCAGTTCGAAGGGGGGCGTATCATCCATCTCGTATGTGCATACGGATTCCTTGCGGATCTGGTAGATGATGTCCTTCTTCGTCTTGAACTCCATCAGCGCAGTGCCGTCGTACTCGCCGAGCTCGGAGAGTGTCGGGCGCATGTGCCTCAGGATCTCCGCATCGAACCGATCGGAGTAGGGGAGGATCGGGCAGCGGCAGAAGAGTTTTTTCTTCGTGTCGAGCTGTTGATGGATCTCGAGGCCGCTCCTGAGGCCGATGGCCTGGTAGTCCTCGAGGGTCATGTCCTCCATCGCGCGGAATTTGATCACTCTGACTTATCCTCTCTATCGGTGGATCAACAGTCGAGGTAGAGCTGGACCTCGAGCGGATGAGTGCGGTTGCGCATCGGCCAGACATCCTTGTCGAACTTGAGTTTTATCCAGTCCTCGATCATCATCTTGTCGAACACGCCCCCTTCGAGCAGAAAAGCGTGGTCCTTTTTGAGCTCGCGCAGCGACTCGGCGAGCGAGCCGGGAAGAGCCTTGATCTTGCTCCGCTCCTCGCGAGTCATCTCGAATACGTTTACGTCGAACGGCCCGAAACCGAGCTTGCCCGGATCGAGCTTGTTCTTGATGCCGTCGATCCCAGCCATCAGCTGTGCCGCCATCGAGAGGTAAACATTCGCCGTCGCGTCGGGCGGACGGTACTCTATGCGTTTAGTGACGGGCGAGCTCGCGTATTTGGGGATCCGTATCGCGGCCGACCTGTTACCGAGCGAGAAGAAGCTGTTGACTGGCGCCTCGAATCCCGGCACGAGCCTCTTGTAGCTGTTGGTGCTTGGATTGGTGATGGCGAGCAGCGACGGCGAGTGCTCGAGAAGCCCAGCGATATACTGGAGCCCGGTCTTGCTCAGCCCCGCATAGCCTGATTTCGAGTAGAAGAGCGGCTTGCCGTTCTTGAAGAGGTGCTGATGGAAGTGCATGCCGTTGCCAGCCTCGTTGTGGATCGGCTTCGGCATGAATGTCGCGATCATTCCCGCCTCGTACGCCGTCATGCGGGCGAAGTATTTTACAATCATTGCGATATCACCCATCTTCGCCAGCGACTCGAACTCGACCTCGATCTCCGCCTGGCCGTGGCCGCCCACCTCGTGATGGTGATAGGTGATTCCGATCCCAGCCTCCTCGAGAAGCATTACCGTGCGGTCCCGCAAGCCGGCGAGTTTGTCCTCAGGCGGGAGCGCGTGGTAACCGCCGTGCGTCTTCAGTCCGAAGCTGCCCTTCTGTTCACCCTCGCTCGGGATGATCTCATAGCCGAAGGTGAGGTGGGAGGTGTCGACCAGGACCTCGTCGAATACGTAGTACTCGAACTCGGGGCTCCACCTGGAGAGGTCTGCGATTCCAGATTTCTTTAGATAAGTCTCGGCCTTGCGCGCGATGTGCCGCGGGTCGCGTGGGAAGGGCCGTTTCGAATCGGCCTCGACGATGTCGCATATGAAGGAGATGGTTGGAATCTCGCTGAATGGATCTATGAATCCGGCTCCGAGGTCTGGGACGAGTGAGAGGTCCCCCAGCTCGATCGTCTTGAGGCCGGCGAAGTTCGAGCCGTCGAAGCCGAGTCCCTCGGTGAAGAGTTTCTTGCTAACGCTCGAAGCTGGTACGGTCAACCGGTGCCACCGCCCGAGAAAGTCGGTGAACTTCAGGTCGACCAGCTTGATATCGCGTTTCTTGATTTCAGCCCGGAGTTTCTCGATCGATGTAAAGATTGTACAACCTCCTTGCTATCAGCACCTTCGGGGATGACCGTGGGCCCTACAGACCGTGCGGTTGCGGATTCTGAATATATTTCATGATTGATACTCCTTCAAGGAAATAAATCATTCAGTTCTTGACATATACCCGTGCGCAATGGTATTGGAAATCAAAACTAGCAAAAGGAGGAATTGTATGAACGGAGAGAAGGTACTGAACAGGTGGTTGGTCGTCATCGGCGCGATCCTGATTCAGCTATGCCTCGGCGCGATCTACGCATGGAGCGTCTTTACAAAGCAGATCACGCTCCCGATCGCTGACGGCGGCTATGGATTCAGCGCGACGCAGGCCGCCTGGGTCTTCTCGGCGGGGCTTGCGACGTTCGCTGTATTTACTATCATCGCCGGGCGCTTGCAGCTCAAGTACGGCCCGCGCCCGATAGCGATCCTCGGCGGTATCGTGCTCGGCCTGGGCTATGTGCTGGGGGGATTCTTGGGCAAGACCTTCCCCGCGCAGCTCATGTGCATCGGCATCATCGGCGGTGCTGGAATCGGTCTAGCTTATGTCGTGCCTATCGCTGTAGGCGTCAAGTGGTTTCCCGACAAGAAGGGGATGATCGCAGGTTTGGCCGTCGCAGGTTTCGGTTTCGGCGCGACCCTCTGGGTGAAGCTTGCCGGAAGCTGGTTTGGTGGTTTACTCAATACGACCAGTGTATTCGGTCTGCCTGGAGTACAGAGCGTTTTCTTTATCTACGGTATCGTATTCGCCGCGCTCGTTCTTGTCGGGAGCATCGTTATGGTCAATCCGCCGTCGGGATGGAAACCGGCCGGCTGGATGCCTCCCGCGGCCGACACGGCTCAGGCCAAGGCGACCGGCTCTGTCGATCTGACGAGCGGAGAGATGCTACGCACGCCCCAGTATTACATGCTTTGGTTCATGTTCATAGGCTCCGCTCTCGCGGGACTCATGGTGATCTATTGTATTCGCCTCTTTGGTATCGATGCTCTCCAGGCGAGCGGTGCCGCGAGTGACTACAAGGCGGCGGGTATTCTGGCGGGGACTGCTATGGCCTGGTACGCCATCCTGAACGGCCTCGGACGTATCGTCTGGGGAACGGTCAGCGACAAGATCGGCCGCAAGTTGGCCCTTATCCTCATGTGCGTCTTCCAGGGCGTCATCATGCTCCTCTTCTTCAAGATGGGGCAGTCGACGGTAGGGCTCGTTATCGGCGCCTGTATCATCGGTTTCAACTTCGGCGGTAACTTCGCCCTCTTCCCGGCCGCGACGGCCGACTTCTTCGGAAACAAGAATGTCGGCACCAACTACGGCTGGGTTTTCAGCGCGTACGGTATCGCAGGTATCGCAGGTCCGCAGGTGGCCGGGTACTTCAAGGACGCCGCCAAGGGCGGTGACGTGGGCGCCTGGTGGATGCCTTTTATCATCGCGGCCTGTAGTTGCTTCGTGGCCGCCGTGATCGGGCTGCTGCTGCGGGCGCCGAAGAAGCGTTCGGCTTGATAAACAGGCACATAGATTTCAACAGGGGGCTCCTTTCGGAGCCCCCTGTTTGTTCTCTTTCTGCAGCTTTTTCAAAAATAGCGATTTTTTATTTGCGGCATATAATAATTATTATCATATATTGAAATCAGAGGGGGTTGTAAGAAGCTCGTTATAGTATTCGAACGGAGCAGACATGCAGGCCGTTATACTGGCAGCCGGTTTCGGCAGGAGGATGGGTCTTCAAAAGGAAAATCCCAAGGCCCTGCTCGAGATAGGCGGCATGCCGATCATAGATCATATTCTCGGATTTCTGGGACAGGCTCCAGGAATCGATCGCGTGAGCGTCCGGACCAACGCCCTCTATTATCCCCTCTTCAAGGAATGGCTCAAGAACAGCGAATTCACAGGAATGGTCGAGCTTTGCAGCAACGGCGTGCAGTCGACCGATGGAAGCCTGGGGGCCGTCGGGGATCTCGAGGAGGTCTGCTCCGGAAAGAATATCAACGAGGATTTCATAATGGTCGCCGGTAACAGCATTTTCGATTTCTCGATCCTGCCATTCCTCGAGTTCAGCGGCACTGTCGATGGTGATGTCGTCGCCGTCGCCGAGACGACCGGCCGGAAAGCGTTAAAAGCGGGCAGTGTCGTAAAGGTCGCCGGCGAGTCACGAGTGATAGAATTCGAGGAAAAGCCCAGCCGGCCTCGCTCGAAGCTCCTCGCTTTGCCCCTATACCGCGTGAGCCGCGAGACGATTCCACAATTCAAGAAGTACATCATGGACGGCAACGACCGCGACAATCTCGGTTCCTTCTTCGCCTGGTCGTACCGCCGCCGGCCCCTCTACGCTTACCAGGTCGAGGGCGAACGCTACGACATCACCGATATGCCATCCTATAAAAGGATCGTCTCTCTCTTTGAAAAAAAGGCGCGGACGTGATATCCTCTTATCCACTCCAGAGCAGAACGGGAGGTGCATGATGGAGGATTTGATCCGTAAACTTCTCAAAGGGCTCGGCGAGGACCCTGACAGGGAAGGTCTCGAGAAGACGCCGAAGCGAGTCAAGGAATCGCTCGAGTTCCTGACGAGCGGATATGGAGAGGATATCGAGAAGACTCTCAAGGGGGCGATATTCGAGGAAGAGTACGACGAAATGGTCATCTTGCGGGACATCAGCGTCTACAGCCTCTGCGAGCATCACCTCCTTCCGTTCTACGGAAAGTGTCATGTCGCCTATATCCCCAAGGGACGCATCATCGGGCTCTCGAAGATCCCCCGCCTGGTCGAGATCTTCTCCCGGCGGCTCCAGATACAGGAGCGGCTCACCAACGAGATCGCGAAGACACTGATGGATCACCTCGAGCCTTACGGTGTCGCGGTCACGATCGAGGCGGTCCACCTCTGCATGGCGATGCGGGGCGTCCGCAAGCGGGACGCGTTGATCATAACGAGTTCTATGCAAGGGGCCTTCCGCACCGATAGCAAGACCCGCATGGAGTATCTCAACCTGATCAAGGGAAGCGACAGCCACAAGTGGTAAATTGAATAATCCTCAGGCATTGATCGTTGCCCCGTTTTGGGGGATAAGCGGCCATGTCGGTAACTACCGGGTGGACCGTTTCGTGCGATGGCTCGGTGAGTCTGGGCTACGGGTCGTGATTGTGCGTGCGGGAGGTTCGGATCGGGAATATGAGAGGTCCTGGGGCGTTGAGATAACGGTCCGCGATCCCATCGGGCTCTATCGAGACCCGGCTCCCGGTTCCAAATCGCCGACGCCGCCGCGCAAGCCGAATGCATTCCGGCGTTCCGCCGCCAATTTCATATTCAATCCCGATCCCACGATCGTTTGGGCGAGCAGGGCGGCTAAGAATCCCCTCGTGATGAAACATGGCGAGGGTTCTCGCTGGGTGATTTCCTCGGGCCCTCCCGAGTCGGGTCACGTATGCGCGGCGCGTCTGGCAAAAAGGATCGGAGCCGGCCTGGCCGTGGATATGCGGGACGGATGGCTCGATGAACCGCTCAAGCCTCTGCTCGAGCGGTCGCGGATCCGCAGGTGGCGTGAAGGGAGACTCGAGTCGGCGATCCTTCGGCAGGCCGAACGGATTTTCGTCACTTCGGATGTATGGAAGGAACTACTCGAAAAACGCCTGCCCTTCACGCGTGACAAGACGGTTATCCTGTACAACGGGTATCCAAATCTGGAGATGCCCCAGGCCCCGGTTGTAAGACCTTCGAGTGAGCGAATAACACTTCTGCATGCGGGCCGATTCATGCATTCCAGCCTGGAAAGGAATCCGAGATATTTGCTCGAGCCGCTGCTGAAAGGCCTGAGTCGAGTCGAGCGGAAAGGTAGAGTCGTTTTACTCGGGCAGCTGAGTCGGGATGATATGGCCGAGGTCCGATCGTGGCGCGAGAGGTATGACGAGTACGGCTGGAGCATCGAGATCGAGGAACCGGTGCCGCGCGAGGCGATGATGCGCAAGTTGATCGAAGCTGACGCGCTTCTCCTGTTATCGACATCCAATGCTGCGGTCCCGAGCAAGCTCTTCGAGTACCTCGCCGTCGGAAAGCCTATCCTGGCGTTTACGCGGCGTGGGAGCGCCGTATGGCGTATAGGGAAGTCGATACGGCATGTCTTGTTGGTGGATTATCGAGAGGGTGAAGAGGTCGGGGGTGCACAGAAGAATTTCATGGATTCGTGTCTCGACGGCGTTATCTCGGCATCACTACCCGACCTGTATCACGAATCGGCTCTATCCGAGTTGTTCATCTCGAACCTGATGAAAATGTAATGTGGTGATGATCTCGCGGTCAGTCTTCTTTGAACCGGGGGCATTTCTTGTGGCGGCCCCTGTTCTCTGTTTCCCAGTCGCACTCGTTGAACTCGCAACCGGGCATGTCGCACATCCCGAACTTGGTCAGGTAGGGGCAATTTGTTTCCTCGATCGGCGACTGTATCTTTGTCATGAAGAGATTCGCCTTCGCCTTGACGACAGGGTCGCTGTCGTCAAGCGCCGTCCTGACCGCCTCTAGGCCCCGTTCGCTCCCCATACGAAAGAGCCCCTCGATTGCCCTTCTACGGACGTAGGGGGAGGGGTCGCCGGTTATCTCGAGCAGGGCGGCCTCCGCCTGGTCCCCCTTTATGCTTCCGAGGTAGCCTGCGCACATGCCGCGGATGCGTTCTGTCTCGTCCTCTTTTAGCGTCTTGGCGAGTGTGGGGACGATGCGGGACGAATTCGTCAGGCCGAGCGCGTTGACGGCGTCGAGGCGCGCGCGAGGGTCCGTGCTCATGAGCAGCACCGTCTCGGCTGCTACCTGGTTGACGGCGGTCGCCGAGCCGCGTGAGAACTCGGAGTCCTCTTCTTTTCTGAACAGTTTTTCGAAGAAACCCATGGCTGTATCCTTCCCCTCTAGAATACCGCTCTCTGCCTCCGGGCGTCACGCCCGTGGGGTCGTTGCTATGCGAGAAGTCTGCTCTTCCCCTGTCCCTGGATAAATCAGCACATATCATACCAGCTGACGGCCTGTCAATATATGAGGTGTTGCAGCGGTTTTTTCTTGACTTTCGGTTTTTGTTCGGGTAATGTAGTGGCAGGTTCTCGTCGAGAGCCACAATTGCTTGTATTTAAACGGTTACGGGGGACGTTCAATGACCTATCTGACGAAGCGGCAGCGGGAGATACTCGATTTTCTCTGCTCGTTCCAGCGGGAGCGAGGGTATGCGCCTTCGCTCGAGGAGATCGCCTCGCACTTCGGCCTCTCCGCCGTGAGCACGGTGCACGAGCATTTGACCAACCTCACGGAGAAGGGGTACTTGAGACGCGGCTGGAACCGCGCGCGCTCTATAGAGCCTCTCGCCACCGAGCATGAGGCGGTCGATGTGCCGCTCGCGGGCACCGTTGCGGCCGGCGAGCCGATCGAGGCGATTGAAGTGCCCGAGAGCATCGCGCTGCCGCCCGGTTTCACCGGGAGGGGCGAGACCTTTGTGTTGCGGGTCAAGGGAGATTCGATGGTGGGGGACGGGATCCTGGACGGCGACCTGATCGTCGTCGAGAAGCGCAGCCGCGTCGAGAACGGTGCGATGGCGGTCGTGCTGGTCGGGGGTGGTGAGGCGACGGTAAAACGCTTCTACCAGAATGGGGAGCGGGTCCGTCTCAGGCCCTCGAACCCCGAGATGGAGGAGATCGTGCTGCCCGCGGCCGATGTCGAGGTGCGCGGCGTGGTGACAGGATTGATGCGCCGGTACGGAGGCCGTTGAAATTATGTCTATGTCCTATAGAAAGGTCGATTCTCTCCTCTCCGCCAACGCCTCGGGTGAGGCGCGGGAGGGGGATTCGCTGCTGATCGAGCGGGGACGCGCCCCGCTCGATGGAGAACTTGCGCTCGTAAGGCGCGGTGCGGTGGAGCTGCTCCACCGCTGGTGTGGGGAAGGTGATGACGAGGTCGTTGGTGTTGTGATCGGAATAAAGCGCAAGCTGTAGCGGCCTGGGGTGTGGTGGAGGGTCGGGGATACGGACGCCGCGTGTGGACTGTGGGGGACGATGGATGGAGCGCAGAATACTGCACATCAACACCGACGATTTCTACGCTTCGGTCTGCCGGTTGCGCGACCCGGCGCTCCGCGGGCGGGCCGTGGTGATCGCGGGGTCGCCGCCGAGGGGAATGGTCGTGAGCGCCTCATACGAGGCGCGCGGGGAGGGGGTCGTGCAGGGGATGACGGTCTCCTCGGCGAGGCGGCTCTGCTCGAGGGGAGTGTTCGTGCCGCCCGACTGGCAGCTCTTCCGCCGCGTCTCGCGGGCGGTATTCGGGGTTCTCGAACGTTACAGCCCTGTCATCGAGCAGGCCTCCCTCGATGAGGGCTATATAGATTACACGGGCTGCGGTCGTCTCTTCGGGCATGTGCTCGATGCGGGGACCAAGATAAAGTCGGAGATCGCGCGTGAGACGGGACTCGCCGTCTCGGTCGGCGCCGCGGCGAACAAGCTTGTGAGCCATGTCGCTTCGCGAACTGCCAAGCGCGCCCACTTAGTCGACGTTTATACCGGTTACGAGAAGCCATTTCTCGCCCCCATCCCGATCGACCGGTTTCCCATCGTTGACATTGGGCGCGCTTCTCTTCTCCAGGAGCTCGGCATCTCCCGCGTGGGGGATGTGCTCCTCTTCACCGAGGAGATCTTCTTTGTCTGCTTCGGCACTTGGGGAAAGCGTCTCTACCGGGGGGCGGCGGGGGAGGATCACACCCCTGTCTGTTCCCGCCTCGCCCCGCAGGAGCGCATGCGAACAGAGGAGATCCTGGAGCCGGACCGCGTGAGCCGCCAGCGTCTCGAAGCGGTTCTCTACAGGCTTGCAGAGGGCACGGGAGAGAAGCTCCGCTCCGAGCGTCTGCTCGCCCGCTCTCTGGTGCTCGAGCTCCGGTACGCGGACGGGGCTGAGGTTGTGGGGAAAGGAAGGCTCTCAGAGCCCGGCTCCGACGACCTCCGGCTCTACGAGACGCTCCGCGGCGTTTTCGCCCGGCTGTTTACGCGGCGGGTGCGTGTGAGATGCCTCGCCGTCATTGTCTCTGCCACCGAGCCCGAGCCGATTCAGCGCGAGCTCTTTGTGACGGACGTCGCCCGGGAGCGGACGCGGTACCTGCGGAACACGCTCGATACGCTCCGCGCGCGGTTCCCTCGCGGTGTAGCACCCGCCTTCGGAAAAGCAATCACATGAGCTTTGTTCATCTCCACGTCCACTCCAACTTCTCGATGCTCTCCGGCACGAGGTCCGTCGAGGAGCTCGCCGAGGCCGCAGCCCGCGCCGGCATGCCCGCTCTGGCCCTGACCGATGTGAACGGCCTATACGCGGTCGTGCCCTTTCAGAAGGCGTGCGAGGAGCGGGGCATTCAGCCGCTCTACGGGACAGAGCTCGCAGATGAGGCGGCCCGCGCCGTTCTTCTCGCCCGAAACCGCTCCGGCTACACTGAGATCTCCCAGCTCGTGACCTCACGCCATCTGGACGAAGACTTCACCGTCGAGAAGGCGCTACGGGTTATCTCGGACGATCTCTATGTGATTTCTAGCGACGAGCGTGTTCTCAGCGCCCTCGCCGCCCGCCCATTCGTTCGCGCCGCGCTCCCCACGGCACAGGGGCCCGGGTGGAACCGCCGCCGCTGGAGGGTAGCGCGCCTCGCTGAGCGGTTCGGCATCAAAACAGTTGCCGCGCAGGGCGTCTACTTCATCGATCCCGATGAGCACTTTCTCCACCGCGTTCTCACAGCGATCAGGACACGCTCGACTGTGGGAACACTGTCCCCCGGCGCCGCCGCGCCGCCCGAGGCATACTTTCGAACGCCGCGCGATGTTGAGCGAGTCTTCGGGGGCGATGACGAACCGGTCAAGGAATCGCTCAAGATTGCGGAGGATTGCAGCTTTGATCTCAATATCTGTTCGCCCAAGCTCCCGCGCTTTCAAACTCCGCCGGGCGAGAGTGGCCCTGCGATGCTGCGCCGCCTCGCGAAGAAGGGTCTAGCCCACCGCTTCGCTCGCGCTGGTGCTGTGCCCGCGCGTGGAGACACGGCCGCGCCACACAGCATAAAGAATGAAAATCCCCCCGGCGGCTGGCCGCAAGCCATGAAACAACTCGACTACGAGCTCTCGGTCGTCGAGAGCAAGGGCCTCGCAGAGTATTTCTTGATCTGCTGGGACATAGTCCGCTTCGCACGCGGGCGCGGCATGCGCTCGCTCGGCCGGGGCTCGGCGGGCAACAGCATCCTTTCCTACGCTCTCGGCATCACGCATGTCAATCCCATCCGTCACAACATGTTCTTTGAGCGTTTCCTGAACCCCGAGCGCAAACAGCTTCCCGACATCGATATAGATTTCGGGACCGACGATCGCGAGGAGGTACTCGAGTATATCTTTCGCCGTTACGGCCGCGACTGCGTCGCGATGATCGGCACCTATTCGACCTTCCGCGCGCGTGCCGCGCTGAGAGAGACTGCGAAGGCTCTCGGGATTCCCGAGGGCGAGGTCGGCCACTTCATCAAGCGATTGCCCTACTTTGCTTCGATCGAGCGTCTGGAGGAGGCCTGCCGGATCTCGCCCGCCGCTTCCGACATCCCGCTCGACAGGGAGCCATTCAAGACGCTGCTTCCGCTGGCCATGAAAATAGGCGGATTCCCCCGCCACATGGCGACCCACCCCTGCGGCCTCGTCGTCTCGCCCGAGCCGATAACTGGCATCGTGCCGCTCCAGAGAGGAGACAAGGGCCTCGAGATCACGCAGTGGTCGATGCACGAGATCGAAGAGGCGGGTCTCGTCAAGATCGACATCATCGGTCAGAAGGGCCTCGCCGTGATAAGGGAGGCGGCCGAGATGGCCGAGGAGAACGAGGGGCGCCCGATTCACCCCGAACGCATCGATGCCCGAAACGACGAGCGAACGAAGCGACTGCTCCGTGATGGCCGCACGGAGGGTTGTTTCTACATCGAGTCACCGGTCATGATTCAGCTCATGCAGCAGGCAAAGTGCGACGATTTCGAGGTACTGACCGCCCTGTCGTCGATCATTCGCCCCGGCGTCTCGAGCTACGGGGGAAAGAGGAGCTACCTGCATCGCCACCTCGGCCTCGAGCCGGTTGCGGTAATACACCCTGTCGTCGAGGAAGTGCTCGAGGACACCTACGGCTGTCTCATCTACCAGGAGCAGGTGATACGGATCGCCGTCGCGGTCGCCGGAATGAGCTACGCCGAGGCGGACGGCCTAAGGCGATGCATGTCTTTTAAGAACAAGATGCTCGAGACGATGGTGACCTATCGGGATTCGTTTCTGCGCGGGGCGCTCGCGCGCGGCATCCCGGAGGGAACGGCGGAAGAGATCTTCCGTCAGATCTCCTCGTTCGCCGGCTACGCTTTCTGTAAGGCCCACTCCGCGTCCTTTGCACTCGAGTCCTTCGAGAGCGCCTACTGGAAGGCGCATTACCCGGCCGAGTTTATGGCGGCGGTCCTTTCTAACGGGGGCGGCTACTACTCGCAGGAAGAATATCTGGAAGAAGCGCGTCGCCTCGGCCTTGAGATCCTCCCGCCATGCGTCAACAGGAGCCGTCTGCGGCATTACGGCCGCGGTCGCGAGCTACGTATCGGCCTCTACCAGGTCAAGGGCCTCGCGCAGGAGACGGCCGAGGTGATTGTAAAGGAGCGTCCGTTCCGTTCGCTCTCGGGATTCCTTGAGCGCACAGGCGCCACGACCCGCGAAACGGAGACTCTCATCCGCTGCGGAGCAATGCGCGACTTAGGTTGCTCCAGGCCAGCGCTCCTCTGGGAGCTCAAGGCACTACGTAGCGCCGAAGGAGGCGCACTCCGCGATGGCGCTCGAGACCCGGCCTCAGTCATCAAGC
>DAOUUU010000077.1 GCA_030667985.1 Candidatus Krumholzibacteriota bacterium
GAGAATACGCACAACAGAGCCGGCGGAAGGATCTATCCCTTCGATCAGCTCGAAACAGTCTTTTCCTTTGCGAGGGAGAGGGAACTGCGGCTGCACCTGGATGGAGCGCGTCTGATCAACGCGTCTGTTCAAACAGCTATTTCCCTTGAACGTTACGGCGCGCTGGCCGATTCGGTCACTTTCTGTTTCTCGAAAGGCCTAGGAGCGCCCATCGGCTCGGTCCTCATCAGTGATCGAGAGACGATCGATAGAGCTTTCAAATGGCGCAAGAGGCTCGGTGGTGGGATGCGGCAGGTTGGGATCCTCGCGGCGGCATGTCTATATGCTCTCGATAACAATGTTCAAAGGATTGTCGAGGATCATGAGAAGGCGGCGAAGCTCGGCGAGATAGTGGAATCCAGCTCTATTCTTCGCCTCAGATTCCCTGTCGAGACGAACATCGTGATCTTCGAGGTGGTTGACGAATCGCGCGACATCGAGGAGTTGAGGGCGGCGTTCGAGCGCGAGGGTGTCCTCCTGCTGGCCTTCGGCGGCAGGTTTATGCGGATGGTCACTCATCTCGATATTACGAGTGATGATATCGAACGTGTGGAGAAGATCTTCGAAGAGGTTCTCGACGCTTAACGGAACTACGTAGCCAAAGATTCTTGGAATATGCGACAATTTCCATTCTATCTCGTCAGCACCCCGATCGGAAACCTCGATGATCTTTCCCCAAGAGCCATCGAGGTTCTCAAGACGGTCGATCTGATCCTGGCCGAGGACACGAGACGAACGAGGATCATAATGTCGAAGCACGGCATAACCACCCGGGTTCGTTCCTTTCATGATCACAACAAGGAGAAGTCAGCTCCAGAGGTTCTCCGGCAGCTCGAGGGAGGGACGCGTGTCGCGCTGGTTTCGGACGCCGGTACCCCGGCAATCAGCGATCCCGGCTACTACCTGGTCAGAATGCTGGTGGAACGGGGGATAGAGTTCACGGCTGTGCCGGGACCGAGTGCGATCCTTGCCGCCCTGGTCATCTCGGGCCTGCCCACGGATCGTTTTACTTTCTTTGGTTATATACCGAGGAAAAAGAGCGAGCGCGAGAAAGCGATCCTCGAGGCGGGTGAGGGGAGGGGGACGGCAATATTCTTCGAGAGTCCCCACAGGCTGCTCAAGACGCTGGGAGTGTTCGAGGGGCTCCTTCCCGAAAGGGAGATAGTCATTGCCCGCGAACTCACGAAAATTCACGAGGAGGTCAGGCGGGGAACCGCTTCGGAGCTCCTGGAATATTTCGGCGCCCGTGGAGTGAAGGGTGAGATAGTAGTTCTGGTCAGGGGGTTGGGCAGGAAAGGTGTAAGACCTTGACACTAAAATGGGATATCCGCCATAATGAGCACCGCAGAAGATACATGCCGTACAATGGAGGTTCCTGTTGCTGGACAAGGGTGAGATCAAGGACCGATTGAGGGGATTACTTGATCCCATCGTGGGGCTTCTCGGCTCGATGGGTATCACTCCGACGGCGATGACCGTGATCGGTCTCCTTCTGAGCTTCATCGGATCGATCTTTGTGGTGAGGGGGTCCATACGTCTCGCAGGGCTGATATTACTCATCTCCGGTCTGTGCGATGTGCTCGACGGCTCGATTGCGCGCCGGCAGAATTCGACATCGACCTTCGGGGCTTTCATCGATTCGACGGGAGACAGGATCGCGGAACTACTCTATTTCGGAGCTTTCATCCTTTACTTCCACGGTGAAGGTACCTGGGGATCTTTTATGATCCTGCTAACTCTCGTCGCCCTCTCAGGTTCGCTGCTTACAAGCTATGTCAGGGCCCGCGCGGAGGGTCTGGGTCTCGAATGCAGCGTCGGCTGGCTCGAACGCCCCGAAAGGCTGGTGGCCCTGATCATAGGGATGCTGCTGGGACGCCTGCTGCTCACCATCTCCCTTCTCTTCATCGCCGTCATGTCGGTCATTACAGTGATCCAGCGCATCATCCATGTCCGGCGTTTGACCGCAGCGCAAGACACACAAGAACAAGGTGTATAGAGCCAGCTTCACCGATTGCCGGAGCGAGAATCCACTCGCCTTTTCCAAGCGTTTGTAGTTAAATTGTGAGCCAAGAATCATTACGAAATCACGACTGAACGGGGACATTCGTTAGATGAAGACGAAGGCCGGTTTCGGCGCGATCCTCAAAACTAGTATACCTATCCTCGTCGATCTGGCCGCTCAGATCGTGATGTGGACCTTCGAGATCAATTTCATGGGCCATATCGCCGCTTCGTCCCTTGCCCGGATCTATCCAGATGTTGAGGCGAAGGGTGTGGATGCGTTGACGGCGGTGGGGGATGTCATCCACATCATCGTGCTCACATGCACGGCTCTCTTGATATTCGTATTCGGAACGACCATCATCATCAACAGATTGATCGGCTCCGGAAAGAAGCATGAGGCGGACCATTTTCTCGGTCAGGCTCTCTTTACGACCATGTTCACCGCTATCGGCATCTCGCTGGTCTGGTACCTGTTCGCGCCCTTCATCTTCAAGGTGCTTCTCGGGGCCTCGCCGGCGGTGACCGCTATAGGAGTCGATTATTTCAGGACGCTCTCCCTGTTTGCACCCTTTATCATCATGAATTTTGTCGCAATCGGGATCGTAAGGGGAGCGGGCGACACGCACCTGTCGATGATCGCGGCGCTGTTCGTAAACTCGATCCATCTAGTTCTCGCGTTCCTGTTGATCTTCGGTATCTACCGTTTTCCCGAGCTCGGCCCGAGAGGCTCGGCGCTCGCAGCGGGCATTGCTCATACCATCGGCTGTTTATTCACCTTCAGCATAATCCTTCGCGGAAGGAGTGTTCTGACATTCAGGTGGAGGGATTTCACGTCGATACGGCGCAAGAGCATAGCCAAGGTCTTCAAGACGGGCCTGCCCATCACGCTCGAACAGCTCGCCTGGGTGGTAGGTATGACGATAGTAATCGGATACAGCAACAGGCTCGGCGCGGCTCCCGCGGCTGCTCACATGATCATATTAACGATTCAGAGGCTCTTTTCGATACTATACCAGGCGTTTGGTATAGGTGCGCTGACTCTCGTCGGGCAGCTGTATGGCGCTGAAGAGCACGATCACGCGGGGAAAGCGACCGCGAAGTTCTTCTGGCTGGTTGGAAGCGTGGTTTTTTTCCTCGCCGCTCTGACTTACTTCAGGGCTTACTACTTCGTGATCGTCTTCACTTCCGAGTCGGAGGTCGTCGAGATCTGCGTGAGGGCGTTGAAAGTCGCCGCTCTCATCCAGATACCCAAAGCGCTGTCTTACGTATATTCATTCAGTCTGAGGGGTGTCGGCGAGAATAGGTACCCGATGTACCTGGCCATTTTCGGCGTTATTATCTTCGAGATCATGTTGGGGTATACGCTCGCATTCGTCGTGGGGCTGTCGATCATCGGGCTATGGTCCGCCCAGGGCTTCGATGAGCTCTTCAAGATGAGTTTGGCCGTCCGCCGCTTCCGTTGGAGGCTTCGTCAATTGACCGGATAGTGAAGGGTTGAGAAGTATGAAGGCCCGTTTCATCACATTCGAAGGGATCGAGGGCTCCGGGAAGTCGACGGTAGTCTCAAGGGTACTCAAAGCGCTCGAGGAGGCCGGTGTCGAGGCCATTATCACGCGTGAACCGGGTGGGACAGATCTCTCGGAACGAATCCGCACGATACTGCTTGATCCGGATATGAGCGGTATGGATGCTCGGGCGGAGCTGTTGCTCTACCTCGCGAGCCGTGCACAGCTCGTCGAGAGGACGATACGGCCGGCTCTCGAGAGCGGGACGAGTGTCATCTGCGACCGGTTCATGGATGCGTCGGTCGCTTACCAGGGCTGGGCGCGCGGCATCGGCGAGGCCGTCGTGGAAGAACTGAACGCGTTTACATTGGGCTCGATTGTTCCGGACAGGACGTTTCTTCTCGATCTTGCGGTCGATCGCGGTTTCGAGCGGGGACCGGAGCGGAGAGAAGGGGAGGGGACCAGATCGAAGGATCGCCTGGAGAGAGAGGACCGCTCCTTCCACGAGAAGGTCCGCGAGGGCTATTTGCGGCTCGCCGAGCGGAACCCGGGGAGGGTCGTGACGGTCGACGCTTCCGCTACCCTCGAATCCGTATGTGATGTGGTTTTTGGGAACCTTCAACAGCTTTTCGACGTAAAGCTCAAATAGGGGCGTGCTAATTCGGTTGCCTCTCGTTCTGATACACCCCTATATTAGCAGGAAGGTGAAATTGTAATATATTGTTGTTCGAGGCACGATTTATGAGAGGTAAGTATATCCGAACAGAACTGAATCGAAATCCAGGTGACGAAAGCTGAGGTATGTCTTGAGGCTCAATAGAAAATTCATCGTAGGGATCGTTCTCATATTCACCGTGAGCGCCGCGGCGTTCTTTGTCTGGGCGCAGGACCAGCGGAAACAGAGGAACTCCAATATTCTAGAGGATTTGACCCGTTTCGGGGAGGTCTACGAGAAGGTAGTCGATTACTACGTCACAGAGGTAGAGACAGAGGAGCTGATCGAAGCGGCGATCAGAGGGATGCTCAAAGAGCTCGATCCCCATTCGGTCTACCTGACACGCCATCAGTGGGAAAACCTGATGATCGATACTGAGGGGGAATTCGGCGGACTTGGCATAACGATATCGATCAGGGATGATTTTCTCACGGTCATATCCCCAATCGAGGATACCCCCGCCTATCGTCTCGGTATTCAGGGAGGCGACAGGATCGTCGAGATCGAGCGGGCGTCGACCGTGGGATGGAGCTCAGAGCAGGCTGTATCAAAGCTTCGAGGCCCCGCCGGAACACAGGTCGACATCACGATCTGCCGCGAGGGCCTCGAGGATTCGCTATATTTTACCGTCACCCGGGAGATCATCAAGGTTCCGAGCGTTCCCTACTGGGAGATGATTGGCGATGTCGGTTATATCAGAGTATCGCGTTTCGCCAAGAACACAGCGAAAGAGCTAGAGGAAGTAATGAGAGACTTCGAGCGGCGCGGCATGCATGGAATGATTCTCGATCTCAGGTCGAATCCGGGTGGACTGCTCGACGCGGCCAGGGAGGTCTCCGAGCTCTTTCTCGGCAGGGACACGCTGATCGTGTACACGGAGAGCCGTATCCCGAACGGCAACAAGAAGTACCAATCGAAATCCTACAAGACCCACGACGGTTATCCCGTCGTCGTGCTCGTGAACGGAGCGAGCGCGTCGGCGTCGGAGATCGTTGCCGGGGCGCTCCAGGATTGGGACATGGCCGCGATCGTAGGCCAGACGAGCTTCGGCAAGGGGAGCGTTCAGACTGTCTTCCAGATCAGCGGCGGGTCCGCGCTGAAGTTGACCACGATGAAGTATTTTACGCCGTCCGGACGTAGCATCCACAGGGATGAAAACGGTAGGGATGAATCTCTCACGGTCATATCCCCTGATGAGGAAGCGGCTGGGGTATCGGTGGAAGAGCCGAGGGAGGAATACAGGACGGCGGCCGGTCGCACCGTCTACGGCGGCGGCGGCATCGCGCCCGACTGGGAGATCGAGCTGCCAAAATTCACAGAGGTCCAGCGCCGGCTCGAGCTGAGAGGGATCTTCTTCTCGTTCGCCGTTCATTACACGGCCTACCACGATGTGGACGAATCGTTCGAGGCCACCGATGAGGTCTTCGAGGAGTTTCTCTCCTTTCTCGACGACAGGAAGGTAGAAGTAACCGTGGAGGAGTGGGACGAGGAGAACGTCGACTACGCAAAGATGGGCATAAAGCGAGAAGTCTTCAGAAAAATGTTCGGCGCGAAGGGGGCGTTTATCGCGACCCTCTCTCAGGATGAGGAGATATCCCAGGTTATCGAGATGTTCGATAGAACATCGACACTCGAAGAGATGTTTGAGTATATCAAGGATCAGAGGAAAGTCGCAGAGGCTGCCCGGGTTGAACAGTAACAGCAAGATCACTATTCTGTGCGACTTCGACGGAACGGTCGCGGAACGTGATATCGGCCACCACTTCTTCGAAACCTTCGTCAAAGATACGGACCGATGGCTCGATACGCTCGAGCAGTGGAAGATGGGTCTTATCAGTTCGAAGGAGTGCCTCGAGCACGAAATCTCGTGGATCGACGCCGACCGGCTCGACATCGACGCCTTCATCACAAAGGAAGAACTCGATCCCTATTTCAAGGATTTCGTCGATTTCTGTGTCAAGCGTAAGTACGATATACTGATTCTCAGCGATGGACTCGACTACTATATCGAATCGCTTCTCATGAGATCGGGGCTTGGATTCATTCCGTTCCGGGCGAATCATCTCCTTCTGAACGGTTCCAGCATCGAGGGCATCGATTTTCCCTATCACAACCTGAAAGATTGCACGATGTGCGGGAACTGCAAGCTGTTCCATCTCGAAGAGAAGCGACAGGACGGTTACTTTACCGTCTATGTAGGGAATGGCTACAGCGACCGCTGCCCCGCGGAGCACGCGGATCTCGTGCTTGCAAAGAGCGATCTGCTTGCCCATTGCGAGCGCGAGGAGATCTCTTGTATTCCCTTCGAGAATTTCAGGGATGTAGAAAGGGAGCTGACCAAAAGGTTCATCATATCTGATTGAGGTCGATCTGTACCGTATCCGGCTCCTGCGGCTGGAAGTATGGATGATTCTTGTGGTATTCGTGCATCGCGTCTGTGTAGATCCTGCTCACATACGTAATAAAATCGAAGATATCCCTATTCTTTATTTCTTCTCTCTCCGCCAGCTGCTTCATCTTGTCCATCACATCGGTCAGATCGTTTCGGTTGACGATGCCGCTCTCATAGAACTCCCAGAACTTGTCCAGGGTATAGTTCAGGTCCGCCGAGTACTTTTCGCTCAGCCTCTCGTTCAGTTTTTCGTCGACACGCTCTCCGGCCGACCGGTATAGATTCTCCGCCAGCCATCCCTTCGAGAGGAAGAGAAGAAGGACGATTACAACAACGGTGGCTGTCAATATCAGGGCTATCATTCTTTTTTTCTGCATTCCGGTTCCTCCAGTTCATTTATGTTCAATGTCTCGTCGAGCCATTGTTCCGTGAGAGAAACTGCCCGCTCGAGGGCTTTCGTGGATTTTTGCATAGGATGTGAGGCGCCGAAAACGTGGCTGCACCCCGGTATGATCTCGCGGTGTGCGTTCGGGGGCGGGCCGTCCGGGAAAAGCTGTATCATCTCCCCGACGGTGACCGCGGCGTCCCGCTCCCCGTGTATCATCAGATGGGGTATCCGTAGCGCCCCCGCAGCTCGGGGCAGGTCATAGCCGTCCCTGTTCCGGTCGATGTCCTCATAGTATGAATAATCTAGCTTGAGAGGCCCATCGGCCCTGTCGTCATTAAAGACGAGAGCTCCCTCTTCTTTCCACAGATGTTTTCGGCGGTCCGTGTAGCGATCGAGACGGGAGGGGGTTGACCATGTTACGAGAGATCTGATCTCGGGGAACTTGCCCGCCACGAGGATCGCGACGGCGGCTCCCCTGCTGTGCGCGATCAGGCCCCACCTGTCTTTATCGACCGGGTAGTGGAGACCTCCGCTGCGGATGTAACGGCAGACGCTCTCGAGGTCCTCTATCTCCCGGCTCACATTGTTGGAGGCGAATTCCTCAGGGCGTGTGATGCGCCCCGTCTCCTCGTCGACACCGTTCAGCGAGAAGCTCATCGTGAGGACATGGAAGCCGGCGCCAGCCACCCTTTCGGAAAGCATTGGAAAGAACCCCCACCGTTTATAACCCAGAAATCCATGTGTGATGATGACGAGCGGCAGCTCGTTTCCGGGTGCCGCGCTTCTAAGATCGGCCCTGACAGGAGGCATATTTCCGTTCTCTATTGATAATTCTTCGACGTGGATTTTCTTGTCCATCGTGTACAATCCCTTTTCCGGCCGTGTGCCTTCTCTATCCGGAGGCGCCGCGCTTGCAAAGCTTACAATTATAAAGTATTATTTGAACACTGTTAAAATGCAAGGGGAGTGATCATAAAATGAGCAGACCCGGTATGGCTGTATTTAGAATAGTGGTCGGGATCGTAGTAACCATTCTCCTTCTCGGCGTCGCTAGACGCATTTCAACGAGGAGGCCTAACGAGCTCGCGGCAGAACTCGGCAATATGCGCATAGAACATGTTTCTGTTACCGAGCAGGTGGGGCCGGGCGGTCCAGCCGTATCGGCCGGGATCGTATCGGATGAGAACATCGAGCCATCTATCCTCTACAGCGTGGTCGGGGAGGAAGAGACCAGGCGGATCAATATGGTCCATACCGGAGGGGGGCGATGGGAGGCCTATCTCCCGCATATTGAAAAGGGGATGAGGGTCCAGTACGCCTTGACGGTCCGCGGTGAGGACGGAAGCACGGTAAGGCTTCCAGAGGAAGAGGGATCGTTTCTTCTCGTGAAATACAAGGGAGAAGTCTCGCCGGTCGTACTGGCCCTGCACATCATATTCATGTTCTGTGCCTTCTATTTCATGATTCAGAGCCTCTGGAGCGCCATTGATATCCTCTCGACCGGCACGGGCAAGAGGAGTGCGGTCTCAAACGCCCGCTGGGCGCTCGGTTGCACCTTCATTGGAGGTTGGCCCATCGGATTCATCCTGAACTACCAGGCATTCGGGCCGGTCTGGGAGGGTTTTCCATTCGGTTACGATATAACCGACAACAAGACGCAGCTGATGTTCATCTTCTGGCTCGTCAGCCTGCTGCTGGTCTGGGGAAGTTTCATCGGGAAGGGTGAGGAGAAGGATCTGCTCGGCCCGAGGGGATTCGCTTTTGCCGTCCTGCTCAGTTATATCATAAGCCTTTTTCTCTTCATCGTGCCCCACAGTCTCTGACGGAACGATCAATGATCAACAAGCGAGAGATTTCCGCATGATGGATCCTGATACAAAGAAAGACGCCGGCATCTTTGACGAATCGCTCCTATGCCTCGCTCCGATGGCGGGCTATTCGGACGCTCCCTTCAGGCTTCTCTGCGCGGAGCTCGGAGCCGATTTCACAGTGGCCGAGATGGCGAGTGCGGAGGGTCTCGTACATGGCGGCGAGAAAACGGCCGACATGCTCCGCTTCATCGAGGGCGAGGGTCCTGTTGGGATCCAGCTCTTCGGGGCGAATCCAGTCGCTATAGCCGCGGCCGCCTCTATCGCCGGGAAGTCGCACCCCGCCTTTATCGACCTCAATTTCGGCTGTCCCGTCCGTAAGGTCGTGCGTAAGAACGGGGGATCCGCGATTATGCGTGATCTCGGGCTGATGGAACGGATCGCGGGAGCCGCCGTGGATGCGGTTTCGATTCCCGTCACGGCCAAGATCCGAAGCGGCTGGAGCGAGAAGGAGATAAATTTCCTCGAAACGGGCAGGGTGCTCGAACGGGCGGGTGTCTCGGCAGTCACGCTTCATCCAAGGACCCGCAGTCAGGGATTTACAGGCACTGCCCGCTGGAGTCATATTAAGCTGCTCAGAGAGAAACTCTCGATCCCGGTGATAGCGAACGGGGATGTGAGAACGGTCGCCGATTACGAGCGGATCGTCTCGGTCACGGGCAAGGGGATAGTTATGATCGGAAGGGGGGCTCTCGGGAATCCATGGATCTTTGGCGAGATAAAGAATGCGATGGAGGGGCGGCCGTGGAGCAAAAGGCCGGTCGACGATATAGTCCGCATGATGGAGCGCCATTTGCGGATGGAAGTGGAGAGAAAGGGCGAGCGAGTCGCTGTTATGGAGATGCGGAAACAATACAGGTGGTATCTTAGGGGAATCGACGATATAAAGAGGTACCGGTCGGGGCTGTCACAGGTGGAGAGTCTTACAGGGACGATATCGATTTTCGAAGCTATCAGGGAGGAGTGCAGAGAGAGATGCAAGAGACCCGCTTGAGGAGATTACTCGAAAAACTTCAGAAGGGAACTACGACCGTCGATCAGGTCGTTGACCGGCTCCGCCGGCTCCCGTTCGAGGATATGGGATTTGCCAAGATCGATCACCACAGAACCCTCCGCAGGGGGTTCCCCGAAGTGATCTTCTGCGAGGGAAAGAGTCCGGACGAGATAGTCAAGATCGCCGGAGGAATGCTCGCCCAGGGGGTCGATCTTCTCGCGACCCGGTGCAGCCCGGAGCTGTTCGCCGAAGTGGAGTCCGATATTCCGGAAGCGGCCTACCATGAGAAGGGGAGGCTCTTCACCGTCGAGCAGACGGGCAGGAAGCGGCGCGGACGGGTCGCCGTCGTCAGCGGGGGCACATCCGACAGGCCGGTCGCCGAGGAGGCTGCGCTCACGGCCGATTTCCTGGGTTGCAATGTGGATCGTCTATACGATGTCGGCGTGGCAGGTATCCACCGGCTCCTCTCCAGCTGGGAACAGGTAAGGGGAGCGGATACGATCATCGTCGTGGCCGGTATGGAGGGGGCGCTCGCGAGCGTGGTCGCCGGGATTGCCGACGCGCCGATCATCGCAGTGCCGACGAGCGTGGGATACGGAGCGAGTTTTGGCGGGATATCGGCGCTGCTGACGATGCTCAACAGTTGCGCAGGCGGGGTGACGGTGGTCAACATCGACAACGGATTTGGCGCCGGGTACGCGGCAGCCGTTATATGCCACAAGATACACGGCGGCAAGGGCGCCGGGAAGGGCAAGAAAAAGGCCAAGACCAAGTCGCTAAGGCGAGGAAAGGGGAGTGGAGCTTGAGCGGAAAACCGGGGAAGACGATTCAAGCCGGCCGGATGATCGTCGTCGATCCGACACGGGGCCTGAGCGGTGATATGCTGCTCGCGTGCCTCTTCGCTCTCGGCGCGAAGCCGGTCGAGGTGGCAAAGGAAGTCGGCAGGCTGCCTGGGCTCGAGCCGTTCCGGATCGTCTTTGGAAGAGTGAAACGGCACAGCATCGCCGCCCACAGGGCGCGAGTCGTCTGCAAAACGGATGCGAAGCAGCGCGATCTCGAAAGTATACAGCGTATGATACGGCGCTCCAAACTGGATCGGCGCGTGAAAAAGCTCGCCGCCGCCGCGTTCGATCTGCTCGGCGAGGTGGAGGGGGCCATACACGGTGTGCCCGCTAAAAAAGTTCATTTCCACGAGGTGGGGGCCGTCGACTCGATCGTCGATATAGTCGGCGCTGTCGTTGCCCTGTCCCAGCTCGGGTTTCCTCCTCTCTACCACAGACCTTTCCGGCTCGGGAGCGGAACCGTCTCGACATCGCACGGCGACCTCCCCGTACCGGCCCCGGCGACACTGGCTATCCTCGAGGGATGCACCGTCCGGTTGACCGCGGATGCGGGAGAGATCGTAACACCCACTGGAGCGGCTCTGATCAAAACGCTGGCCGAAGAGATCTCATCCAACGCTGAAATTGTGCCGATACGCACCGTCTATGCCGTAGGTACGCGGGACGAGGCCCATAATCCTGGAATGCTGCGGCTCGTCGAGGCGGAACAGAGGCCTGTCGAGAAGGATATATTCGTGCTCCGGACGACCATCGACGATATGAACCCGGAA
>DAOUUU010000067.1 GCA_030667985.1 Candidatus Krumholzibacteriota bacterium
ATTATTTCTACCCAGATTGCCCCAAGAACTACCAGATATCGATGTACGACAAGCCGCTCTGCGAGGAGGGAAGTATCGAGATCGAGATGGAGGGCGTGTCGCGAAGTATCGGTATAGAACGGATACATCTCGAGGATGACGCGGGCAAGCTGATCCACGACGCCTCGGGGGCCAGCCTCGTAGATTTCAACAGGTGCGGTGTCCCGCTCATCGAGATCGTCAGCAAGCCCGATATGCGGTCCCCGGAGGAGGCGGTGAACTACCTGGCGCGTCTCCGGCAGATCCTGCGGTATCTCGAGATCTGCGATGGCAACATGGAGGAGGGATCGCTCCGGTGCGATGTAAACATCTCGATCAGGCTGGTCGGGTCGAAGAAGCTGGGCACCAGGACCGAGATCAAGAATCTCAATTCCTTCAAGGCGGTCGAGATGGGGATCCGGTTCGAGATCGATAGGCAGGGCAAGGTTCTCGACTCCGGCGGCGAGGTGTCCCAGGTGACAAACCTCTGGGATGCGGACCAGAAGAAGCTTGTGATGATGAGGAGCAAGGAATACGCCCATGATTACAGGTATTTCCCAGAGCCGGACCTTTTGCCGCTCGATGTGGACAAAGCGTGGATCGAAGAGCTTGAAGGACGGATCCCCGAGCTGCCGCTCGAAAGGGAGCGGCGGTTCTGCAAGGAGTACAAGCTGTCCGCCTACGACGCGGGGGTCCTCTGCGCCGAGAAGCCTGTGGCCGATTATTTCGAGGAGATCGCCCGAGCAACCGAGGAAGCGAAGGTGAGCGCGAACTGGGTGATGCGCGAGGTCATGGAAGAATTGAAATCGAGCGGCGCGACGATACTGGATTTTACCGTCTCGCCGTCGGATCTTGCCTCTCTGATCAAACTCGTGGCGGATGATACGCTCAGTGGTCAGGCGGGACGCGAGGTCTTCAAGGAGATGGCATCTACGGGCGAGACTGCGGAAACGGTGGTAAAGAGGCTCGGGCTTCAGCAGATCAGCGCCGGCGGAGAGCTGGAGCGGTTCGTGGACGAGGTGATCGCCGGGCATCCGGACGAGGCCGAGCGTTACAGGACCGGCGAGACCAAACTGATCGGGTTCTTTATCGGACAGGTCATGAAGAAGAGCGGCGGCAAAGCAAATCCCAAGGTGACAGGCGATATTGTCAGGAAGAAGCTGGGCGGCTGAATCCCTTTCGTTCCTCTGTTAGTCCCTGATCATTTTTAATACTGTAAAACTCGTGGCGAGTGAGAAGAGTAGAGTCTCGACAGCGACGATCAGTACGAGCATCCACACGCCGCCGCCGGTAATCATCACTATCCATTCGGGAATGGCTTCGAACGAGCCTGTCAGGGAACCGAATGAAAGATTGCCGAAACGGGTGAAGGCGATTCCAATCTGTTCACGGAAGAGGATGGTGAGGATCGCGATCGTTGCCACCGCGGCGCTTCCGAGTAGGGCGGGGCTGCGAAGCAGAGATAGGGGTGAGAAGGCGGGATCGAGCGGAAGGCGGCGTTCGATCCTGGCGTAGGTCTGCTTCGATGAGGGGCGTTCTTTCTTGAACGCGACGAGGGCCCGCTCGAGGGAGCTGTAGAGTCCGAGAGCTTCTCTGCAATCATCGCAGGACGATAGATGCTTATCGACGGCCCGCCTCTCCTCCGGCGTCAGATCTCCCTCGATGTAGCGGGGGAGCAGCTCTTCGATATGATCGTCGGTCATCATACACGCTCTTTCGGTTCTCTATGGGCGAGTCTCTGTTTCAGCATCGTCTTTCCCCTGTGAATATAGGTCTTGACGGTACCGATCGGTATGTCCATTATCTCGGCTATCTCTGCATAGGATTTCTCACCCATGTACCTCAATTCTAACACCACCCTATACTGCTCGTCGAGCGAAGAAAGAAGATCCTCGACGAGCTTTGCTGTGATCCGGCGCTCGAGATGTCTATCGGGTCCAGGGGAGGAGCTTGCGAGCCTTTCCGCCTCATCGAGCTGTACAGTAGTCGGCCTCGCCCTTTTCGCCGCGTTGATCGCCTCGTTTCGTGCGATCCTGTATATCCAGGTCGACAGTCTCGCTTCCCCTCGAAAGGTCGCGAGCTTTCTGTAGACCTTGATGAAAACCTCCTGGGCGACATCTTCCACCTCATCCCTGTTGCCCATGATCCCCCGTACGACCGAGTAGACGAGCGGATGGAATTTATCGACGAGCTTTTTAAAAGCTCTCCCGCTCCCCTCGAGTGATTCCTCTATGAGGTTGCGATCCTGGTCATCTCGAGGCATCGGTTCCTTCATTCACTATATTTGACAGTGTCCGCTGCCGCGGGGTTTCAGAAAGTTTATCCAGCCGGGAATCATTCTTTATGGATTGCGCAAAATAATCCAGATAATTCTGAAACAAAATTTCATCTGGCCTGTCCAATCTGTTGAAGATCGATTAGAAAGTCTGGTTTTCGGAGATTGGAAGTGCTACAGAGAAAGGAGTCCCTGGATGTTTGAAATGAATCCCGCTATTGTCGCCATACTCATCCCGATACTCGCTGTCATCGGCATCTTTGCGATGATCATCACGGTGATCATCGTATCGGGAAGAGAGAAG
Organism: Candidatus Krumholzibacteriota bacterium; assembly: GCA_030667985.1. Lineage (GTDB taxonomy): Bacteria > Krumholzibacteriota > Krumholzibacteriia > Krumholzibacteriales > Krumholzibacteriaceae > DAOUUU01. The sequence continues at coordinate 2,598 of DAOUUU010000067.1, forward strand.
GAACTTAAGCACAGTGAACGCCTCGCCGCGATGGAAAAGGGCATCGAGATCCCGGTGGATCCGCCCAAGGCCAAGCGGCCCGCATTCAAGTCGCTCCGCGCGTGGGGATTGGTGCTGTTGTTCCTGGGCATCGTGCTCTTCTTAGCTCTCTGGGTGCAGATCGAATTCAAGTTCTCGATCTGGGGATTGATGCCGGCGGCTATCGGAGCGGCGCTCCTGCTTGCTGCGATCAAGGAGCATGGCGAGCACAAAGAATAGTATCCATTACCTGATATGTGATACGGCTGGAGGCGGGGCGGCAAGCCCCGTCTCTTTTTATTCCTGAAATATTTTTCTTGTGCCGGCCGGCCGGCAGTTGTAAAGTCCTCGGTGCGTGGGGGCCGGTGGCGGCCGGGCCCATCCAGAGAACCGGGATCTTTTCCGATGGATGTGATGAAGGGAGGATGATGATGAGAAAAGCATTCCGTTTTTTCATTTCTGCAGTATGCCTCATTCTGATCTCGACCGTTTCGAGCGGCGCTGGGCTTGCTCAGGTCGTCATCAACGAGTTTCTTGCCGATCCGGCGAGAGACTGGGACGGTGATGCCGTGTACAGCTACCGTGATGACGAATGGGTCGAGATCGCGAACATAGGCTCCTTGACGGTGAACCTGGACGGGTATCTCCTCGCCGATGGAGAGGAGAGTCCCGTCTGGCGCTACGGCTTCTCCGGGACGTTGGAGCCCGGAGCAGTTTTCGTCGTCTACGGGAGCGATTCGAGGGCCTGGGAGGAATCGAACGGATTTCCTATCTACGGGCTCAGCCTCAACAACGTAGGCGACAGGATCAACCTATACCGGGTGAGCGGCTCCGACACGACGGTGGTAGACATCTACCAGTATGGCGACAAGGCGGCCGAAGACGACCGATCGGTGGGACGAGACGTCCATAACACCGATATCTGGCTTATCTTCGACGCTTTCAACCCCTGTCCCGAAAGCTGCGATCCGCCCGGCTGCGGTTGCGTCCCGACACCAGGCTCGGTGAACGATTGTACGACCGGCTCGGTATCTGAGAGCTGGGGAATGATCAAGAGCCGGTATCGCGACTGACGGTTCGCCGACCGATACCGGTGACGCTACCAGGGCCCGGCCGCATCACGTGCTATAGTAGGCGAATTAGCGTTGCTTCAGCCTTTTTTCTATGCTACATTGAGTTTTAGGAAAACATGCCATGAACCAGAAAAAATCCTCCGAAAAACAGAGCAACTGCTGGCAGTTCCTCAATTGCCGGAAGCAGGATTGCCCCGCCTATGGCAAGTCGGACGTGCCCTGCTGGGAAGTTACCGGACACCGATGTGGGGACAGGGTATTCGGGCGGATCGAGGAAAAGCTCATCCAGTGCTGCTTCAAATGCGATTTCTTCAAGCAGGTCAAGGAGCGGGTACAGGGGAGGCGGTGGGCGGACATCACGCTTCTCGAGACTATGGAAGATGCTCTGATCCGCTCTTCGAAGTACTCACAGAAGGTGGAGGATCTCTACATGGAGGTCATACGCCGGAGCAAGTTGATGAACCTGCTCGGAGAAGTGAGCAAGATCATCTCCCGGCTCGACAAGGAAGAGGATATCATCCTGGCCATCCTGACGGTCATCACGGCCCGTCAGGGGCTCGGATTCAACAGAGCCTTCGTTTTTCTCAGGGGCTCCGAATTCAATCTCATCCGCGGTAAGTACGCCCTCGGGCCATCCTCCTCGGATGAAGCGAGCAGTATATGGAAGATCCTGGAGAAAGATGCAGCGGTCTCTCTGGACAAGCTCGTGAGCAAGGGCCAGAAGCTCCATTACCTTCGAAGCAGCCCGCTGACAAAGATCACAAAGAAGCTCACGCTCCAGTTAAACGAGCCGGATAGCCTGCTGGTCAAGGCGATGCAGGAGGTCCGTTTCGTGAAGAAGTCCGATCTCGTTTCGGAATCCGATCTCCTTGTCGCCGACTTGCTCGGCCTCGAGGAGTTCTGCACCTGTCCTATCTCCACCGCCGAGGACAGTCTGGGGCTGCTAATCGTCGATAACATCTTCACAGGCGCGGAGATCTCCGCTGAAGACGCGCAGCTATTAGAAATGATTGTAAGCCACGCTACAACATCGCTTAGGGCCGCACAGTTAAAGGAATCTCTAAAGAAAAATATCGAGAGTCTCAAGTCTACATACCGTAAGCTCAGGGCGAACGAAGAGAGGATGATGAAGGCGGAGCGGCTGGCGATCTCCGGAGAGTTGACCTCTTCGGTTCTCCACGAGATCAAGAATCCGCTCGTCTCGATAGGAGGATTCGCGCGGAACCTGACCAATTCGGAAAGTATCAAGGGAAAGGACAGGGAGAAGCTCGAGATCATCGTGAACGAGACGATGAGGCTCGAACGCTACCTCGACACCCTCCAGTCCGAAGTGGACCAGCTCGCCCTTGAGATCGGTGATATCAATCAGGTCCTCGAGGATAACTGCAATCTACTCAGCGAAGATCTACGGGAGCGCAAAATCAGCCTGCAGAAGAGCCTTTCGCCCAATATGGCCCGTTGTGCGTTCGATGTGGTGAAGATACACGAGGTCTTCCTCAATATCCTGCAGAACGGCATCGAGGCGATCGGGTCGGACGGTACCATCCGCATCGAGACGAGGCAAAAGGACTCCCAGGTCATCGTCGAGATCTTCGACACGGGGGCGGGAATCTCGCATGAGCACATAAACAGGATATTCACGCCTTTCTTTACGACCAAGAAGGAGGGTTCGGGCCTCGGCCTCGCCTTCGCTCACCGGATAATACAGGATCACGGGGGGAGCATTTCGGTAAAGAGCATAGAGGGAGAGGGTACGACTTTCAAGATATCGCTCCCAGTCGCCGCCGCGATGAGTGCTGTCTGACGGACCGTTTGGGACGGACCCGGGTTCCTGGCACTTTCGGCCGGCCGGGCCCTTTCACTCCGAATAGACCGATTGACAAAGTGAGAGAAATGGTTTAATCTACGCGTTCTTATGCCGTTTACGGAGGACGAGGGTGTGCGCCTCGAACAATCGGCCCGGGATACCGGCCGGTTTCATTTGTCTTAATTATCTGGAGACGAGCTTGAGCGATATGGAACAGGGTACTGTGCAACTCTACACGGGAGACGGCAAGGGCAAGACTACGGCCTCGCTCGGAGCCGCCCTCAGGGCTGCGGGTCACGGCAAGAGGGTCCTGGTCATTCAGTTCATGAAGGGGCGCCTCTACGGCGAACTGGCCGCAGTGGATCGAATAGAAGGGTTTACGATCGAGCAGTACGGGAGGGATGAGTTCGTCGATCCCGAGAATCCCGAACAGGTCGATATAGATCTCGCCGGCAAGGGGTGGAAACGGGCGGTGGAGGCATCTGGCGACGACAAACTCGACGTCCTCGTGCTTGACGAGATCAATGTAGCCGTATCCTTCGGCCTTATCGAGCTGGATAGGGTGGTCGAATTCGTAAAAAACAGGCCGGAGCGTCTCGAGTTGATACTGACCGGCAGGTATGCGCCGGACGAACTGATAGATCTGGCCGATACGGTCACCGAGATGAAGGAGATAAAACATCATTATCAGAAGGGCGTAGAGGCGAGAAAGGGAGTGGAGTACTGATCGGGCCATGGGGGGAATGAGAGACATAGGCGCGCTCCTCGAGCGCTTCGGAGAGGGCAAGACCGCCGCGGCGGCCAGGCTCATCACGATACTCGAGGAGGGAGGCGATGGCGCGGAGCGTGTCATGGACACCATCTTCGCCCGCACGAGCGGCGCGTACCGTATAGGCTTCACTGGTCCTCCAGGCGCCGGCAAGAGCACTCTCGTCTACCGGTTAGCTAAACTGTTCAGGCAGAAAGAGCACGAGATAGGGATCATCGCAGTAGATCCCACGAGCCCCTTCAGTGGCGGGGCGCTGCTCGGAGACAGGATCCGCATGCAGAAGCTGAGCGAGGATCCGAAGATCTTCGTCAGGAGCCTGGCCAGCAGGGGGAGCCTGGGTGGTATCTCGAACTGCACCGATGAGGTGGCCGATCTGCTGGACGCCTTCGGCAAGGACCTGATTATTATAGAGACAGTCGGAGTCGGGCAGTCGGAACTCGAGATTGCCGAGAAATCGCACACGGTCGTCGTGATACTCGTACCGGAATCTGGCGACGGAATCCAGGCGATGAAGGCCGGCCTGATGGAGATCGGCGATATTTTCGTCATGAACAAGGCGGACCATCCGGACGCCGTCCTCGCTGCGAGGGAGATAGAGAATTCCCTCAGGCTCAAGGATATCCCCGAGGGCAACTGGCAGCCGCCGGTCCTGTTGACGAGCGCCCTGGAGGAAACGGGCATGGAGGATGTCATAAGGGAGATAGAGAATCATCGCCGCTGGCTCGAGGAGCGGGATCTGTTCGAAGAGAAGCGGCGCCTGATACTTCGTTCACGTGTGCGTGATGCATTCATGGACAAGCTGGAGCGAAAGCTCTGGCACGACTCGAGTATCACACGGATCCTCGAGAGCAGGATCGGTGAGGTCTACGACGGCCGCCTCTCGCCCTACCGGATGGTGGAGGAACTCGAGCGGCTCGTGACCGTCGAGTGACGGCGTAATAAGATAAAGGATAGCGAGACCATGAAAGAGGAAAAAGACAGGCAGTACAGTAAGGCGAAAGAGAAGTTCCTCGAGACCTTCGAGGGATGTTCCGCTCAGGACATCGATTTCACGACCGTCTCGGCCGAGCCTGTCGAGCCGCTCTACACTCCTGATGATGCGGAAGACCTGGATTATACCCGGGATCTCGGCTTCCCCGGACAGTACCCTTTCACCAGGGGCGTCTACCCGACCATGTACCGCGGCCGGTTCTGGACGATGCGTCAGTTCTCCGGTTTCGGGACGCCCAGGGACACAAACGAGCGGTACCATTTTTTGCTCGATCACGGCCAGACCGGCCTCTCGGTCGCATTCGACATGCCGACGATAATGGGTTACGACTCCGACCATCTCCGGTCGCTCGGTGAGGTCGGAAAGTGCGGCGTAGCGATCGATTCACTGCGGGACATGGAGATCCTGTTCGATGGAATCGACCTGTCGAAGATAACCACCTCGATGACGATCAATGCCCCCGCGTCGATACTGCTCGCTTTCTATCTCTGCACTGGAGATAAGAAGGGCATCGGTTTCGACGAGATGGGGGGGACGATACAGAACGATATTCTCAAGGAGTACATCGCTCAGAAATCCTGGATATTCCCGCCCGAACCATCCATGAGGATCATCACCGACATACTCGCCTTCTGCAGCGATCACGTTCCGAAGTGGAACACGATATCGATCAGCGGATATCATATACGCGAGGCGGGCTCGACCGCCGTACAGGAGCTGGCTTTCACGCTCGCTGACGGATTCGCCTATGTCGAAGCGGGGATCGCTGCTGGGCTCGATGTCGACTCTTTCGCGCCGCGACTTTCCCACTTCTTCAACGCTCACCTCGATTTCTTCGAGGAGATAGCGAAGTACCGGGCCGCCAGGCGCATCTGGGCCAAGAGGATGAAGCATAAATACGGCGCGAAGGATCCGCGCTCGCTGCTGCTGAGGTTCCACACGCAGACGGCCGGATGTACTCTCACGGCCCAGCAGCCGGAGAACAACATAGTACGGACCGCCTTCCAAGCGCTATCGGCCGTGCTGGGCGGGACGCAGTCTCTGCACACGAATTCTATGGACGAGACGCTCGCGCTGCCTAGCGAGAAGGCTGTGAGGATCGCGCTCAGAACACAGCAGCTCATAGCGGAGGAGACTGGTGTGATCAACACTATCGATCCGCTCGCCGGCAGTTACTTCATCGAGGCGAAGACTCGCGAGATGGAGGAGAAGGCGGAGGACTATTTCAGAAGGATAGACGAGCTCGGCGGAGTAGTGAAGGCGATCGAGAAGGGTTTCTTCCAGAAGGAGATCGGCAGGGCAGCCTATGAGTACCAGAAGGCGGTAGAGAAGCGCCGCAAGACGATCGTCGGAGTCAACAAATTCCAGCTCGAGAAAGAAGAGATCGAGATACCGTTGTTGAAGATAGACGAGCAGGTCGAGATAGATCAGAGAAACGCTGTTAGAAATGTCAGAGAGGAACGAGACAACGACAAGGTTTCCAGAGAGCTCGAAAGGTTGAAGGTTGCCGCTGCGGGCAATGATAATCTCATGCCGTTGATTCTCGAATGCGCCAGGTGTTACTGCACCGAAGGCGAGATCATAGGTGTACTAAAGGAAATATTCGGTGAATACGAGGAACCACCGTTCTTCTAGAAAACAACGAGTGCAATTTCGTTACAGGGGGATCGAAGCATGGCGAAAAAGATCAGAGTGCTTGTCGCAAAACCTGGCCTCGACGGTCATGACCGGGGCGCCAAGGTCGTCGCGAACGCCTTGAGGGATGCCGGAATGGAGGTCATATATACGGGCCTTCACCAGACGCCGGAGATGATCGCCGAAGCGGCGGTCCAGGAGGATGTCGATGTTGTGGGTCTCAGCATACTCTCGGGGGCGCACCTGACGATGTTCCCGAGGATCATAGAACTGCTCAAGAAGCAGGAAGCTGAACACATAAAGGTATTTGGAGGAGGTATCATACCGGCCGAGGATGTCGAGAAACTCGAGTCGATGGGGGTAGCCAAGGTGTTTGGGCCCGGGACCGATACGAGGGATATCATCAAGTACTTGAAGCAGGAGTTCGAGTGAATATGGAAAAATATGGGTGCGGTCCGGGTGTTGGACGCTGCCCGTTGAATGGGCGAGTATCAAGAGAAGGAGGAGAGATTCATGAGTGAAATCGTCATTGCCGGAGCGGTCAGGACAGCAATGGGCAAGTTTCTTGGCGGGCTTACTTCGTTCACTGGACCACAGCTCGGAGCGATAGTCGTCAAGGAGGCGCTCGAGAGGGCCAAGGTGCCGGGGGATGCCGTTGACGAGGTTATAATGGGCAGCGTGCTGCAGGCGGGGCTCGGTCAGAATCCGGCTAGGCAGGCGGCTATATATGGAGGCGTTTCGGTCGAAGCCGGAGCTTTTACCGTCAACAAGGTCTGCGGGTCCGGTCTCAAGTCGGTCGTCCTCGGCTCGCAGGCGATCCAGCTCGGCGACGCCGGGATCGTCGTGGCCGGCGGGATGGAGATCATGAGCCAGGCGCCCTACCTGCTGAGGAAGGCGCGGACTGGATACCGGCTCGGCGACGGCGCCATAGTCGACGCGATGGTCTATGACGGTCTCTGGGATGTTTTCAACGATTACCATATGGGAAACACGGCGGAGCTCATCGCGGACGAGTACAAGATCAGCCGCGAGGAGATGGACGAGTACTCCATGAACAGCCATCTCAAGGCTTCGGCGGCTATAGAGGGAGGCAAGTTCAAGGACGAGATCGTTCCGGTCGAGGTGCCGCAGAGAAAGAAGGAGCCTGTAATCTTCGACACCGATGAAGGGCCGCGTCCGAACACGACGATGGAGAGTCTCGCGAGGCTCAGGCCGGCATTCAAGAAGGGCGGTGTCGTGACGGCGGGCAATGCCTCGCAGATCAGTGATGGAGCCGCTGCGATGGTGCTCATGACCATGGAGAAGGCTAAGGAGATGAAGGTCAAGCCGATAGCCAAGATCACAGGGTACGATACGGGCGGGATGAAGCCGGAATATGTCATGATGACTCCGACCGTCGCCGTTCCGAAGCTGCTCAAGAAGACAGGCTTGAAGCTCGAGGATTTCGATCTGATAGAGTTGAACGAAGCGTTCGCGGTTCAGCCGTGCGCCGTAATGAAAGAGCTCGGCATGGATCCGGAGAAGGTCAATATTCACGGCGGAGCCGTGGCACTCGGACATCCGATCGGCTGTTCGGGTGCGCGAGTCCTCGTTACGCTACTCTACGCGCTGAAGCAGACCGGCGGCAAGAAAGGGCTCGCGACCCTCTGTCTTGGTGGCGGGAACGCGGTCGCGATGAGTATCGAGATGCTCTAAGAAGGGAGATTAATAATGGCAGTGAAGAAGGTTGCCGTAATAGGAGCGGGAACGATGGGGAACGGGATCGCGCAGGTCTTCGCCCAAAACGGCTTTCCCGTGATCATGATCGATATCAAGAAAGAGTTCCTGGAGCGGGGCATGGCCGCGGTGGACAAAAGCCTCTCGCGGCTGGTCAAGAAGGAGATCATCGATGAGGCGGGGAAGAAGGAGATCATCGATCGTATCGAGACTTCGAGCGACATGAAGGCGGCAGCGGACGCGGATCTCGTCATCGAGGCTGTATTCGAGAGTTTCGATGTCAAGATCGATGTGTTCGGCAAGCTCGACGCGATATGCGGCGACAAGACTATCTTTGCCAGCAACACCTCGTCGATCTCTATCACGGCCATCGGGGCAGGGACCAAGCGTCCCGAGAAATTTATCGGTATGCATTTTATGAACCCGGTGCCGGTCATGAAGCTCGTCGAGATAATCAGGGGCCTCGCGACGGACGACGAGACGACCAGGACGGTCGTCGAGCTGAGTGAGAAGCTAGGAAAGGTGCCGGTCGAGGTTAACGACTATCCTGGTTTCATCTCGAACAGGGTTTTGTTGCCGATGATCAACGAGGCGGTCTATTGTCTGATGGAGAGTGTTGCTACGGCCGAAGCGATCGACAGCGTGATGAAACTGGGCATGAACCATCCAATGGGTCCTCTCGCGCTCGCCGATCTGATCGGTCTGGATGTTTGCCTCAATATCCTCAAGGTGTTGCAGGGCGGGTTGGGAGATCCAAAATACCGGCCCTGTCCTCTGCTTATAAAGATGGTGGATGCGGGATACCTCGGCAGAAAGACGGGCCGCGGTTTCTACGATTACAGCAAGAAGTAACGGAATATCAAGCATGGCCGCCGGCTCCCGGCCGGCGGGATGGTCTTACGATGGATCGTGTCCGGGGGCGGGCTATTTCTCCTGGAGCTCGATGAGTACTCCGCTCGTCGATTTTGGATGGAGGAAGGCCACGAGCTTGCCTTCCGCTCCGGGACGCGGCTTTTCGTCTATCAACCTCAATCCCGAATCCGCCAGCTCGGAAAGCACACGCTCGATATCGCCGACCTCGAAGCAGAGATGATGTATACCCGGGCCGTGCCGCTCGATGAATTTTGTAACCGGACTTTCCTCGCCAATCCCCTCTAGCAGCTCGATTTTTGTATTTCCAGTTTCAAGAAATGCGACCTTGACCCCACGCTCCGGCAGGGTCATCTCGCCAGTGCATTCCAACCCGAGCAGCTCACAGTAGATCTTTTTCGCGTCGCCGAGGCCGCGGACTGCTATGCCTATGTGTTCGACATCGCCCAGTCTATCCATCATGGTAAATCCTCTCTGAAAAGATCATGCCTTCACGGCAGGGCTGTAGCGGCTGAATACACGTTCCATAGAGCCGGTTATCTCTCCGAGCGAGCAATTACCCTTGACCGCTTCTATGATCGGAGGCATGAGGTTGCCGTCGCCGCGGGCCGTTTTCTCGATTGCGTCGATAAGCTCGCCGACTTTCTCCAGATCACGCCCGGCCTTGAAGGTCTTGAGGCGTTCCCGCTGTCTGTCGGCTATAGCCTGATCGATCTTGAAATCCGACTGCTTGATCCCTCCGCCGTCCGTGTACTTGTTGACTCCGACGACTGTGATCTCCTCTTTCTCGACAGAGCGCTGGTATGCGAACGCGCTCCGTTCGATCTCGCGCTGGGGCAGCTGCGATTCGATTGCCTTGATCATGCCTCCGAGACCCTCGATTCGCTTCATGAGCTCGAGAATCCGCTCCTCGAGCCCGTCGGTCAGTTTCTCGATAAAGTAGCTGCCTCCGAGCGGGTCGATCGTCTCGCAGATTCCCGATTCCTCGGCGATGACCTGCTGTGTCCGTAGAGCGGTCAGGACCGCTTCCTCGGAGGGGAGGCTCAGTGCCTCGTCCTTCGAATTTGTATGGAGAGATTGAGTTCCGCCCAGCACAGCGGCGAGTGCCTGGAGCGTTACACGTATCACGTTGTTTTCCGGCTGCTGGGCGGTGAGTGTGCAGCCTGCCGTCTGCGTGTGAAACCTCAGCAGGCATGATTTGTCCTTTTTCGCCTTGAAACGGTCCTTCATGAGCCTCGCCCAGATGCGTCTGGCGGCCCTGAATTTCGCGACTTCTTCAAGTAAATTGTTGTGGACGCCGAAGAAGAAAGATAGGCGCGGCGCGAAATCGTCCACATCAAGACCGGCTGCAAGCGCAGCCTCGACGTAGGCAACGGCGTCAGATAGTGTGAAGGCAATTTCCTGGACCGCCGTCGAGCCCGCTTCGCGGATGTGGTAGCCGCTGATCGAGATAGTGTTCCAGGAAGGTGTGTTGTCCTTGCACCAGGTGAATATGTCGGTGACGATCCTCATCGACGGCGCGGGAGGATAGACGAATGTGCCGCGCGCGAAGTACTCTTGGAGTATGTCGTTCTGTATCGTGCCGGCGATCCTGTCGAGCGGCACGCCGCTCTCCTCTGCAAGCGTCACATACATAGCGAGCAGGATGGCGGCGGTCGCGTTTATCGTCATCGAGGTGCTGAC
>DAOUUU010000091.1 GCA_030667985.1 Candidatus Krumholzibacteriota bacterium
ACTAAAAATATGCCGGCTCAAAGGCAAACGAAATCTCTTAATCAGATAATCAGAAGTCTAAGAAGCTGTATACTGGCCAGGACAGGAGTTTCTCCCTTCCAGACAGCCCTTTAAGTTCTACCAGGAAGCCGATCTCCTCTACGATCCCGCCCTGGCGCTCCACAAGACTAGCGGCCGCAGCAGCAGTACCCCCGGTTGCCAGGAGATCATCTATTATTAGTATTCTCTCTCCCTTTCCCAGGGCGTCTACATGCATCTCGAGAGATGCCGTGCCGTATTCGAGGCTGTAACTCTGGCTGATGGTCTTCCAGGGAAGTTTACCCGGCTTACGGAGGGGTATCAGACCCTTTCCGAGCCTGTAGGAAAGGACCGATCCGAAGATAAACCCTCTCGATTCGATCGCAGCGATCTTGTCGAATTCGATTCCCGAGTACCTCTCATATAGAAGTTCGGAAGCGAGTCTGTGCGCTTCAGGGTCGAGCAATATCGGTGTTATATCGCGGAAAAGTATCCCCGGCTTAGGGAAATCCTGCACATCCCTTATTCTTTTCTTTAGTTTCTCTATCATCTCTTTCATTATGGATTTTTCCCTGTCTGTCTACTTTCGGGATTTTCGAGCAACAGTCGAAGTTTCTTCAGGGCCCTCATCTCTAGCTGTCTGACCCGCTCACGCGAGACCTTTATTACCTCCCCAGTCTCTGCCAATGTGTGGGGCTTTCCATCCTCCAGGCCGAAACGGATCCTTATGATGAGCCTTTCCCTCTCCGATAGTCGCTCCAGAAGTTCTGTCAACTCCTCATTCTCTATCTGCTGTAGGAGGATCTTCTCGGGATCGGCCTCCGAATCTCGGACGGCCGTACGGGAGAGCAGATTGAAGGTCTCCAGACTGCTCGACACATCGAGCTCTCTGATGTTTCGGATGAGCTTTTCAAGCATTCTGAAACGCTTTAAAGATATCTTTAGTAGCTTTGCCTTTTCCTCGATCACAAGGTTCTTCATCTTTTCGTCAAGGGCGACATATTTGGTCATTAGCTGGAAGATGTGTATCGGGATACGTATGGTGCGTGAATGGGTAGAGATAGCGACAACGATTGCCTGACGTATCCACCATGACGCGTAAGTACTGAAACGAAACCCCCTTTCAGGGTCGTATTTGCCGACCGCCTTGATCAGGCCGAGGTTTCCCTCCTCTATCAGATCAAGGAAGGGCACATTGTAGCCCGAATATGATTTCGCTATGGTTATGACCAGTTTGAGATTGCTCAGGATCAACCTGCGGCGCGCATCCTCGTCTCCCTTTCTCGCCTTGCGTGCGAGATCGATCTCATCCTCGTGGGTCAGCAGAGGGTACTTGTTAATCTCCTTGAAATACCGATTCTCGAGGCTCTCTATGTTGTTTCGTTCACTCATCTATATGTGTCTCGTCTCTACTGGGCCTCATGATTCGTTTCGAGGTATCTCAGCGGATCGACCGATTTACCCTCGATGCGCAACTCGAAATGAAGATGGACGCCCGTAGCGTTTCCGGATCTTCCGACTTTGCCTATGACATCTCCCCTGCCGACTCTCGATCCTTCATTCACGAGAATCGATGAGAGATGTGCGCTGACCGTGCAGAACCTCTTTCCATGGTCTATAATGATCACCTTGCCGAACCCGCTCTGCTTACCGGAGAATATAACCGTTCCGGGAGCAGAGGCAAACACATCGTCTCCCGATTCCGCCTTGATATCGATACCGTGATGAAACTCCTTTGTATTATAACGCGGGTCTTTCCTCACCCCATATCTGCTCGTCAGTCTCCTCGAGCTATAATCCCGGACAGGGGCAGTGAATACTATATGAGCCTTCGCCGGAGATTTCGTGGGCGACTTCGTCGTCACAGTAGCTTTCGCCGGAGATTCCGAAGGCGACTCCGGCGTCACCGTGCTCGCAGGTTCTTTCGGCTGAGACCTGCCGTGGTATTTCGGCTTCGGCGTGCATCCGGACATCAGTAGTAAGGTCACCGATACCACAATAAAAAGCGACTGATGGGATTCGTTCCAGGGCATGATATAATTGGTCGGGGCGACTGGAATTGAACCAGCGACCTCCTGCTCCCGAAGCAGGCGCGCTAACCGGACTGCGCTACGCCCCGACGATCTGAGGTAACATAACATCTACACTTGATTTACACAATATAATTAACAAAAGATGCCCTCTATGGAACGACCTCTTCCTATAATATTCCCCAGAATTGAATAACTCCGAGACTCGCCAGCGTGACAATCGTTCCCGCTATCATGATCCCCAGCAGTATAGCCGGTATGGCAAATTTAAGGGGCACTTTGAATATAAAAGCCGCAATGCATCCCGTCCAGGCCCCCGTGATCGGCAATGGAATGGCAACGAAAAGAATGAGTCCTATGGCCTCGAACCGCTCGATGAGTCTACCCTTTCTTCGTGTCCTCTCAAACAACCAGGTGAAGAATCGATTGAAGATCCTGTAGCGCATAAGGTAGTTCGAAACCGATTCGAGGAGTAACAGTAGTGGTATGACAGGGATAAAATTACCGATAACGGCTATTATATAGGCCTCCTGCCAGCTCATCCCGCCAGCGGCGATCGCATAGGGGATGGCACCTCTAAGTTCGGAGACAGGCAGTGCTGCAAGGACGAGCGTAATGATCCTGGGCGTGACCTCCTGAACTAGCACGAAGAGGGGCGTCATCTAGCCAATCCTTTCTTGAGCGGGACGAATGCGCACTTCTGAAGCCGTTTCTCCTGAATAAGACCCCTCTCCCTCGAGTAGAGCACCAGGCACTCTGTGCCGGCGGCCAGGGGGGCTATGAGCTTACCCCCGTCACAGAGCTGGTCGAGGAGTGCGAGCGGCCTCTCCCGCATAACGGCTGCTACTATTATACGATCGAAGGGGGCGTAACTCTTCCAGCCCTCAGAACCGTCCCCCGCCTTCAGGCGGATCTTGCCGGTTTTGACCTTTCGAAGCGTCTCCTCGGCTTTTCTGGCGAGCGTTGTGATCCGCTCGATTGTATATACCTCTTTGGCGAGGAGTGAAAGCAGGGCTGACTGATACCCCGATCCTGTGCCTATCTCGAGTACCCTGTGTCTCGATTCGATCTCCATGGATTGCAGCATGAATGCTATCGTATAGGGCTGGGATATGGTCTGTTCATACCCGATCGGGAACGAGCTGTCTTCATACGCCCTAGCCCTTACGGCCGGATCGACGAACAAATGCCTCGGGATATCCAGGAATGCTCCCAGGACCCGTTCGTCATCTATCTCCCTCGATCTCAGCTGCTCTACGACCATCCTCTTCCGGGCGATCCTGTAGTCTATCGCGGCTGCCATTCCGTAATCCATTCCTTCAACAGTTGAATACCCTCGTAATCTGTCATATCGGGCCTTAGGGGAGTGACCGATATATAGCTCTTACTGACCGCTGCGAAATCGGTATCATTCCCGCTGCTCCATCCCGGCTTTCCCCCGCCTATCCAAAAGTAAGCCTTCCCGCGCGGGTCTTTCTTCTCGACGATGACATCGTTGTAGACACGTGAACCGAGTTTCGTGATCCTGATACCTTTGATCTCAGGTTTCGGGATATCCGGAATGTTGACGTTCCAGAGGTGCGGTTTTGCGGAATCGAGCTTAAGCATATGGATAGGGAGCTCGCGGATAGCCTCGGCCGCGTCATCGAACTCGACCTTGTCCCAACTCGCAACACTGATCGCAATAGACGGAATTCCAAGTAAGTAGCCTTCTAGGGCAGCCGCTACCGTGCCGGAATAGATCACGTCCTCACCCATGTTTGGTCCGTGATTGATACCGGAGATCAGGATGTCCGGCTTGCGCTCGAGGATCCTGTGGATAGCGAGGAGCACACAGTCAGTTGGGGTTCCGCTTACACCGTACCGTTTTCGGCCGTGATTGTTGATTCGTAGGGGCTTGTCGAGAGTTATCGAGTGGCTCGAAGCGCTCTGCTCCAGTTCAGGAGCGATTGTAAAGACATCTCCCAGATCTTCGATTGATTCTGCGAGCGCACGTATACCGTCAGCCTGTATTCCATCGTCGTTTGTGACGAGGATCAGTTTTTTATTCGTCATTTGTTCTATCTCTCCTGGGGCGGCTGGTGCCGTGCATGGTGCGTATAAGCGCACGCTGACTCTGTACCACGCGTTACCTAGATGAAAAAGGGACAGGTTACCAGAAAAAGCTGCGGAAAACCAGGGTGAAAAACCTAATAGTATCCCGAACAGGATGAATCGTGCTCTTCTCGTCGGCGTATATAGTGCGGATCGGGACCATCGAGATCCTCGCTCCTTTCCTCGCCGCCTTGATCAGGATCTCGCTTTCCGTTTCGTACCTGCCGGTCACGAGTTCGACCTCTCGCAGTATCCCGGAATCTATCAGGCGGTAACCGGACTGACTGTCATCTATTCTCGTCCCGGCCCTCGCGCTGATTACGGCCGATGTGAACCTATTTGTCAACTTTCTGATCAAAGGCATCCCCTCGGTGCTTCCCATGCGGTTGCCGATGATGATGATCCCGGGGCCCTCATCTTCGTAGACTCGGACAAACCCGGGTATTTCATCCGGAGCGTGCTGGCCGTCGGCGTCGAGAGTAAAGACGGCGTCTATATTACCAGAGAAAGCTAGATGGGCACAGCCCGTCTTCAGAGCCTCCCCCTTGCCCCTGTTCTCAGGATGCGAGATGACCTTGACCTCGGATTCCCTGGCGACGGCACCCGTGTCGTCTGTCGACCCGTCGTCGACGACGACGATATTATCCGGCGGAAGGAACCTCTTTACATCCTGAAGGACAGCCTGAAGGTGCTTGCCCGCATTCAAGGCGGGAATAACGGCCCCGTAGCGATCATTCATCCTGCGCCTCCGGCCAGAGATGATCGAATGCGAACCACTGTTCAGGTTTTGCCCTGATATGAACCTCTATCCTGTTGATGCATTCCTGTGCTATCCGCCGGACAGAGGCGTTATGCGACTCGACGGGACGTCCGATGGTGATCGCGATGGAGCCGGATTCCTCGTAGTAGCAACAACAGGGTATAAGGGCAGCGCCGGTTCGCCGCGAGAGGATAACATGCCCCCAGGGCAAGGATACCTTCCTGCCGAGGAAATCAAGTTGAACGCCCTTCGTGGAGAACCTTCTGTCGATAAGAAGGACAACTATCTCGCCCATCCTCAAGGCCTCGATCAATCTGCCGACCCCCTCGCCCGTCGGGTAGATCTGCATACCCCATGCGGAACGTAGTTTGCTGAAGAGCTCCGTCACCCTTGAGGACGGATGCTCGCGGGCGATTGTATTGAGCCTGTAACCCTTCGAGGAGAGACATGCTCCGGAATATTCCCAGGGGCCCTGGTGAGCGGAGAAGAGAATAACTCCTTTTCCCTTATCCAGGGCGGCATCCAGATTCTCGATACCTCTCATCTTGCAGCGCTGATCGACTTCCCGAGATCTATCGGGACTCAGGACAAGGAAATCGGTGATCGTCCTCGAGAAGTTATGAAAGACGGCATAAGAGCTGCAGCGGCCATTGCAGAGGAGCTCGAGGTTCTTTCGCACGTTATTGCGGATCTCTTTTCTGAACAGAAAGAAGAAGTATGTGATGATTCTCGTCAGGGTCTTGGATACCACTCGTGGAAAATGCCTCAGGCCGTAGGCGGCGAGAAGGTATAAGTAGTATGATACCATAAGGTTTCATTAAAGTTTGGTCGGGGCGACTGGATTTGAACCAGCGACCACTTGCCCCCCATGCAAGTGCGCTACCGGACTGCGCCACGCCCCGACCGAATGTTAAGATATCACTACGGTGGAGGTTAAAACAAGTTCAAAATGTTCGTGTTCCTGAGACTGGTTTTACCCTGCCCCGACCTGCCGGCGCTTACCGAGCATACTTAGAACGACCCTACGAGATCCTTCAACTCGAGCAGGTCATTCTTCAACGAGAGAAGAAGGCGCCGCGAGTCAGGTTCAGAGAAGGGTATATTGAGCTGCCCGATCAAGGCGTCGGGATTGTTCAGGGATTCTCGGAGCTTCTTACGGGCTCCCGCTATCGTATAGCCCTTTTCGTACAGCAGCGTCTTGAGCGTCACTAGATACTTGATGTCCCTTACCTTGTAGGTCCTGTTCCCCGCCCTGTTCTTCTTGGGCTTCAGTGCAGGAAACTGGCTCTCCCAGTACCTGAGTACATGCTGCTTGACACCTATCAGTTCACTGACCTCTCCGATAGAGTAGTAGAGCTTTTCGTTGCTCTTTTTGGCCATCGACTCGCTCCTTTGGTGGGAAGAAAGATCTTCCAGTTAACCAGGGCTACATCTCTTTCTTGGCTTTACGCACCATGAGGTCCCTGATCGCCCTATTCGGGTCTTTGTTGTGAAACAGGACACTGTAGACCTGTTCCGCGATGGGCATCTCGATCTTTACCCTCTTCGAGAGGCTGACGGCGGCTCTCGTGGTCTTGACGCCCTCCGCCACCATTACCATCTCGCTCAGGATCTCCTTCAGTTTTTTCCCCTTGCCTACCTGTTCTCCGACATACCTGTTTCGGCTGTGCCGGCTCATGCATGTCGTTATGAGATCGCCTATGCCCGCCAGGCCGCTCAGGGTCTCAACACGAGCTCCCATCCTGGTCGCGAGGCGCTTCATCTCCGCCAGTCCTCGTGTTATGAGCGCCGCTTTCGTGTTGTCCCCGAACCCGATGCCGTCGCAGATACCAGCTGCGATCGCGATCGTGTTCTTGAGAGAAACGCCGAGCTCAACGCCTATGATGTCCGTATTTGTGTAAACTCTGAAGAATTCGGTCATGAAAATATTCTGTATCTCTTCGAGCACCTTCTGGCTAGGGCCGGCCACGACTATGGATGTGGGCATTTTTCTGCTAACCTCTTCAGCATGGCTCGGTCCGAGGATCCCAACGATACGCCCCTTCGGCTGCGGCAATTCCTGGCCGAGAACCTCGCTCATCCGGCAGAGCGATTTCTCTTCCAGGCCCTTCGCGGCGTTTATTACGGTAAGTCCCCTGTGGAAATTCGGTGTAGCCAGTAGGAGTTTCGCCACACGGCGAACCGTATGGCTTGGTGTGGCGAACAATACATGAGTGGCGCCCTCGATCGCTTCGTCCACGTTGGATGTGATCGTCAGGCTTCCGGGGAGTACGATACCGGGCAGGAACCTTTTGTTCTCGCGATTCTTCAGAAGAGCTTTGGCCAACTCCGGAAAGTACTCCCACAGACAAACCGGATATCCCTTTCTGTCCAGGAGAAGGGCGAGTGTCGTTCCCCAGCTTCCAGCCCCTAGAACAGCTATCCTGACACCTTTTTTTCGCTTCGCTGTCTTCATATCAGAAAATCCTCTTTTCGCTTCCCTCCCGCAGCCTCCTGATATTCGGTCTGTGCTTGTATATGACCAGAAGGGCGACTAGAATCGAAAGTATCAGGATCATAAAATGTGTTTCTGTACCGAATAACCTATCCGATATAAGGACCGAAGCGGGCAAAAACAACGCAGCGACCATACTGGCCAATGAGACAATACGGGTTATTAGCAGCATAATGATCCATATACATATGCATATGATCAGCGCCTGAGGCGCCAGCGCGAGGAACGCGCCAGCAGTTGTTCCGACACCCTTTCCTCCCGAGAAACCGAGAAAGATAGAATAATTATGGCCTAGAACCACGGTGACCGCAGCAAGCATCGTACACCAGATATTCCCATCTCCGATCTTCGATAGAAACCAGACCGCGATGAATCCCTTGCCTATATCGAATAGCAGGACGGGTATCGCCGCTTTGGGACCCAGTACCCTGAAGGTGTTGGCCGCGCCTAGATTTCCGCTCCCATGCTCCCTGAGATCGACGCCGCGGACCAACCTTCCCATTATAAAGCTTGACGGGATGGAGCCGATCAGATAGCTCGAGACCGCCACGACGGCGACTTTGACTAACAATACCATCCTTACCTCTTTTTCGATCTTAGCGAGATTTTAACCGCAGTTCCATCGAAGGTAAACATTTTTCTTACCTGATTGTTGATATAACGGACATATGATCTATGGAAATAAACCGCTTTGTTAACAAAAAGGGTGAAGGTCGGCGGCTTTACCCCGGTTTGGGTCATATAGTACATCTTCCCGGTCCCTCCGCTTTGGAAACGGGGAGGATTTTCGTTATTGATCCTCTCGACGAGCTCGTTGAGCGCATGTGTCGGTATCTTTTTTTGCCGCTCCTCTTCTATCTTAAGACAGATAGGAAAGATCTTGTTTACCCTCGTACCATCCAGGGCCGATATCGTGAGAATGGGCGCATAAGAGAGAAACCGGATCGACTCACGCACCTCCTTTACCTTTTCCTCATACGCGTTCTCCCTGTCCTCTATGAGATCCCACTTGTTGAGCAGGATCACGGAGCCTTTTCTCGCCTTGTGGACCTCGCCGGCTATCCTGGTATCCTGTCTTGATATATCGCTTGTTGAATCGATCATGACGAGGACGATATCCGCGTGACGAACGCTCTCGAGGCTCTTGAGGCTGCTTATGACTCCTAGGCCCTTCTCCGTTTGAGACCGCCTCTTGATGCCGGCGGTGTCTATGAGGATGAGCTCATTACCGTGGTACCGCAGGCGAAGGTTGATTGCATCACGCGTTGTACCTGGCTCCTCCGATACGATGTTTCTCTGTTCGCCGACGAGATTGTTGACGAGCGAACTCTTGCCTACATTCGGTTTCCCGACAATCGCTATCTTGAGTGCGGGAACCTCCTGCGGCTGCGGCCGTTTCGGCAGCCTGTCGACTATCTCGTCGAGGAGGTCTCCGATGCCCATACCGTGCAATGCGCTCAGGGTGAACATACGATCGAATCCGAATTTGTGGAATTCTGCGGAGTCCCAACTGTCCTTATCGTTTTCTACCTTGTTAACGACCAGGATCATCTTATCGCGCAGCTCACGAAGGGCCTTGAGGAGATATTCGTCCTCGGTGGTGGGCCCAGTATCATTGTCGGTTATAAAAAGAACGACATCCGCCTCTACGGCTGTCGATTTCACTCGTTCGGTTATCTCTCTCTGGAGTGGATCCTCGTTACCTACGGCGAATCCTCCGGTATCAACGAGGTTGAACTCGACGCCGTTCCATACGACACTTTCATCCATGCGATCCCTGGTCACTCCAGGAGTGGCGTGGGTTATGGCTTTTCTCGAACAGGTAATCCTGTTGAATAGAGTAGATTTGCCGGAGTTTGGCTTACCGACGATTGCGACTGTAGAGCGGCGTTTCATTCTGATATCACTCCCTGATTGATCCTATCACATCGGATCCAAGAAAGGTACCCTCGGGAACGAGCACTTTCATCCCTGTCTCCCTTGATATATAATCGGGTGTAGTATTGTCGATGAGCAGGCCCTCATGGTTGACAGAATTCGACGGAATGACGATACAGTCGACGTCTCCGGCCAGACTCTGGACGGCCTTTATAATGTCCTTGCCGGCAAGGAGGCCCGAGACACTCACATGCTCTCCGAAAAGATCGTTGCGTACTGGAATCAACACGATCTCGATCCAGGGTGACAGCTTCCGGACGAGAGGCAATAAGTACCTTCGGATGAAATCCTCGCCAAGCGAACTGGTAACGATCCCTATCGAAATATCCTCCCGCTCCGCGCCGTTCAACGCCTCTAGATCGTCTTCTATTTCGTCGATAAAGCTTCTGCACATTCCTACGCCGTTGGAGATCTGAGGATACCCGTCGTATTCCTCTGATCGAGGGAAACTCTCGCCAGCCAGAAGATAGAACTCGTCGGCCAGGTGCAGGAAGGAATCCGATCCGGTCTCCTTCCTGAATCTTTTCCTCGTCTCACCGGCCCAACGGACGATATGACTTGCGATATCGGGCGTAACCGGATCGAGACGAGTCAGGCTTTCCCTGTGGTCGGTCAGGCCCACCGGAACGACGGCGAGAGACTGGCATTCAGGATAGAATCGATACAATACACCCACTGTCTCTTCGAGTATCTCCTCGTCGTTGATGCCGGGAACGAGCACC
>DAOUUU010000043.1 GCA_030667985.1 Candidatus Krumholzibacteriota bacterium
GGTCATTGGTTTTCATGTCGAATAGCTGTAAACCGAGTGCGGACGATGGGGTGAGGGGCGGATTTCGGTCGCTGAGCGAGGTTTCGCGCCCTGAGCAAGCAGACCGATGCGTCTCCCACGAGCTTGGCCACGTTGGGGATTCGTCCTCGTCGTGGTGCCGGATGGACTCAGCCCAGGTGTTGCGGCCGCCGGATTGGTCGATCTCCGACCACATGGTCAGCACGTTCGGTTGACTCGGAGCCGGCGGCGGGGGACAATTTGCCCGGCACAGCGCTCGCGAGCTGGATCGGTGCGAATCACGGACCCAGGAGGCGCAGGTCGCGGCCTATGGCCTAACTTCCCGTTGAATCTGGCGGCTCTGTCCCGTCACGGCGCCGACTGACGCTCGCGCCGCGCCAGGCCAGCCCGCAGCTTAACGATGCGTTAGCCGGACGGACAATGAAGCATACTATTCTCATACTAATAGTGAGCGCTGTGGTCTTTGCCTCGGCCGAGGACGTCCGGTACTTTCCTGTAGGCGCTTTATGGCCTGACATATAGTACAGGGCCCAGATAACATACCGAAACGTAAACAAAATTTTACATAACCCACGAAAATCTGGTTTTCTCGATTACTCGATAATGAGTACAAACTAAAGATTTGTTCAGGATGTATTAAAAAATATTGCGAAAATATCAAGTCCACAGGATAATCTTCCAGGAGGGAAGAGAGTGGTATTTGTACGTAGTGTATCGGTACAAGGAGGGAAAGGCATGAAAGTCGCGGAAGTAAAGGATAGGGCGAGGGAGATGAACATCAAGGTCACAGGAAGAAAAAAGATTGATATGATTCGTTCAATCCAGGTCGCCGAGGGTAACTATCCCTGCTTCAAGACCACGGATGGAGACTGCGATCAGTACGATTGCTACTGGCGGGAGGATTGCCTATCAAAGAAGTAAGATTGTAGATGAATTCTATCGTACACAAGAGGTGACTTCCCCTACACGGCAAGAAAAAGATAGGAGAAATGGGAATGAGTGAAGGTAGAACCAGACGACCACCGCGTTGGTTATTCACAATCCTGGCTGTCGGTGCATTCTTGGCCTCGGGAATCTACTTAGGGATGATTCGTGTCGAAGGCGCCTCCACCGGACATGTTATACGCGCATCTGCGTACGGTGTATTAGGTCTCTTGATGATGTGGGGAGTTCTCGGCAGCGGTCAGCGAAATGATTGAGCCAAGGAAAGGTAGATATATGTTCAATGCGTTAAAGATTATACTGATGATCTTATTGTGTCCCCTGATCATGTCATGCCAGGATGAGGTGCCCGAGCAGATCACTTATAATGGCGATACGTATGAGCTGTATCCGGTGCTGTTCGATGAGATGCCAGGAATCCCGTCTCCGCTTGTGATGACCGATAGTCGGGAGTTTGCCATCTGCCAGACACTCGACGGGAAGTACACTATCATCGAGGTAACGGTGGAGAACGGCGAAACACTCGATTACAGTCAGAAACGGTTGTGGGGAGCGGGAAGGCAGCTATATGTCAACGCTGTTGATTTCCCTACTCTGGCCGAGACCGGCCTCCATTCGGAAAAGGAACTCCGACAGACTGATACGATTACGGGCAAGGCTGTTTCGGATATCACGCGGAACGCAAGGCCGATGGCTTTCTCGGGTACCGGATTCATGGCTGAGGACGAAAACATCATCTCGATTATTGTGGGGGATAACCGGTTCGTAGACCGTATGGCTTTTACGCATCCCGATATAGTGAGGCCTCTCTTTCATATTTTCAATATCATTAGGGCCGTCAAGAATGATAACAAGCGTGGAAACATAGGGGGCGTCGTCTATAACGGGAGAAAAATATTCCTGAAATTCTGGGGAGCCAAAGGATGGCAGGAGTCGATCTTCAACGACGAGATCCAGGGATACTGGCAGATCGAGATGCGGCGGGAACTGAGTGAAGAGGAGGAGACATTCCTCGCCAAACGGTATCCGGATCTGACAGAAAAAGAGATGGCAGTCCTGACCGTAAAGCTCTCCTATATACACACGGGCGAGATGGCTGCCTTCTACGGTATGCGATACGGTTTCTACGAGGGGCATACCGACTACCGGGCCGACCCGATCTCGATCGCTTCGGTATTCGGGCTAAGGAGCATCGAGGATCTGGATGGCACGTTCGAGAACGATCTATATAGAGCCCTGACGGATCACTTTACACGGGACATCATATACTGATCGGATTGCGAGAATTCACACCGCGCTCGCCCAGGGGAGCATGAAGCAGAAGCGTAGACATATCGCAACGGCGCAGCGCTCTTTCGATGAGATCCTCGATGATCTTGCTCGCAAGGAGAAATGGGCACAAACGGTCCTGTCCAGGATCGATCGAATAGTCCCTGTCCCTGCGAATTCGCGTATACTCGATATCGGCGCCGCTTCCGGATCGTTCGTTGCGGCCTGCACCAGGCTCGGGTACCGGTGTGAGGGTGTCGAGCCGTCGGAAAGGGCCCGCTCCGATGCGGCCCGGCTAGGTGACCACCTCGGTGTCCCGGTTCACGTAGTGGCCGGCACAGCCGAATCCATTCCGTTCGAACATGACGCCTTCGATCTCGTTCACGCCTCCAACGTCATCGAGCACGTAGCCGATGTTGAAAAGGCCTTCGCCGAAGCCTATCGTGTCTTAAAGCCCGGCTGCGTTTTCTGGTTCACCGCGGCTAGCTCGATGTGCCCGTGGCAGGTGGAAATCAGGGGGTTTCCGCTCTTCGGCTGGTATCCCGATTCCTTGAAGCGCCGGATCATGCTCTGGGCGAAGGATAACAGGCCTCATCTTGTGGGCTATTCAAAGGCCCCGGCGCTCAACTGGTTCACTCCCTGGAAGGCGCGCGAACTTTTGAAGAAACAGGGATTCAGGGAGGTGTACGACCGGTGGGACCTGAGAGGCGCGGATGAGGGAGGAGCCGGCTACAGGATAGCCCTGCGGCTGATCCAGTCAACGCCGCTCACCAAATTCCTCGCCGATATAGCTGTTCACGGATGCTCTTACGCCGCTGTAAAGTAATATTTCCACTTAATTGTGTTATTTACGTATAACTTATGTAATTGCTGGGATATTTGTCTCGACTAATCTCCATATTTGTGGTAAAATCCCTAGGTAAATTCGCCTATATCTTCTTTCTTGTGTGCGCGACTAAGGGGATAGGAATGAAGCATCTGTGGAGAGGCCTAGTTGTAGCCGGCCTGATCGCCCTCCTGCCGGCTAGTATTTCAGCCCAAAACTGCGACTTGATCGAGATCGACGTCACTGCCGAGGTCTCGGTGGACCCGGGATACGAGGGCATGTACAAGTACACCATCTCAGGGAACTGGGAGGTGAGTGGAGTAGGCGCCGTGAGTTACTTTTTGTTCTCGCTAGGCGCCGAGTGTCCATGCCTCTGCGACAGCAGCATCAGCATGGTCGATTTCCCGAATACTGCCGGGACTTCCACCGGCGAGGACAACAGAGGAGGCGCCTGCGAAGCTAGATACAATGGATTTATCGAATGCAGCGGACTGCTGGAAACCGATGACGTCGTTCTAAAGTATGAGGTCTTCGGTGCTAGCTGCAACCCGGTGGAGACCGGCACGGGAACCTGGATCGTCTATTCGACGATGTCACCGTTGCCCTGGGCCGAGTATCCGGACGCCGTTTACGTAAAGTACGGCGATGATATCTGCACTGGCACCCTGGTTGGCCAGCTGCCCAATTGTCTCGAGTGCATCCAGGTATCGACGGATCACAAGACCTGGGGCGCCGTGAAATCTTTGTATCGGTAGAAGTCCTGCTTCTGTTCGGGAACCATTTGAATCGATGGGACGGTTT
Organism: Candidatus Krumholzibacteriota bacterium; assembly: GCA_030667985.1. Taxonomy (GTDB): domain Bacteria; phylum Krumholzibacteriota; class Krumholzibacteriia; order Krumholzibacteriales; family Krumholzibacteriaceae; genus DAOUUU01. The sequence continues at coordinate 3,857 of DAOUUU010000043.1, forward strand.
TATGCCGTCCCATCGGTCTATTCACCCGCATCGATCCCGATTTTTTAACCCCCCCCCTCGGATATTCAAGGTTAATATAGAATTGAAATATTGCTTCGCTGCGAGTTACTATCCGTAAGATAAATATTCGAGGAGCGTTTCGGGATCATAGAGGAGGAATCGATGCGTAAGCTTATTGTTTCGGCGGTCATAGCTGTAGCTCTATTCTCCTGTTCGCAGCAAGAGGTCGATCCTCTGATCGAGAAGAGAATAGCTGCAGTCGAAAACGGCCTGGTCGAATTCATGGGGCCCAAGGCGGTCTTCGAGCCGGACCCTACATCTGAGAAGGGTGTAAAAACGCTGCAGGAGCGCCAGGAGCACTACAAGGTTCCCGGTCTCTGTGTGGCCGTTGTCAACGATTACGAGCTCGAATGGGTAAAGCCGTACGGGATCATCAAGGCTGGAAGCGATGAGCCGGTAACTGACCAGACCTATTTTCAGGCGGCATCGACGTCGAAGCTCGTGACGGCCGCCATAGCGCTCCATTTCGTGGAAAATGGGACGCTCGATCTGGACAGGGATGTAAACGGGTATCTCAAATCGTGGAAGGTGCCCGAGAGCGAGTTCACCAGGGAACAGAAAGTCACCCTGCGGCTGCTCCTGAGCCATCAGGCAGGACTGCCTTCGACGAACTTCAGTCAGGAGGAGGGAGCCGGCGATCCGACTCTCGTCCAGGTCCTTGGGGCCGAACCACCCGCTCTGAACAAGCCAGCCGTCGTTGGGTACATCCCCGGCACGGAATGGCGGTATTCAAATATTGGATTTGTCTTGATTCAGCAGCTCCTCGAGGATGTGACCGGGAAGACCTTCGAGATGCTCGCGCAGGAGACCGTATTCAAACCGCTCGGAATGAAACGGAGCACATTCGTCTATCCTCTCGATTCAAAGGCGGCGGAGGCGATGCCGCACGACGCCGACGGAGTCTTCCACGAGCCCTCTTTGCCCCCTACCGCCGTGGCGCACGGGGGGCTTATGACAACGCCCGGGGACCTGGCCCTCTTCGCGGCCGAGTTGATGCGCTCCTATAGCGGAATGTCGAGCATGTTGCTGTCAAAGGAAACAACACGCCTGATGCTGTCCAGGGCGGTGGATCTCGATCCGAGGATGTTCGGCGTGCAGCTCGGAGCCGGATTAGGGGTGCTGCTGCACGACGAGGGCGAGGAACTCAAGTTTATCCATCCCGGCAGCAATTTCCCAGGTGCGAACTGCTGGCTCATCGGCTGGCCCGAGAAGGGACTGGGGGCTGTGATCATGACAAACGGCGCCAGCGGAGAGGTCCTGGCGCTCGAGATCATCTCCTCGATCGGCGGGGAGTACAACAGGCCGATCGAATAACGGGATAATCGTATGATTCAAACCGAAAGGTACAGGCCATGGCACTGATCCGAAAAGAAGAGCCCGCAGATATAGACGCCGTCCGTCGTCTGAACGAGCTCGCCTTCGGAGGACCCTTGGAAGCGGGGATCGTGGACAGACTGCGTGAGCGGTGCGAGGATCTCATTTCCCTGGTGGCGGAGGAGGAGGGAAGCGTCGTAGGCCATATCCTCTTCAGCCCGGTAGAGATCGAGAGCGGAGACAAGATGTATCCGGGTATGGGTCTAGCCCCGATGGCTGTCCTGCCAGACTATCAGCGGCAAGGGATCGGATCGGAACTCGTAAGGGCAGGCCTGGCCGAAGTGCGAGAGCGGGATTGTTTCTTTGTCATCGTCCTGGGGCACCCTGAGTACTACCCCCGCTTCGGCTTCGAGCCTGCGAGCAAGCATGGGATAGGGTGCGAGTGGGAGGTGCCCGATGAGGTCTTCATGATCCTCGTTTTAGACGAGGCCCGCTTTCCAGAGGCGGGTGGCCGGGCGCGCTACCGCCCCGAATTCTCCGAGGTGACGTAGGGCGTTGACGACCCGGTTTTCCCGTGCTATAGTTCTGGGACATTTCACCGACCCTGTACGATGCTTGCGCGCATTTCGCGAGCTTTCTTTAACTGGGAGGGAATCCCGATGAGGGTGATCAAGCATTACCGGATACATCTGGGCACGCTCGCCTGGATACTGCATCGGTTATCCGGTCTCGCTCTGATTTTCTACATGCTCATCCACCTCTGGGTGATACATCACCTGATCGTGGGGGAGAAGTCGTTCGATGGCGTGATGGAGTTCCTGAGCACGCCGCTCTTTAAATTCCTAGAAATAGGTCTCATCGGGGTGATCATGTACCACCTCTTCAACGGCCTGAGGGTGATCCTTATCGACATGGGTGTAATGGTCGAAAAGCAGAAGATGCTCTTCGGGTTTACCGTCGTCGTATGGCTCGCCGCCTGGCTCTGGGTATCAACCGTTATGGTCATGCGCTTCGGCGGCTTACCCTTTATTTAAGGAAAGGAGGGCGTAATGAGATATAAAGAAACCGTAAGATCGGGCGGCGCTCTCCTCTGGTACTTCCAGCGGGTCTCGGGGGTATTTCTGGCCGTCGTGCTATTTCTTCACGTCTATATTATCCATGTCGCGCTCAAGGATGAGCTTACCTTCCACGCGATCGCCGACCGTGTGGCGACTCCGTTATGGAAGGTGATCGACATCAGCTTCCTCGTCGTAGCGCTCTTTCACGGGCTCTATGGAGCCTGGATCGTATTCGACGACTACATCCATAAGCCCTGGATGAGGATAACGCTCTTTGCTGCTCTGTCGATCGTGGCGCTCCTGGCGCTGATACTCGGAATCCTGACGATATTACCTTTCCAGGTTGGAGGTTGATAGGCAATGTCTACGATAGATCCTGAAACCATTCATGATGTCGAGGGCGTGCCGGTCCACAGCGTGCACCGTCACGACGTCATCATCGTGGGGGCGGGTCTTGCCGGAATGAGGGCCGCAGTCGAGGCTTCAGATGAGTTCGACGTTGCGGTCCTGAGCAAGGTCTTCCCCACGCGTTCCCATTCGGGCGGAGCGCAGGGCGGTATCGCCGCCTCTCTCGCCAACGAGGAAGAGGACCACTGGGAATGGCACATGTTTGATACGGTAAAGGGGAGTGATTACCTCGGTGACCAGGACGCGATCGAGATCATGGTCAAGGAGGCTCCCGTCGTGGTAAGAGAGTTCGAACACTACGGAACTCCCTTCTCGAGGACCCCGGAGGGAAGGATAGCGCAGCGTAAGTTCGGGGGCCACACTAAGGATTTCGGGCGAGGCGGGCCGATCTTACGGGCCTGCTATGCGGCCGACCGAACAGGACACGCGCTGCTCCACAACCTCTACGAGGTATGCATAAAGAAAGAGGTGCGTTTTTATCCCGAGTTCTACGCGCTTTCGCTCATCATACGCGATAACGTCTGCCGCGGCCTGGTCGCATGGGATGTGATAAACGGCGGCGTCCATGTCTTCCACGCGAAGGCGGTCATGTTCGGCACTGGAGGCTACGGCAAGGTCTTCGAGATCACATCCAACGCACTAGCCAATACGGGCGACGGCCTGAGTCTCGTGCTCAGAGCCGGCCTGCCGCTCGAGGACATGGAGTTCGTGCAGTTCCATCCGACGGGCCTTTACCTGCAGGGAATACTTGTCAGCGAGGCGGCCCGGGGCGAGGGCGGTTATATAATAAACGACAAGGGCGAGCGCTTCATGGAGAGGTACGCTCCCGATAAGATGGAGCTGGCGCCGCGCGATCTGGTCTCGCGGTCGATACAGACCGAGATCAACGAGGGGCGCGGAATCGGCGGCGAGGCCTATGTCTACTGCGATCTCCGCCACCTCGGCGAGGACGCGATCATGAAGAAGCTTCCGCAGATACACGAGCTCGCCTGGAAGTTCCTCCATGTCGACTGCACCAAGGAGCCGATCCCGATACAGCCGACAGCCCATTATTCGATGGGCGGCATACCGACGAACAAGGATGCACAGGTCCTCGCCGACGGCAAGGAGAGGCCGGTCGAGGGATTCTACGCGGCCGGGGAGTGCGCATGTGTAAGCGTGCACGGCGGAAACAGGCTCGGCACCAACTCGCTCCTAGAGGCGAGTCTCTTTGGCAGACGCGCAGGCAAGTCGATGGTCCGCTTCCTTCGCGGAACACGGGAGTTCCCGGAATTGCCGGCCGACGCGGCGAAACTGGCTATTAAAGAGATCGAGCGGTTCCTCTCGGCCGACGGCGGCGAGCGGGTCGCCGATATCAGAGAGGATCTGCAGGGCAAGATGACCGACGAGTGCGGTATCTTCCGCTCGGCGGAAAAGCTCGAAGCGATGGTCAAGGATCTGGGGGAGCTCGAGAAGCGTTTCGAGAAGATCAAGATCGACGACCGGAGCAACAAGTTCAACTCTGACCTGCTCGAAGCGATCGAGCTCGGGCACATGCTCGAATTCTCAGAGCTGATCGTGGCGGGCGCGCTCAAGAGGGAGGAGAGCCGGGGAGCGCATTCCCGGACGGACTTCCCCAAGAGGGACGACGAGAAGTGGCTCAAGCACACACTCGCCTGGAAGAAGGGCGATGAGATCACCTTCGATTATAAGCCGGTGATCATAACCCGATTCCAGCCTAAAGAGCGCACCTATTAAAGGAGGACCCCGAAATGGCGACAATCACGTTCAAGATCAATCGTTTCAATCCGGACGATGAGCGGCGGGGTCACTTCATGCAGAAGTACCAGGTGGAGGCGAAGAAGGGTGACACCATCCTCGATTGTCTGAACCGGATCAAGTGGAAGCAGGACGGAAGCCTTACCTTCCGGCGGTCATGCAGGAGCGGGATCTGCGGCTCGTGCGCGATGACGATCGACGGAGTGAACAACCTCGCATGCGAGGTTCAGGTGATGGCGCTCAAGAGAGACACGATCACGGTCGAGCCGCTCCGGGGCTACACCGTGATCAAGGATCTGGTCGTCTCGCTCGATCCGCTGGTCAAAGGCATGCTGAAGGTCAAGCCCTACATGATCACAAAGACGCCGCCGCCGACGGACCAGGAGCGCCTGCAGAGCCCCGAGGAGCGGGAGAAGCTGGATGGGCTCTACGAATGTATCCTCTGCGGCTCATGCACATCATCCTGTCCCTCCTTCTGGGCGGACAAGGAGTACATCGGGCCGCACGCGTTCCTGAAAGCCTACCGTTTCGTCGCAGACACGAGGGACGAGGCTCCTCGCGAGCATCTCGAACCTCTCGACGACAAGCACGGGCTCTGGCGCTGCCACACGATTTTTAACTGTGTCGAGGCGTGCCCGAAGGACCTGAACCCGACAAAGGCGATCAGCGAACTGAAAAAAGCGCTCGTGAACGATAAGTTCTAGATACCGGTTTTAACGGAACACGCTACGTGTGATAACAGGCGGTCCGTACTCTGCGGATCTTGTGACTGCCGGATGATGCCCAAGGAGGTAGGAATGCTCACGAGGAGACATTTCTTGAAGGTATCGGCCGCGCTGGGCGCGATCGGCGGTTTTCTGCCGGCGAGATCGCTTCTGGCCGGGGTTTTGGGCGGCAGGTCCCGCCCAGGTGCTGACAGCAGGCGCCCTCTGGTCATCTCGACCTGGAAGCAGGGAGTTGCCGCGAACGAGGCTGCCTGGAATGTGCTGTCCGGAGGCGGATCTGCTCTTGGAGCGGTCGAGGCAGGCGTCATGGTGCCGGAGGCCGATCCGGAGATCATGAGCGTCGGTTACGGGGGGCTTCCCGACGAGGAGTGCAGGGTCACGCTTGACGCCTGTATCATGGGGCCTGACGGCAACGCCGGCTCGGTAGCGTTCGTCCAGGGGTACAAACATCCTATCTCGGTCGCGCGCAAGGTCATGGAAGAGACGGACCATGTGATGATAGTCGGCGCCGGCGCGGCGGAGTTCGCGCGCAAGCATGGATTTCCCAAAGAAGAGCTACTCACCGAAGAGGCACGCAAGCGGTGGCTCGAGTGGAAAGCGAGCATGAGCGACCGCGACGACTGGCTGCCGCCCGAGGAGGATCACGACACGATAGGCATGGTTGCTCTGGACGGCTCCGGGGACCTGGCGGGAGCCTGCACGACGAGCGGCCTGGCGTTCAAGATCCACGGGCGTGTGGGTGATTCACCGATCATCGGCTCCGGAATGTATGTCGACAACGAGGTCGGCGCGGCCGCCGCGACGGGAAGGGGGGAGGCCGTGATCAAGACATGCGGCAGCTTCCTGGTCGTCGAACTGATGCGCCAGGGCCTGTCCCCGCAGAAGGCCTGCAAGAAGGCCCTGGAAAGGATCATCAAGAAGAGCGGGGGGAGACCGGAGTTCCAGGTTGCATACATAGCGGTCAACAGAGACGGGGAGATCGGTGCGCTGTCACTTCAGAAGGGATTTCAGTACGCGCTTGGTGAGGAGAGCGGGAATCGATTAATGGACTCGGAATACCTTCTGTAGGTGTATACTATTATATTGCCCGGCCCATACAGAGAAGGGAGTACAGTGAAGCGGAAATCTACAAGAGCGCGGCTATGGATACTTTTGCCGGTCGTTGCGACGGCCCTCGTGTTCCCATCCTGCGGAAAGGTGAACCGCCCGTCCGATGCGATAAACCGGATGGTCAAGGCCTACGGCGGAACCGCGAAGATCAAGGCCATGGAAGTCTATAGGGGCAGGGGGTTCAGGAAGGATCTGTTCAGCCCGGCCGTGACGCAGAGTTATCCCTTCGATATCTACCGCAAGGGCGAGAAATACAAGATCAGAACCTCTTATGTGACAAAGGGCGAGCTCGTCGATGCCATTTATATCTTTCATACCGAGCAGCACAACTACGGCTACAGCAAGAGGGACAGGAAAAGAGACTTTGAGCGTTGGGATCTCGCTCTGCTGAAGTACCGTTTTCCCCTCGTCATCGGCTGGGCGCAGAGCGGCGATCCGGGCGGAGAGCTCATTGATGACGGGAGCGCAGATGGTATCTGCAGGATTGCATACGAAGACGAGTTCAATGCTATTCAGATCGGGATAGATACGAAATCCTGGTTGTTGAACGACGTATATGTTCAAGACAAACAGGATTCATCCCAGAGTTTCATGGAACAGTACAGCGATTATGTGGCGGTTGACGGTGTTCCGTTTCCTGCAAGGACCAAGTCGACAATGAATGGAAGGGCCTATTACGACTTCTTTCTCGTCAAGATCGAGTTCGGGATCGAACTGCCCGATTCTATCTTCGAGATAAGCACCGAAGAGATAGCGGAGGTCAATAATATCAAAGAGAGGGAAAAAGTACAAACGACACCGGAATAGAATGGTTTTATGCGCGCCCCGTTTACCGCTGGGCGCCTTTTTTTTGTCAGAGGAGATCATTTACCTTGAAAAGTGATTGAAACTCGAAGCCCGCCTCGGTGAGGTTTTTCTCCGCTCCCTCCTCGCGGTCGACAAGGGTCGCGATGCAGACGATCTCTCCTCCGCTCTCTTTCACCGCGTCGGCGGCTTTGATGAGAGATCCTCCGGTCGTCGTTACGTCTTCGAGCAGAACCACCCTCGCTCCCTTGGTGATGTTGCCCTCGACGAGCTTTTGCGTTCCATGTTCCTTAGACTGCTTTCTGATCAAGAATCCCTCTTTCTCGAGGCCCTTGCCGGCCGCGAGTGTGAGAAGCGCCCCGATGATGGGGTCGGCGCCGATCGTAGGGCCCGCGAAAGCGTCGTAGTCGTACTTATCGAGCAGTTCGAGAAGAAGTTTCGCCGTGAGGTAGAGGCCCCTCGAGCTGAGGGTCGTCATCTTGCCGTTGATGTAGTAGGTGCTCTTCTTGCCGGATACGAGGGTGAAATCACCCTTCAAGATCGAACGTTCCTGTATGATTCGTTTCAGTTCTTCACGATCACTCATCGCGGGCTCCCGTTCTGTTCGTGTCCGATGCGCCGGTTTTCGAGTTTTAGGCGCTATCCAGTGAAAATGGCGATTCCGATGGCGATCTGGTAAAAGGAGATCCTATCCTCGCCGGTGTAGAAATAGATGATGTGCCGTTCATCGTCGCCCGTAAATGCATAATGATACTTCGCGTTCGCATTGAGAAAAAGGCTTTTCGTGAGCCGGTAGAGGAGCCCGGCGCCTGCATAGAAGCCGAACTGGTTGTTGGTCCTCGTGCCCTCGTAGATCCCCGCCTGAATGATGCCGTTTACCGTATAGAGCCCGAATCCGCCTTCAAGCGACGAGGACCACTTGCCCCCGATCTCATTCACCGCTACGGCGGCGACCGTCACACTGAAGATATTGAGATCGACGGGCCTGTCGAGGCCGGTGAAGTCGATGTTCTTCTGTCGGTCGTTGGACTCGCCGAAGTTATGCGCCGAGAGGGAGACACCTATACCGAACCATGGGTTCAGTCCCTCGATGAAATGTATCTCCAGCTCGCTGCCGTCTCCGAAGATCTTGTTGACGCCACCGGTCGAGATGACGCCGCCCGCTCTCAGGCCGAGCAGCTCGCGTCCCTTGATCCCCTGGCTGAATGAATCGGCCTGCACGAGGAGAGAGGCTGTGCAGGCAACGAGTGATATGGTTATCCAGCGGCGCATACAATGCAACATAACACTTTGTCTGTACAGAGACTACGGAAAATTGCAGCGTGGTCGAGAGGCTCCGGGCACATCAGCGGCCGAGGATGAGTTTGTGGGAGGTGAGCGCCCGGCCTTCCGACATCAAGAGGCAAAGATAGACCCCGGAACAGGCCGGCCGGCCGTTGTTGTCCCTGCCGTTCCATCTGACCATTCCACGGCCGTCGGAGCCTGCCATACTCTCCATGCGCCGGATCTCGGAACCCGAGACGGAATATATGACGATAGAGACGCGACAGCCCGGTTCGGCCGCGAATGAGATCTCGGTCACCGGATTGAAGGGAGTTGGATAGTTCGATATATTGGGGGCGTTTTGAGCCCTGTCCCGTGCCAGCATCAGCGTGTTGATATCCTGCTTAGGGATGAAAATCTCCTTGCGGCGCCTTTTCTCGATATCGGGACCAGGATCGTACGGCTCATCCCGCTCGATGATCCCGTCGACGTTTATATGGCCGAACGGAACCGAGCACTTGTCCACTATAGTAAGATAAACATCCCTTCTGTGATAGGAGGAGATATCCCAGAAGCATTCACGCATCAGCTCTTTGTTCCGTCCCGTCTCCTTGAAGAGTATGCGGTTGTCATTCGCGTCGCAGAGTGCGACGTACAGCGAGTCGGGATAGAACCCTCCGCCGACCAGCAGGCGCATCGAGTTGCCCCGCAGCTGGAATGTTTTCGAGCGGATCGCTCCCTGGGGTTCGTCTCCCTGCGTGTCACCTGGAAATGTCCAGCTCTGCGGTCCGTTGAAGCTCTCGTAGGTGCCGATCCACCAGTTGCCCTCGAACCCGATTGTGCCGGGTTCCTCGCCGCGGAAGGCGGGATTGTCTCCGAATATCGGCTGGCGGTTGAAGGCATTCCCCCAGAGGACAGTCCACGTGTCGGCCAGGTGATCCTTCAGGTCGACCTGGGGCCAGTCTCCATACCAGGTGAGTGTGTCGAATTTGATCGATGAGATGGTTTCGCCGCTAGGTGCAAGATAGTTTGTGTAACGAGAGGCGATATACTTGTCGTACGAGAGCTCGATTAATTCGATCGCATGTCCCGCGTCGATGATCGAGCGATTATAAATGTTCCAACCGCTCGTTAACGAATCGCTCATCATATGAGAGATGCCGCCAACCGCTTCCTCGGTGAAGAATAGGTGGAAATTGTTGCCGCGTTTTAGAACGAACGGGCTTTCCAGCGCGTGCCAGTTGTTGTGCACATAGAGGGGGCCGGCATCCTCCCAGGTGAAATAGTTGGAGCTTTTTGCCAGCGCGATCGTACCGAAGCCTTCATTCGTATGCGCCGTGTGAGCCATGTAATAATAGCCGTCGTCCTTGACGATACAGGGATCACGGTAATTCGACCATTCGTCCTCAGACCAGTGTATCCACGAGGGGTCTCCGTGAAACGGAGTGAAGAGATCGGGTGTCGCCTTGGACCAGGAGTCGAGCGACGATGCGAGTGCAAGCCCGGTCTGCTGGGCGAACATGGAGTTCACTCCCGTATAGTACATCAGATAGGAATCGCTTCCTTGTATATATTCGACGATGCACGGAGCCCAGATCATGTTATTATCCCAGGGATCGGGGCCGGCGGAGAGCGCCGGATCGTGTATGGTCCAGTGTACGAGATCTTCACTAGTCGCGTGGCCGAATGTTTTCTGATTACCACGGATATAGAATAGATGAAACAGGCCGTCTTGTTGGATGAACGCGTGATCCTTTATGGCGAGTCCCGGGTCGACGAAGACCGGCTGTTCGAAATCAATCGATTCGAGGGAGACGGCCGCACCACTCATGATATGGATCGCGGAAATTCTCATGATGCCGCATGCCAGGCATTTCTTCGCGCTGATACTCGAGGTATTAAGTAATTTCAAGCAGCTTCTCCAGTCACTGTCTCATCCGGTCATTGCTTCCTTGCGCCTTGCCCCCGTCAACGAAGCAGGATGAGTTTTCGCGTAAAGGATTCCTTCCCGATCACGAGCCGGCAGTAGTAGACGCCCGATGGAATGTTCTTGCCCACGCCAAGAGATGGATTCCATCTGAAGGTGTACTGTCCGATCGGTTTCGGGCCTATAGTATGCGACTCGATCATTCGCCCGGCCACGTCGAAGAAAGATATTTGTATCGATCTTCCGGCACCCTCCATGCCGATCGAATAGGGGATAGTCGTGGCGGGATTGAATGGATTCGGGTAATTCTGACCCAGCGTGTTCGGAAGCGCCGGCGTCGCGCCTGGAGAGAATAGAGGGCCGTAGATCGTAGGATCATCGTCCTCGCTCTCGACAAGATAGTAGTAGAGGCCGGCGGCCGGGTCCTCACAGATATCGAAGTACTCGTACTCCCCGTCGGCCCGCACCGGCTCAGAGTTGCGTTTCTCCATCGAGACCAGGTGTGGTTCCGTGCCGCGGAAGATATCAAAACCACTCGAGTAACCGTTCGTCCTCCAGGTGAGCAGCACTCCGCCTTCGGCCCTGGTGCAGAGCGCGGCCGCTATGGCGACTCCGACGTTGCTCGTCAGCTCGATCGGAACCATGATCGTTTCATCCTCGCCCAGGTTGATATCGGTGATCATCGTGTCCCGGTAACCGGGAGCATTAGCCGATATGTTATAGACGGCCGGCGGAAGATGCTCGAACGGTGCGGACGAGCCGCTGAATTCGGTCCATGTTCCGATCAGCTCGAAGAATGAATCGAAGAGCGTCACCGCGGTTCCATCAGGCGCCGGCCCGCCGGAGCTGGTGCTCACGACGCCGGTGATGCAGCCTCCCGGCCTGTAGAGCCAGTAGGCGTAAGTGGTGTCGTTGAAATGGAAATAGTGGTAGCCGGTATCGGGAAGTATTGCCGCAATGTTCGGCGGGTTGTAGTCGAGTTTTGCAATGCCTTCGACACCGCTCCAGCCCCAATGGTCAGGCAGGAATGAGTGCTCCTTCGTGAATTTGAAGAAGATCGTGTCGGGAATAGTCGGTTCATTGATGAATTTGACCTTTCGCCATCTATGATTTCCCAACGACGCCATATCGTTCGCCGGATCTTCCGGTTCGCACGAGATGCCGTTGAAATTGCCGACCAACTGTATAGAGGTCGGCTGTTCGGCTAAGGTATTGGGGGCTAGGCAAAACAAGAGGGTACAGCAAATTGACACACTCTTAAGAAAGCGAATCATAATTCGACTCTTCCTTATTGATGCATTTCTAAGCAAGTAGTTACCAAAGGAACATTCAATATCCTGCATAATTATAACCCATAAAAGAAGTTCGAGTCAATCACAAAGGAATAGTTCCACACATGGCAGGTTAACGCAAGGAATGTGCCTTATTTCCCTATAAAGGAATGATTATTGCTCGAGTTTTTAGTGGTACTACTGGCTGTGTCGGTATTAAGGTCCTTTTTTTGTGCTGATTTACGTTCCGATGACCAAGAAAAGCGGCGTGAATCAACAACCCTGACATCATTGGAGAGCACAATGCCAACTGCTGTAGAAGCCGAGACTTTCGAATCACGCGAGCTGTTCAGTCGAGCCGATATACAGATCAAAAGGGGGCGTTTCCGTGAGGCGAGCGCTATCTTGACCCAGGCGCTCAAGATGGCTCCCGACAATCCGATCTATGTTTCACATCTCGGTTATTGCGTCGGTATGCTGGGCAACGTGTCCGATGGTGAGAGGATGTGCCGAAGGGCGATGAAGATGGCTCCGACCGTTCCCATCATACTGGTCAATCTCGGCAGGATGCTCGTTGGGAAGGGTCTTCGGCAGGAAGCGAGGATTCTCTTCGCGCAAGCCTACCAGATCGACAATACGAGTTCTCCGGCCGCTCTCGAGCTATCCCGTCTCGGCGTTCGAAAGCCTCCCATTTTGCCGTTCCTTGGGCGCGATAATCGCCTGAATAAATACCTGGGGATCCTGAGGTTTCGTCTCGGCAAGTTGTTGAGCTCCAAGAACAAAGAGCTCTAGTTTAAAAAGCCGCTCCTACATTCCCCCCAGAAAGCCCTGGCCGAAAGCATTTGTTCCCTTTACAATCTCAGTATGTCCGCTTTTAAATTTTCTGCACACACCGTCGTGTCTTTCCTTGTGGGAGGCCTCCTGCTCTGCGGGTGCGCGGCCAAACAGGCTGGTAGGGCTCCGGACGAACAGGGAGGCTGGACCGCGCGGCGTGCCGCAATGGACGAAAGGATGCTCTCGCTTCTTGATATGGGTGAGTTCGAACAGGCTCTAGCCTTTGCCGACAGCGCGGTGAGTTGCGGATTTCGTGATCCCCGCCTCCTGGGGCAGAAGGCGGCCGCCGCCGGTGCGCTCGGGAGGGGAGCCGAGGCGATCGCCCTGTACGAAGAGGCGATATTGGCCGATTACGCCGGGTGCGACAACCATCTCGACTTCGGTGTTTATCTCATGCGGACAGGAAGAACAGGCAGGGCCGTCACCGAGCTGCGTGAAGCGAAGCGGTTCTGTCAGGGCGAGAATGGAATACTGGTATTCAGGAATCTCACCGTTGCCTACATCAAGATGGAACGCTACGATCAGGCCTTGAGGGAGGTCAGGGAAGGCTTGAGAGTGGGCAAGGGGGACCCGTACCTGCTGGGCCTGAAGGGTATGCTGATCTTTGACTTGAATCCCGCTCTCGCGGAGAGCCTTCTCGCTGTGCCGGCTGAATCGGGAGTGGTCGAGCCGGAGTTCCTTTACCAGTACGGACTGCTTCTGCTATCTTCGGAGCGGCCAGATCGGGCAGTGGATGCCCTCGCGGCGGCATCCGAGCTAAAACCTTTCGACCTGGAGATCCGCGAGGCCCTGGCTGCGGCTCTGCGGCGCGCAGGCAGGCTGGAGGAATCGGAGAGTCTCTATCGAGCGCTCGCCTCCGATGGAAGGAGTGTCGGTCTTCAACTGGGTAAGCTCCTGATGGAGTCAAAGAGGTACGATGAAGCACTCGATCTGCTCTCGACCCTGACTCCGGCGGCGGATGTCCTGGATCGGACGGCTATGTGTCTCTTTCATCTAGGGAGGTCCGACGAGGCGCTCGAGACGGAGCGAAAGGCGCTCGAGGCCCGGCCGGATTGGCCTGTCGCCATGATCAATCTGGCGGTGA
>DAOUUU010000033.1 GCA_030667985.1 Candidatus Krumholzibacteriota bacterium
ATCGACTCGGGATCGATCGTGCCGCAGTTGCGTAGAACGATCCTTTCCTGGAGGGCGTTGAAATCCTCCTCGGCTCCGGTCTTGGTCCCGTCCGGAGCGATCGTGAGCGCGATATGCTCCTCTAGTTTCTTGCCGCCAATCACATGCTCAGAGACGATCTCTCCGGCGATCTCCGGCGTCACATCTCCATAGATGATCCGGCCGCCGTCCTCGCGGATCTCAACGAGAGGCTCCCGGTAACACATGCTGATGCAGCCGGTCCTGGCGAGCTCAAAGGCACCGGGATGCTCCTCGAGGGCCCTGGCAAGCCGGTCATAGACGGCTTGCGCTCCCGCCGAAAGACCGCACGTGCTCATTCCTACGACCACTTTTTTCATTGCAGCACTCCATATATTTCAAATGAGCTCATCATAAATCCGTTCATGTATCACGTCCGGTCCGCACATTCGGCTCCCGCGGCACCGCTGGACTCCGCGGCTCGTTCACGCCGCCTGTACTGGCGAAGTATCTTGCGAAGCAACGCCGGTGTGAGCCTGCCGTGCGTCTCATCGTTGATCATGACGACGGGCGCGAGCGAGCAGCAGCCGATGCAGGCGACTGTGTTCAGTGTGAAGAGACCGTCCTCGGTCGTACCACCCACCTCGATGCCGAGCTCGTCCTGGATCGTATCGATGATCAAGGTCGATCCCGAGACATGACAGGCCGTGCCGGCGCATGCCCGGATCACGTGCTTGCCCATGGGCTGAAGCCTGAACTGGCTGTAAAAGGTAATGACCCCGTAGACCTCGGACTCCGGGATCCCGGTGACCTCCGCGATGTAGCTGATAGCTCTGCGGGGAATATACCCGAAATGGTCCTGCGCGGATTGGAGGAGCGGTATCAGCTCTCCCGGCGCGCCGTCGTACCGCCAGAGCCGGTACCTGAAATCTTCTGTGGCTGCCGTAGTGACCACTCCCTTCGCCGGCCCGCGTCCGGCATCATAAAAGCCTAAAGAGGATGATGGCTGCCCTCCGTTCTTCGAAGAGGCAGCCGCACGCGGTGCATCGCCTAACGGCGATGATGCAGGATTTCTGTAGTGGCTTGTATCCTTTCGGCGACACCCGTCGTATCAAAAGCGGAGAAAGAAACCCCGGGAATCAATCCTCCATGAGCTTCACTATCGTCGCTTCTCGAACGCGGAGGACCCCTTCAATCTGGCCGAGCTTCTCGATGACCCTGGGCGTACGGCCCACAGCGCCTTGCCCGGTGATCATGCCGACCAGCTTCGTCCCCTCGTCGATCACGTCACAGAAAACCACCTCGTCGATGAAGAAAACCGTCGTGAAGATCTGCTGTATGGCACCCTTGTCGATATCGACGATGATATAGCTCGTCGTGCCAGGCTGCTTCTCCGGTGTGACAGGCGCCTGCTGCTTGACAACTTTCTGATAGATCTCGATGAATTTGTCTACATCTTGATCGAGCTTGGGCCTTTCGATCTCGGAAAGCGAAAGGATCTCGACACCCGGCAAAACGGATATGTTGTCGAACACCTTCTTGATCTCATCCTGGCTTTCGCCCTGCGCCAGCACGATGATATCGAAGTCCCCCCTGACTGCTTCGCAGGAATGGATGCCGGGCATCTTGTAAAGATCGTTGAATATATCCATGCTCTTCTTGTGATCGGTGATCCTGATAGTAAGGTAGGCGCTCACCGATTCTCTGATCTCCTGGGGCTTTTCTTCCTTCGCCGCCTCAGATGCAACCCCCGTCGATCCAGGCGAGAGCTCGTCTAGAGCCGCGACGAGATCGTCGATCTCGAAAGGCTTGTCGAGGTATCCGGTATTGTGCTCGCTGAGGGCTGTGAGCTTGAGCGCCTCGTCCCCGAATCCCGTGATGACGAGCACTGGAAGGTCTGGATGCTGTATCTTTATTACTTTCAATATCTTGAGCCCATCGATGTCGGGCATGAAGATGTCGGTCACGAGGTAATCGTAGGCGATCCCCTGCTGGCGGGCCTGGTTGAGCTCGTGTATCGCGGAAATGCCGTCAGGACAGGCGACGGCGTTGAAACCTTCCTGTGTTAGACCGACGGTGAGATTCCTGCGGATCTCGGCTTCATCATCGATGATAAGTACGCGGCCTTTCAATGGGACCCTCCTATTAATGTTATATCAATGAATTGCGCTGCACCGGGTTAGTGGCTCTATACCGGGGCGTAACCTCTTTCTCCCGATTAGGATAGCCCTACGAATTTACTTTGTCAAATGAAATTGCACTTTCTCTGAAATGGCGGCAGAGATGTGCTGCCGCCAACGTACGAAGCTGCGAATCAACTTCATAAGCGATTGAATATAAACATAGTTGAGGCGCTCTACCTCAGCAGAACGAGTTTTCTCACATCCTTGAAATCCCCGGACTCCATACGCACGAAGTAGATGCCGCTCGCGACCTTGACACCGGCGTTGTTCGTTCCGGTCCACTCCATCGTGTAACTGCCCGCATCCATCACCTCGTCGCAGAGCGTGTGCACGAGCTGGCCTGCAACATTGTATATCCGCAGCCGCACATGGCCCCTCGCCCGTAAATCGAATTTGATCGTCGTCGCAGGGTTGAAGGGATTGGGAAAATTCTGAGAGAGCCTGTAGGCGTTTGGAACGTCATCTTCCATGGGGCCTATATCCCACGGATCTTTCAGCGGATGACCGTTCCAAAATATGAAATCAGCGAGCAGTTGATTTCGAGCGAGCGGAGCTACCAGGTCCATTTTCCTAACGGACATGAAGCTGAACCCGAGCCATAGTGTCTTGGCATCATAACCGTAGCAGTTCGTCTGGACCGACTGTATGCCGGCAGTGTACCGGTCACCCCCGTACTCGGGATAATATAGAGCACCTGTACCGTTCGCGGTCGCATCGAGCATATCAAAGTCATTGAGGATCGGGCAGCCGCCAAAGACGTAGAACTCAAAGTCGGTTCCGAAAATCCCCTGGATCGAGCCAGTGATGAGCGGATTCACGGCGCCGCCCGCATCCCAACCCCCAGTCAATTCGAAGTAGCTGTCATTGACGAAGCTGACTCCGCACCAGGTGCTCATCAGCGTGATCGATGGAACAGAGGACAGATCGTCCAGATCATAGGCGATATTGTCGCCCGCCACCCAGAGACCTACATCGTTCCCGGATTGATCGAGCCAGTCTATCAGCAGGTAGCAATCATCACTCTTGCCGCTCGACTCAGAACCGTCCGAAATCGTTCCCACGTCGAGATCGCCGCTGTCCCACAGGATGATCTTGTATCCGGTCTCATTACCTTCGTTCCACTTGATATGATTGAGCTTCGCGCGGCTACCAAGTCCGTTACCAACCATGGAGGTCGGCTGGTTCACATCGTAGCGGTCGGGCCAGTCTTCCGGCGGTATCACAGCATTGAACGCCCAGTTGTAGTAGAGCTCCGCGACGCCCTCGAAGGTACCGATGCCATCGAAGTCATCGACAAAGAGAATATCGCTCCCCCCCGTCGGCAGGCAGGTGAATTCGAAGTACCGCCCCTCGTCGGCATGCTCCGGTATCGTCGAGCGGTCGTTATTTAGATCGTACGCCTCGAAGTAGTACTCGATCATGTAACCCCTGGTGAAGAGCGAGTCGTTGAGGTCGACCATATACCTGTCGTCCACGACGAAGCTGTATCTTCCCGCCTGCGGACACTGGATGATCGTCCACTCGCCGTCATCGCCCACGTAGGAGCCGTAGGTGCCGACGATAGAGAAGCCATAGAGAGGGGGATTGCCCGAAGGCCCTATATCGGTCGCTCGCACGTGACAGTATATCTCCTCATCACCAGTAACGCCGCCCAGTCGGAGACCACCGGCCAATGGAGATGTGCAATCAACGACGATCGAGTCGCCCGGACGTATGATCGGATTATAATAATAATTGATATCAATCGCCGCATCGGCGCGTACCCAGCTCTCTAGATCGAATTCAGACTCGGGGAAGTTGTCCTGAAAGAGATCGAGATCGCGGTAGCTCCACTGAGGCCCGCGTTTGCTGTACTTCAAGATCTCGACGTTGTCGAACCAGGGAGAGGGAGTATGCTCTTCGCAATCGCCGTAGGATTGGTACCAGAACTCACAATAGTCTTTGCAGACTAACGCGACCTGGATCGGATCCCCTCCCACCAGATCACCGATATCGTGCTCCGAGAAAATATATTTCCGCTCCGAACCGTAGTAGCCGCTCCCGGATCTATCCTGCCAACTCCCGGGACACATTGTAACGGGATCGACGCTGCGTATCATCCAGTTATAGAGAATCAAGTTCCTGATCGGAAGATCCCGGTATACGGTGAAGCGGAGCTTGGCGCCGCCGAGCCACGCCAGTTCTTCTATCGGTATATCGGCATCCTGGAACTCATCGCGTCCGGTCGTGTACTTTGTCATGTCGATTATGGGCGATACGACCATCTCGTCCTGGCAGGGCCCTTCGTACGGCTCTAATCCTTTGCAGAAAGGCGTCTCGTAGAGACCGGGATACTCGTCGCTCGGAACAGTTGATCCGATAAAGAAAACGACCTGCGTCCCGAAATTATCGTTACAGGGATCTTTCTCCGTGAGACTATTCATAAGCCCCGAGTAAAGCCCGTAGCTCATTGCCTGCATAGCTTGCCATCGGGAATCGTGGCTGTGCTCTCCTACCTCCCAGTCCTCGAAATCCTCGTAGTCTATCGTGCCGCTACCGTCACTGACCGTGATCTCATCGATGATGCATGCACCGTCAGAATTGTGTAGACCGTCCTGGTCGCTCCACGCGCCATCCGAGGCAAACCTGAATCTGAGTTTTGTATGAGCCTTCGTCCCGAAGATATCATTACTGGCAAAGGTCTGCTCAACGCCGTCGTACGAGTCGAGCACTTTCCATGAATCGTAGCCCTCCATGCACTCGACGAAGATGAAATCCCAATTCTCCTCCGTATCTACGGAGATACTGTATGAGAGCGTCACCGGCTGATTGGAAAGGGACAAAGAACCAAAATACAAGATCTGATTCCACAAGTTCCCGTAACCGGGGGCATTTTGCCAGGTACAGAAGTATTCGTAAGGATCGTCATCCGGCCTCGAACCGCACCATATCGATTTCGATCCTTCGAGTGGGACGAGCCTCCCGAAATCGCCGCCGCCCAGACCGGCGAAATCGTCCGCATGAAAGAAAATATCCCTCTGCGCGGTCATGTCGAATCGCGTCCACCCCTGCCAATCCATAGACTCGAAATCGTAGTAAACGATCATGTAGGTGTCGACAGCGGCGGAGCTATACTGGGGTCTCATGCCGGTATCGAGGAGCTCGTGGTAAACAGCGTCCGGGACGTCCCGGACTGGGACATCCTTTTCGCGATTAGTCTCACGGCCCTCGGTGATACCTACAGCAATGGATAACGAGAGAATAACGACCAGGATGGATATAAGAGTCCGCATGCTACAGCCCCCTATTTGAGATGATGATCCTATGACTGAAGCCGCCGCTATTATACCACGATTTTGCAATATCTTAAAGTTACTATTTGGCGATATATTCAACTGTTCTACTGCTCTTCGTGCGGCTCCTCATCCTTTTGCGGATAAATCAGGCTCGGCCACCTATACAGAACTTTTATTATCTGCTATAATGGAAAAGGTATTTATAGCTAACAGAGGGTATTTGTGTCCATTTGCTCCTATTTGTGCCATCTCGCACAGAGGGAACAGGGAACTTGTTTCCCTATTCTATAGATCGATTGCTTTGCGGCTCTAAATTGTTTCTCGCCTTGGGCTCGACACCACTGGTAGTGCCGCGATATGAGCTCTACGGAGCGTAAGACAGAACTTCTCAGACGGATCCTCGCTTGTGTGGCGATCGCCGTCACAATCTATTACCTCTTCTGGAGGGTGACGGAGACCTTTAACCCGAACGCGCTCCTCTTCTCCTGGTCGCTCTGGATTGCCGAGCTCTTCGGGTTCATAACGACCGCCCTCTTCTACTTCACCGTATGGCGGCCCCTCAAGCGCACCACGCCGCCCCCCCTCGAGGGACGGACGGTCGACGTTTTCATACCGACAAAAAGCGAACCGGTCGATGTCCTGAGAAAAACACTGCTCGCCTGCAACGAAATGATATACCCGCACCGTACGGTCGTGCTCGACGACGGCGAACGCGATGAGATCGAGGAGCTCTGCAAAGAGCTCGGGTGCGCCTACATAGCGCGGCCGATGCACGATAACGCGAAAGCTGGAAACATCAACTACGGCCTGAGGAGATCGAAGGCCGAGTTCGTCGCGATATTCGACGCGGATCACGCGCCGCAGCCTCATTTCATAGATCGCCTGATAGGGTACTTCAAGGACGATCATGTAGGGTTCGTCCAGTCACCTCAAGCCTTCTACAACATCGACTCCTTCATGCACCGGGTCGACCACAAGAAACGCTACGTATGGGGCGAGCAGGGACTCTTCTACGATCTGATACAACCGGGGCGCGACCGCTGGAACGCCGCCTACTTCGTCGGCAGCTGCGCACTGCTCAGGCGAAAGGCCCTCGACGACATCGACGGCATAGCGACCGGCTCGATCACTGAGGACATGATGACCTCGATCCGGCTCCAGTCGGAGGGCTGGTCGAGCGTCTACCACAACGAACCACTCGCCTACGGGATCGCCGCGGAGACGATCCTGCCGTTTCACATACAGAGGCGCCGGTGGGGACTCGGCGGATGGCAGGTCTTCTTCAAGGCTAACCCCATCTTCGTGCGGGGGCTCACTCTATCCCAGCGGCTCTGCTACCTCGCGAGCCTGATCTATCCTATCGAGGGTTTTCAGAAACTCATCTTCTACATAACGCCACCGATCGCTCTCTTTACCGGAATCCTTCCGATGCGCGCGCTCGATATCAATTACCTTCTCCACTTCGTGCCCTATTACACGATAAGTCTCTTCGCGTTCAACGAGATGGGGCGCGGCTTTGGCGGAAACCTCATGCTCGAGCAGTTCAGCATGGGCAAGTTTATCACCTACGTACAGTCGTTCTTCTCCCTCTTTCTGCCCAAGCGGGCGAAAAGCTTCAAGGTGACGCCGAAGGGGGACCGTTCTCCCGCGCCATACGCTCTCCTCGCTCCCCAGATGATCGTGTTTGCGGCGAGCATAGCGGCGATCATCTTCGCCCTCACGTTGCTCATCTTCGGCCGGAGGAGCGACGAGTTCATCATCGCGGTCAACAGCCTCTGGGCCCTATACAACAGCGGGCTCGCCCTCGCAATCTTCCTCTACGCGAAGAAGAAGATCGTGCAGCGGCGCGAGTGCTTCAGGATTCCGGACATGGTGCCCGTCGTCTATTACTACAGGGAAAAGGATCAGGAGATCCGCCGGATCTCTGTCGCCGAGGATCTGACGCGCAAGGGGCTCTCCCTGCTCTCGGTCGACCGGGTTCCCGGCAACCGCGAAGTCGAGATGAAAATCGATCTGCCCGGCGAGACGATCCTCCTCGAGGGTCATCTCGTCCAGGGCAAGAACGCCGCGGTCAACAGCCATACCGTATCGCGCGTCGGCTTCTCGTTCACTGGCATATCCGACAAGGACAGGGACACGCTACTCAATTACCTCAACGATTCCGCCGTCAGGAAATTTCTCGCAGAGTACTCGACACAGTACCTGACCTATTTCGTAAAACGATTCATGAAACAGCGGAAACGTGTCGGGCGGGCCGAACGGACCGGCGCCTATCTGCCCGCGGTGATCTCGAATGGAGATGGAAAACCATCGTACGGAGTCATACGGAACATCTCCACGAGCGGCCTGCTCATACTGTCGCGCCACTCGCACGAGTTGGATTCCCGCGTCAAACTCCAGGCTGTGATAGGGCAGGAGCTCCTCCCCCTGGAAGGCGAGGTCGCTCGCGTGAAGTTATGCGAATCGAATAATTTCTCCGAGATGTTCGCCGGCATCAGGCTCACCAAGGCCGACCCGGAAGATCTGCTGCACATGATACGCGTCGGGAAGAGAATAGAGAGTATACGGTAGGATGAATGGACCATGACGATATGATCGAACGGTACACATACGGCAGCGAGACCGGCAAAACATTGGAAAAGGACCGCCCCGGCGTCATGACCTTTCTGCTGCTCGGTATACTCCTCTACGCTCTTATCATCAGCATACTAACACTCGACTACAACTCGGTATTCATAGACGAGGCCTTCCACATCACTATGGGCAAGCAGCTCCTCAGCGGCGAGCCGTGCGACGGCTGCCCCTCCCACACCGGTTCGGTCACCACCTGGCCGATTATGGCCGCCTACGGAGATAGTTGGGGCGGGCTCTACGGAGCGCGTGTGCTGACGATCGCGATAGGCCTTGCAACGACGCTCGTGATCTATCTCACAGCCCGTATGCTCCTCGGTAACCGTTTCGCCATACTGGCGGCCGCGATCTTCCAGTTCTCCGGCCAGGCGCTTTACCTGATGAAGCTGGCGACCTACGATATGCTCGCCGCGTTCTTCCTCAGTCTCGCCCTTCTTCTCTTTGTCGCCTCTGAGCGGGTGAGGTCAATACCTTATGAAGCGGTTGCGCTAGCGTCGAGCGCAGTCTTCATGTTCCTGGCTGGTGTCACCAAGTACCTCGTCCCGGTCTTCGTGCCCGCATTCCTGATCCTGGTCCTGGCAAGGCGCGGCGCCAAGAAAACCCTGCTCTACTTCCTGCTGCCGCTCGTGATCGTATCGGCCCTCTATATCACATTCGCCCCCTACCCGCCAAATGAGGTGGTCGCCGCCCAGATCTCGGGTGTTCGCGAAACGAGCCACCTTCCTATAAGCACATTGACGGAGTGGACCTTCCGGTGGGTGGCGCTCGCCTACCTGCTCGCCATATTCGGCCTCTTTCACGAAAAGTGGGGCAAGACGGCCCTCATGCTCATCCTGCTCTCCACTCCGATCATCCTGCTCCATCTCGTCACGAGAACGGAACGGTCCGTGAACAAGAACATGATATTTGCGCTCATTTTTCTGGCTCCCGCGGCGGCCCTGGGCGTCGACCACATAGCCCATCTCTTCTCGATGAGAGGAACAAGCCGTGCCGCGAAAAGATTTTTTACAATCGCCGTCGTCGCGGTGATCTGGGCATACGGCTTCTACAACCTCCAGTGGCTCGAAGGCCAGTACCCGGACGTCTCGCCGGTCATAGAATTTTTCGACCGGAACGGATTCGACGGCATGCGAGTCGCGATGAACGGATGGGACGGCGTCATCTACGAATACTCCCTCGGCTCGAAATACCCGAACTCAGAATTCCATCACATCACATCGTATATGCGCGAAAGCAATCCCCATCGCCGCATCGACGAACAGGTTGACTTCGTCGTCTGCGAGGATAAATACTACGGAAAGCATTATCCCTGTACCGATTACAGTGATAGTATAGATGAAGATTTCCTACTGCTGGAGGATTTCACAATCCAGCACTCATGGGGAACGACCGACGCACAGATCTACGGAAGGAAATAACCGATGAAGCACACTATGACGACGATTTTTCTCTCTGTGACACTTGTACTCTGTCTGGCTGGAGGTACGCTCGCCTTCGAGGGATACCGCGGGAGCACCTGGGGAGAGCTCCGGTACGAGATCCCGCGCGAAGGGGCCGAGGAGAACCTGCTCCTGGACGGCTGGATCAGGCAGGGCGTAGACTGGGCCAGGTGGGGAAATGTGACCCTAAACACCTATGCAACATTGCGTTACCGCTGGGACACAGAGAACACCGATTGGCACAACATGCTCGGCCCCGGTCTCGGAGTCGCCGTCGAGGCCTACAGCAGCAAGGGCGCCGTGCTCACCATCGGCGCTGAATACATCTGGGAGCGGTTCTACGAGATGGACACCGACAACGAAAAGGTTCAGATCTTCATGAACTGGTACGGCTGGTGGGACCTGAAGAAGAATTGACATTCCTTTCATCGCTGCTATCATGTAATCGAGAATTATCGACATATACAACCTTCACAAAGGATGGTAACCATGAACCGCTACAGGAAAGCCGCGGTACTCGGTATCATTGTGCTCGGTGTGTTCGCGTGCGCCCTTCTCACCGGAGATTCCGCCGTTGCGGGAAAAAAGAAATCCTTCGGCACGGGGACGATCATCCCGCCCGTTCCAGTCTGGGTGATCGGCTCGTATGACACAGATGGAAAACCGAACATGATGACCGCCTCCTGGGTCGGCATCTGTTGCTCCGATCCCGCGTCGGTCACCGTTTCGATCAGGGAGTCGAGATACTCCTACATCAACATCCTGGCGACGAGATCCTTCACAGTGAATATCCCTTCGAAAAAATATGCTGCCGAGACAGCGTTTTTCGGCACCGTCTCGGG
Source organism: Candidatus Krumholzibacteriota bacterium (assembly GCA_030667985.1). Classification (GTDB taxonomy): domain Bacteria; phylum Krumholzibacteriota; class Krumholzibacteriia; order Krumholzibacteriales; family Krumholzibacteriaceae; genus DAOUUU01. Next base: position 10,368 of record DAOUUU010000033.1, read on the forward strand.
CAGGGACGTGGACAAGCTGGCGGCGACCGGTCTGACGGCCGTCAAGGGAGAGCACGTCAACGCTCCCTATCTGGCCGAGTTCCCGCTCGTCGTCGAATGCAGGGTGTCGACCATGGTTCCGGTCGGCAGCCATACGATGTTCATAGGAGAGATCGTCGATATCAAGGTGGATGAATCGGTGCTCGACGAGAACGGCATGCCCGATCCGATGAAAGTCAGCCCCTTTCTGTTTTGTCCCGGGAGCAACGGTTTCTACGGAACGAGTGAACTGATCGGCAGGGTCGGCGAGCTGCAGCGGAAGATCAAACGCTAGACCGGACAGTCTTGACCCAGAACAGATAGCGTGGGCTGCCCGCGAGGACCGTCAGTACAGCTACGGTCGGTTCGAAGGACTTTTGGTAATTGAGCTTGCCCCGAGATTTCGCAGTATTGAAATCTCTATTATTTTTTCAACCGAATTGTTAAATTTCAGCGCAAGGTTTCAGAACCTCCTGCGTTTATACATTCTGTAAGGGATCAGCAGAAAATCCAATCATTTCCACGGGAGTCGCTGTGGTGAAACGAATCGTTACCGGGGCATTATCTCTCATAGTCGCCGCTGCATGGATAGGCTGCGGGGTAGGACTGAGGATCGGCCCCGACTACGAGCGGCCCACCGACCAACTCGCCGTCGCGGACACCTTTGTACAGGCGGCGGTCGACACGAATGCCCTGAGAATCGATACCCGGTGGTGGACCGTATTCCGGGACGAGGAGCTCGACAGCCTCGTCGAGGAGGCGGTCCTGAACAATCTCGACATAAAACGAGCGACAGCCGTCGTGCTAGAACTCGAGGCGCGAAACACACAGGCCCGCGCCGGTCGCCTCCCCTCGATCAGCCTCGGCGGCTCATACCAGACGCAGGAACTGCCGGCAGCCTCCTCCGTTCCGTCGACAAGCGGAAGAACCGAAAGCTATAACACATCGATCGCCGCCTCCCACGAACTCGATCTCTGGGGAAAGATGTCCCGGACGCACGAGGCGTCCCGCGCCGATCTACTACAATCGATAGAGAACCGCCAGACGATAATGCAGTCGGTAATAGCGGAGACCGCCTCTCTCTACCTCCAGCAAGAGGCGCTCGAACGAAGAACCCATATCCTCGAGCAGACGACAGAAGCGCTGAGAAAAAGTGTTCGCACAGTCGAGATGCGTTACCGGCGAGGACTCACATCGGTGCTGGAGCTCAAGCAGGCCCAGAGAACGCTCGCAAGCGCCGAGTCGAGAATGCCGGAGTTCAACCAGGAGCTAGGGACGACCCAGCACCGGCTCTCCATACTGCTGGGCCGCTATCCGGGGACAAGACCGCCCCGCAGTCATCCGGAGGACTACTACCAGCGCCTCGAGCCCGTACCGGCCGGACTTCCCTCCGATCTACTCGAGACGAGACCCGACATACGCGCCGCCGAGGCTCATCTCGCCGCCCTGAACGCCCGATATGGAGTGGCAAAGGCAAACCTCTTCCCACAGATCACATTGACCGGCAGTTACGGATACACGAGCAACGAACTCCAAAATCTCTTTAAACCCGACAATATTCTCTGGAATCTCGTAGCAGGGCTCACGCAGCCCCTCTTCAACGGAGGCGCTCTTCTTGCCGAAAAGGACGCGGCCAGGGCGAGATACGAGCAGGGAGTGATCGATTACGCAAAAACGGTCCTTTCGGCCTTCGCCGAGGTGGAAGGCGCGCTTATGGCAAGACGGGAACGGCTCGAGCAGCGCGATTACATAATTGATTATCTGGAAAAGGCGAGAGCGGCGCAGGAAATCGCCGAGCTTCGCTACGAGCGTGGCCTTATCGATTACCTGAACGTACTCGATGCAATGCAGGCGCGCTACAATGCCGAGGAGAGCCTCGTGCTCGTCGACCTCGCCATTCTTACAAACCGGGTGACCCTGCACAGGGCGCTCGGAGGCAACTGGATCGACTCATCCAACGAAAAGGAAACCGAGCAATGACGATTAACAGAAAGATCAAGGATTCGAAGGAAGTAGAACAATGACGGCCATACAAAGAATCAAGGATTTCACCAAAAGAAGGCCCGGGCTAGCGCAGCTCGTCTTCACCGCGGCGATCATTGTGTTTGGGTTTTTGATCTTCGCCGTCTTTATGGCAACAAGGAGCGATGTGAAAAGGAGCAGGGCGAACCTGCCGCCGCCGCTCGTAAAGACGATCGCTGCCGATGTGGGGCCTAGCACGGTCCTCGTTACCGGCGATGGAACGGTCCGGCCGCTGCGCGAGATCAACCTCATACCCCAGGTCAGCGGCAAAGTCGTCCGTATCTCGCCGGCCATGGCCGACGGCGGACGGTTCAAAAAAGGAGAGGTGCTTCTCCGGATCGATCCACAGGATTACGTACTGGCGGTCAAGTCGGCCGAAGCACGGGTAAAAGACCTAGAAAGCAAGCTGCTGCTCGCGATCGAGGAGGCCGAAGTGGCCCTAGAGGAATGGAAGCTCAGCGGCGAAGCCAAAGCCGGCGAGGACCCGCCGCCGCTGGTCGCCAAGGAGCCGCAGCTCGAGGCTGCGCGCGCCAGCCTCGCCGCGGGGAACGCCGACCTGGAAAAGGCTGAGCTCAACCTCGCGCGGACGACTCTCCGGGCTCCCTTCGATGGACGGATCACACGTAAGGCTGTCGATATAGGCCAGTTCGTCGCAGTAGGCCAGCAGCTCGGGGGCATGTTCTCGATCGAAGCCGCAGAGATCGCCGTACCGCTACCCCAGGAGGATCTCGAGTGGTTTTACGTCCCCGGGTTCACTCCGGACGGCGCTGGTGAAAACAAGGTCACCGTACACGCGGAAATGGCAGGGCAGAACCGCACCTGGGAGGGCAAGATCATGCGCTCCGAGGGAATAATCGATCAACGGACCCGTATGGTCAAAGTGATAGTGCGAGTGGAGAGGCCCTACGATACGGTGCCGCCGCTCGCGATGGGCCTCTTCGCGATTGTCGAGATCGAGGGCGTCACGGTTCCGAACACCGCCTGGCTCCCGCGCAGCGCCGTTCACGAAAACGACATCGTATGGATCATCGACGGGGAGAGCCGGATCAGGTTCCGGCCCGTCGATGTAGTGCGGTTCGACGGCGACCAGGTTCTCGTCACCGGAATCGAAGATGGCGAGCTTATAGCCGTATCGCCTGTCAGAATCGTCACGGACGGCATCAAGGTCAACTACAAGCCCGGGGGGCGTGAGCGGCCCGCCGATAGGATTTCCGAAGCCGATGCGCCAAAGAAAAAGAAATAGGATCGGAGCGTAGATGGAACGGATCGTAGCCTGGTTTACTAACAATCATGTAGCGTCGAACCTGCTCATGCTCTTTCTGCTCGTCGCCGGGTTCCTTGCCGTTCAGACGATCAAGATCGAGACCTTCCCCGAGTTCACGCTCGACATGATCACTATCTCGATGGAGTACCCGGGCGCATCGCCCTCCGAGGTGGAGGAGGCCGTCGTCCGGCGTATAGAGGAAGCAGTGTCGGGTCTTGCCGGCATCAAGAAGATCGATTCGACCGCCCGAGAGAGCTTCGGAACGGTCACAATCGAGGTCCTGGCCGGCTGGGACAAGGACAACCTTCTCAATGACGTAAAGTCCGAAGTGGATCGTATCAGGACCTTCCCCAAGGAAGCGGAAAAACCGGTCGTCCGCCTCTTGACACGGAAAAACCAGGTGATCAACCTCGCCCTCTACGGCGACGCGCCGGAGTCTACGATCAAGTACCTGGCCGAGAAGATCAAGGACGACCTGACGGATATGCCCGGAATCACGCTCGTTGAACTCTTCGGCGTACGCCGGGGCGAGATCCATATCGATATCAGTGAAACGACCCTCAGTCAGTACTGCCTCACCCTGAATCAGGTCGCGAGCCTGGTACAGCGGGCGAGCCTTGATCTGCCGGCCGGCAACATCAAGTCCGAAGACGGCACGATTCTGATCCGCACAAAGGGCCGGCGCTACAGAGCCGCCGACTATGCCGATATCGCGATCCTTACCGCAACGGACGGCACCAAGGTGACCCTCGGACAGATAGCCACCTTGAGCGACGGCTACGAGGACAACGACCTCGAGCTGATGACGCGGGGCAAACCGGCTGCATTCATCCAGATCTACCGCGTGGCCGATCAGAGCGCACTCAAGGTGGCAAAGACGGTCAAGGATTATGTGGCTGATATACGGGACGATCTCCCCGAAGGGATGGACATCACCTTCTTCAGCGACCGATCCATCATCCTGAAGAGCAGGATCAGTCTCCTGATGAAAAACATGGCACTTGGACTCATACTCGTCATCGGCCTGCTCTCCCTCTTTCTGAACATACGGCTCGCATTCTGGGTCACTCTCGGCATCCCGATAGCATTCGCCACAGGGCTCTGGCTCCTGCCCTTCTTCGATATCTCTATCAACATGATCTCGCTATTCGCCTTCATCCTGATTCTCGGAATCGTCGTCGATGACGCAATCGTGATCGGTGAAAATATATATAGAAAACGCGAAAAGGGCCTGAGCCCCTTCGACTCGGCCATTCAGGGAACGCAGCAGGTGGCAAAACCTGTTATATTCGCCGTTCTGACGACGATCGCAGCCTTCTGGCCGCTGCTCATGATCCCCGGCACACGGGGCAACATCATGCGGAACATCCCGGTCGTCGTGATCGTCATTCTCATCGGTTCCCTTATCGAGGCGCTCTTCATCCTCCCCGCGCACCTATCCCGCAGCAAGTTCAAGTTTGTCAGCGAGAATCCGGAAAAACCCAAGAGCCGCAGAATGGACCTCTGGCTCAAGAATGTCATACGTGGCCCATACAAGCGCTTTCTCGAGAAATGTCTCAGGTGGCGGTACATCACCGTCGCCATCGGGATCGCCCTCCTGATCATCACACTCGGGTACGTGCTGAGCGGGCACGTGAAGTTCACGATCTTCCCGCGAATGGACGCGGATAATCTCATTTGCTTCGTCGTCCTGCCGGCTAGCACGCCTGTGAGCCGGACGCGTGAGATCCTCGGTCACATCGAACAGTCCGCGATCGAGGTGATGGAGGAGCAGGACGCGAAACGCCCCGAGGACGCGCCGTCGATCCTCGAGGATTACTTCTCGCTCATCGGCGTCCACATGGTCGGCGGCGGACCAAGAGCAACGAGTACCAGCGGAGGAAACCTAGCACAGGTTAATGTGCAGCTCCTCGAAGGAGAGAAGAGAAACATCAAGGCGTCATACCTGGCGAACCAGTGGCGAAAGAAGGTCGGCCCGATCATCGATGCCGAGAGCATCACCTTCCAGGGACAGCTCAGGATGGCACAAGCTCCGGTCGAAGTGCAGCTCTCATCCAACGATCAGGATAAACTGCTCGAGGCGGTCGAGGCCATGAAACATGAACTACGCTCCTACCAGGGCCTCAAGGATATCAACGACAGCTACATGCCGGGCAAGGACGAGCTCCAGCTCAAGCTCAAACCGGCCGCTCGTAGCCTGGGCATCACGCTGAACGACCTCGCGCAGCAGGTAAGGGGCGCCTTTTACGGCGCGGAGGCTCTGCGCTTCCAGTACGGACAGGACGAAGTCAAGGTCCTCGTCCGCTACCCTGACGACGAGAGGCGTTCCCTCGGCTCAGTTGACAAGATGCAGATCAGGATACCGGACGGCTGCGAGGTCCCCTTCAATCAAGTCGCCGATGTTACATATGAGCAGGGGTATTCAACGATAACACGCTCTCGGCGGCAGAGGGTCATCTCGGTCACGGCCGACATCGAGGAGGGGCAGGCAAATACGACCGAGGTCAATAGAGCTCTCGAGGCCGAGATCCTGCCCCGCATGCGCGAGCTCCACCCGGAGGTTCGTGTTACACTGGAGGGCGATGCGCTGGAGGACCGGGAATTCATGACGGGCATACTGCGGTCATTTATCATAGCTCTCTTTCTCATCTATGCGCTGCTCGCCATCCCGTTCAAATCCTTCGCGCAGCCCCTCATTGTGATGACAGCGATACCATTCGGCCTGGTAGGCGCAATTTTGGGTCATATCGTGATGGGATACGACATTACGATGGTCAGCCTGTTCGGTATAGTCGGCCTCTCGGGTGTAGTCGTGAACGACTCACTCGTCCTGATCGAGGCTACGAACCGAATCAAGGAGAGCGGCCGCACACATCTCGAGTCGATCACCTCAGCGGGACAGCTCAGGTTCCGCGCGATCATACTCACCTCGATCACCACCTTCGGCGGTCTAACACCGATGATCCTCGAGCGTAGCATCCAGGCGAGGTTCCTTATCCCGATGGCGGCGGGACTGGGATTCGGAGTGCTCTTCGCCACCGGCATAACACTGCTCCTGATCCCCTGTCTCTACCTCATACTGGAAGATATCCATCTCCTATTCAAACGCCTCGCATCCGGACTGGGCCGAAGCTGACAATGACAAACTGTTTGCCGTTCCAACAGAAGACAATAAATAGCGCTTGACTCAAACCCGTTGCCATATATCGGATTTTTCTTGACGATACGCAAATTCCCCCGCACAATCGTCCCACTCAATCAATAGGATACCTCGCCTCTGCACCGGGAGAATCAATCATGAAAAATCTTGTTATGTGTTTTCTGATATGCGTTCTGCTTGCCGTCTCGTATATATCTTGCGCCGTGAATAACACAGATGAGTCGGGGGGTAACGGCGCGCAAACCGAAAACTGCGTTGTAATTCCGAGCGTCCTCGATTTCGAAGGAGTAGTTATAGGTGAATACACGGACCTTATAACCACACTCAAGCTAAAATATCCGCCCGATACGACCGATATAGGATGTGATCACTTCAGCTTTATCGATCCTGTTTCGGGCGAACCTTCCGACATACTGTTTACCGGAAACCTTGAATATTACTATAACTCGACAAGTTCAACCTACGACACGGAAGTGGAAATTCGGTTTTCTCCGCTCACCGCAGGCGAGAAGTCGTGTGATATAACCTTCAGCTCTGATAGATATGGCTTCACATGTCCTGTTTTGGTGACCGAGGGCATAGGTATCGATGAATGCGGCTTTGACCCGGCGTACCTGGATTTCAGCCCCGTGGAGATCGGAACTTCGGACGATCTCAGTGTCACCCTATCGGTCGTTGCATGGCCGCCCGACAATCCGACTATAGCGTGTGACGACTTCCGCTTCATAGATCCCATCTCACTGAATCCAACTACCACGCTCGATTTCAGCAGCCCCAGTTTTCCATACGACCATAATCAAGCCACAGGAGTCTACAGCACTGAGTTGACGTTCCGGTTCGCTCCGCTGACTGCCGGCACCAAGGACTGCACAATCAATATCGTCAAGACGGGCCAAGATGCATACGACTGCCCGACACTGTCACTGCATGGAATCGCGACCGAAGAATCGGGGAATTGGATGTGGTTTGCACAAGTCACGACATACGACCTCTTTGATGTCTATGGCGACGACAGCGAGGTTTACGCGTGTGGTGACGGGGGAACGGTCATCCGCCACACTCATGGCGAGATGCAGTTCAACGCCTGGATGGAGGAGGATTTCGACGAGATACCTCTCGACGCGATCTGGGTTACCGAGACTGGTGTCGTATGGGTCGGTGGCGGCGTCGCTGATGCAGGAGCCACATACGGCAAAACATTCAACAACGACGACGGCTCGACCAATTGGACGGAAGCTAACTTTGGCTGGTTACTCGATATGGTCTCCTCGATCTGGGGCACCAGCCAGTGCGATCAGTACTGGGGAGGTCCCGCGATATCTATGATGATGCCCTCGCTCTACCATTGGGACTGCTCCGATCTCACAAGCGACGAACTCAGCGAAGGATACGATAAGGTGACCGGCATACACGGCAGCGGGCCGGAGGATGTCTGGGCCGTTCTCGACTATTATATGTACAACGCCTACCACTACGACGGTGTGGGATGGGCGCTTCTCAGGGAAGCTTGGATGGACCAGGCCCTCTACGACGTCTGGGTCGCGTTTGACGGTCAGGCTTGGGCGGTAGGGGCGAACGGCGCGATCTACCACTGGTCCGGCGTCGCCTGGAGCGACGAGTCGATCTCGAGCGAGACGCGCACGATATATGGCGTCTGGGGATTCGCAACGAGCGACATATATGCCGCCGGAGCGGATGGGCTATTCTATCACTATGACGGCAGCACATGGGAAGAGCTAGTCACTTCCGGTGGGCCTACCGAGACATTCTACGGAGTCTGGGGCCTATCAGTGCCCAACAAATACATCTATGCCGTCGGGACAAACGGAACGACTTTAAGATATTCGCCCTAGATCAGTTCGAAGCGTTGGCATAGACGAAAGCGTCCTCGATCTCGAAGAGACCGTACAGGGCGTCGAGGCGATCCCAGGTCGCAAGGCGTCCTGTTTCTATAGGCTCGACGATGACCACTTGATCGCTGACAGGCTCATCAAGTACGTCCCGTTCCACCAATGCATCTTCCGGTCTCACCGGCGCCTCGTGCCGAACGAGCCTACCCTCTTCCTCGAACACTTCAACGCACGGCTCCCAGCTGTTCCAGAGCTCGATGCGCAGAGTTTGTGCTTCCACGCTTTTCCCGAGATCCTCATAGATCGACGCCGCGTTAAGCACGTATACCGGCTTCGACGGATCGAGCGACACCGCGTTCAAAGCAGCATGGAGCGGTATGATCTTCAGCCCCTCCGCGTATGTCGAAAATGCGAATTCGTCCAGAGTATTCGCCACCGATGCAGGCTCGACTGTGACCGCGAATACAACGATTACGGCAAGCAGCATTCCCGCGAGCAGATCGCCGCGAACTCCGACTTTCCGAGAAGCGCGCGAGCCCGCGAATCTCGTTCCATCCAGGGCCTGGACTATCCAGGTCAGCGATCCGAGAATCCCCGCCACACCCAAGGCGAGAAACAGATACTCGAGCGTATGCGGAGCTATGGCCACAGCTCCGGTCGCTTCGTTCCACCGCCAGAGCCATCGGGCGTGCGAGAGAACAAGGGCCGAAAGCAGAACGGCTCCCGCCATCCAGACAGCGAAAGCAGCCCTTTTGTTATGACCGGTGATGAAAAGACCAAGGCCTGGTAACAGAATGCCGAGAAGCCCCACGGCTGCTTGATGTCCCAGCCAAGCCGGCAACCGGCGAAGTGCCGAGCTCTTATGCCTTCCAATGAGGATCACAGCGTAGGCCCATGTGGTGAAAGCCGCCGCAATCGCAACGCATCCCAGAAATACCCAGACACCATCGGCGAAGCTTCCCGTCGCGGGATGGGAGAATATCGACCCCCACCGCCATAGCGCGATGACCGAGAGAACAGAGGATGATAATGCTATCGAGAGCCAGATCTTGCTCTTCCGGCCCCGCTTGATCGAGAGGATCGCCAAAGGACCGAGAAGATAGGAGAGCATGGTGAGCGCCGGTGAATCCTTGCGCCTCGCGTTGGATTCGCCGCCCTTCGCTTTCTGCGCAGAAGCATCCCCGGAGCCACTCTGTTTTGCTACAGAGTCTGAACCGGACGGAGCACCCGCCGCGGAATCCGGCCTGTACTCTACCCGCTCTGAACCTTTAGGAGCTCCTCCGCGTCTTCGCCCGGTCTTTGAATCGATAACATAGACTTTCGAGGAAATACTCAACAGTTACCTCCCTTATCAGGCGACCCTGCACTATCGCCGGCATACCAATAGCCCGGTTTAAGAAACAATTTTCCACTACAGGGCACCGCAATATCTGTGCCCAGAAGTAGGATATCGCCCTAAAACAATGGGGTTTACCTGATTATGAAAGGAACGAGGATCGATACGGCTCCGGTGAAAACGACCACCAGGATAAAGAGATTGTATCTCGTGTTGTAGTTCTGCAGGAGCGATGAATCGTAATACCCGTCGACATTCTCATCCTTGTACATTTGGAGGAGCCCGCATATCAGCTTCGATCTGGTCTGTTTGCCCTTGAGGAGCCCGACGAGGACGACGATAGTGACGACGATAGTGAGGGCGACAAAGATGATCATCACAGCGACGTAGCTGCCTCTGATCCGGGATTCGCCGGCGAGGGACGAATTGACGGCGAGTGTGATAAGATTGATAAGCACCGCGGATATGATAAATACGACATCGGTCCGCGTGTTCCGTTCGAGCTCGGAGATGATGTGTTTATGCACCTGTTCGATCAAAAAAAAACGCCTCCTTCCCGCATTCATAAAATGTTGATTGAGCCAATAGCGATTATACCCTTCTTCAGTACGGCCGTAAAATGTTAAAATATTGGAGAGGGAGATAATCGATGATTTTTATCAATGACAACCTGACGATTCCGGACGACGAGCTCACCTTCGAGTTCTCGCGCTCGAGCGGACCCGGAGGTCAGAATGTCAACAAGGTGAGCACGAGGGCGACGCTGCTCTTCGATGTGTCCGGCTCACCCTCTCTGACCGAAGATCAGC
>DAOUUU010000093.1 GCA_030667985.1 Candidatus Krumholzibacteriota bacterium
AGGGATGGGAAGGGCGGGGCTTGCGCTGAAGTGTGATGTCGGCAGGAGCGAGGATGTCGAGTCCTGTATCGAGGAGGTTCTCGCGTGGCGCGACCAGATACACTACCTGGTCAACAACGCCGGCATCGCGAGGGACAATCTCATCCTGCGTATGAGCGAGGCTGAGTGGGAGAGCGTTTTGAGGATAAACCTCACAGGGACGTTCAATTTCACCCGCACCGTGGCGAAGCATATGGTCAAGAAGAGATTCGGCCGCATTGTTAGCATTTCGTCCGTGATCGGAATCATGGGCAACGCCGGGCAGAGCAACTACGCGGCTAGCAAGGCGGGAATCATAGGCTTTACAAGGTCGGTCGCCAAGGAGCTCGCCAGCAGGAACATCACCGCCAACGCGATCGCACCCGGTTTTATCGAAACGGCTATGACGGCGGCCCTTCCGGATAAGAGAAAAGAAGGGATGCGCAGTATGATACCTCTCGGAAGATTCGGAAGTGGAAAAGATGTTTCTCGTGTGGTCCTTTTCCTGCTCTCCGAGATGGGCGGTTATGTCACGGGACAGGTTATACACTGTGACGGTGGAATGGTAATGGCTTGACGGGGTAACTTAACAGGAGGTGAATGACTCCATGGCTACTATCGAAGAAAGAGTTAAAAAAGTCATCGAGGATCAGCTTTCAGTCAATCAGGACCAGATCACGAAAGAGGCCTCGTTCATAGACGATCTTGGAGCCGATTCGCTCGATACGGTCGAGCTCGTAATGGCTCTCGAGGAGGAGTTCGGAATCGAAATCCCGGACGAGGAAGCGGAAAAGATCACGAAGGTCAACGAGGCGGTCGGTTACATCGAGAAGCATTCTTCCGAGGCCTAGGCCCGACTGCGGTCTCGTAGAGATAGAACCTGATTCCTACTATGGGGAGGCAGAGTGTCGACGAACGGAAGAAGGGTTGTAGTCACCGGTATCGGTCTGGTCAGCCCGTGCGGTAACACGGTCGAGGAGAGCTGGCGGAATATCCTATCTGGGAAATCGGGGATCGACAGGATCTCGGCTTTCGACGTCAGCGATTACGACAGCCAGATCGCCGGTGAGGTCAAGGACTTCGATCCTCTGGAGTTCATGGAGAAGAAGGATGCCCGTCGGGCGGACCGCTCCGTCCAGCTCGCAGTCGCCGCCGCCATGGAAGCGATGAACGGTAACGGCGGGGATGAGATAGACAAGTCGCGGTTCGGCGCGATCATCGGTTCGGGCATCGGCGGGATCAGGACCTTCGAGGAGCAGCATTCCGTGCTGATCGAGCGTGGGCCGTCCCGGATCAGCCCCTTCTTCATTCCGATGATGATATCCGATATGGCCGCGGGGCAGGTTTCCATCCGGTTCGGCCTCAAGGGGCCGAACTTTGCAACGGTCTCAGCCTGCGCTTCAGGCGGGCATGCGCTAAGTGACGCCTTTATGTATATCAAGAACGGGCTAGCCGACATGATGATTGCCGGCGGAACAGAGTCTACGATCTCTCCGATGGCGCTCGGCGGATTCTGTTCATTGAAGGCGCTATCGACACGCAACGAAGATCCGACGCATGCGAGTAGGCCCTTTGACAAGGATAGGGATGGATTCGTGATGAGCGAGGGTGCGGGCATGATCGTTCTGGAGGAATTGGAACACGCGAGGAAGAGGGGAACTCCCATACTTGCGGAAATGGTCGGCGTAGGTCTCACCGGAGACGCATTCCATATGACGCAGCCGCCTCCGGGTCATACCGGAGCAGTAGCGGCGATGAGGATGGCGCTCGATTATGCGGGACTCACTCCGGATGACGTCGATTATGTCAACGCTCACGGCACATCGACGTACCATAACGACAAGAACGAATGCGTGGCGCTACGCACCGTCTTCGAATTTTCAGGCAGCAGGCCCAGGGTGAGCTCGACGAAGTCGGTTACCGGGCATCTCCTCGGAGCGGCCGCCGCTCTGGAGTTCATCGCTTGTGTCAAGGCTCTGGGCGATGGAGTGATTCCTCCCACGGTCAATCTAGAGGAACCGGATCCGGAATGTAAGCTGAACCATGTCGCCAACAAGGCCGAGAAACAGGATCTCAATATAATTCTCAGCAATTCCTTTGGTTTCGGCGGACACAATGTCGCTCTGATATTGAAGAAGCACAAAACATAGGGTGGAAGCAGTCTCACATATGTTGCGGATAATTCAAGCCCTCAGAAATATCTTCATGAGCGGACGTAAAGGGTTCGAACCGCACCTCATCGAGTTCCAGGATAAGATCGCATACAACTTTCGAGAGCCCGATCGCCTGATCGAAGCTCTGACGCACAGGAGCACCCTCGGTGAATTGAAACCGGGGGAAGTGGGTGTCACGTACGAGAGACTCGAATTCCTGGGAGATTCAGTCCTCGCGCTTGTAACGAGTGTCTACCTGATGTACGCATTTCCCCTGGACGATGAGGGACAGCTGACAAAGAAGAAATCACTCCTGGTGAGCAAGAACGTACTCGCGCGTAAGGCCGAGGCTATTGGATTCAAGAAATATATGATACTCAGCGAAAATGCGGTCAAGGGAGGCGTCGCGGACCAGGATTCAGTCCTGACCGCGGTCCTCGAATCGGTTATCGGTGCGATCTATCTCGACGGCGGGCTTGATGCCGCCACCCTATTCATCGAAGAGAGGATCTTGAACGATATGGACGAGATACTCGAGCACCGGGATCATATCAATTACAAGAGTATCCTCCAGGAATGGACGCAGGCTAAGTACCGTTCATATCCGCTCTACAGGGTCAAGAGTACGACAGGCCCCGAACACGACAAGATTTTCGTCATAGAGGTGAAGGTTGGTGGTGATATCATCGGCAAGGGACGCGGCAAGAGCAAGAAAGATGCGGAACAGATGGCGGCCAAGGAAGGTCTCCACAAGCTGAGAAAATCACATTAGGAGGTGGCGCTGTGACAGAGAAGAAGGCAATTCATTTTCCATTCACATTCGGCGGCGATCCGGAGATGTTTTGCGGCGAGTGCCAGCTCCCCTGCAACCTGGAGGAGATGAACGTAGATTGTCACAGGCGGTTTTTCCTTCAAGGGATGATACACTGTTCCTATTTCGTATATGGGCGGTGTTTTCTCATCGGTGAACCGGGTTGCGTCTTCGACAACGGCGGCCGCCATGACAAGTACTGGCTTCAGCTGCTCAACGATTATTTCCACAATATCTCCAGGCGGGAAGAGGATGACGAGTTCCTCAAGCAGCGAGAAGAAGTCCTCAAGCTCGTCGACGATCAGATCGTGCGCCAGAACGTCTATTTCTGCAGGTATCTGGAGGAGTATTACAACCAGATCATGCAGGCTGGAGGCGGTCTCGGCGAGGAGATGATGGACAAGCTCGACGAGGCCTACCTCGATCTGCTGCGCGGGATCAGCCGAAAAACCGATTAGAATCTGTAAGTACCGGTCAGGACGAACTCGCTTGTTTCCTGCTTTTCCGTTGAATATTCAGTTTCCCTCTCAAAGCTGCCGAAAGAGACTGCGGCGTCGATGGCAAATATCCGATCGATGACAATGCCCGCGCCGAATGTATAGTTCTGCCGCTCGTGGATGATTCCGGCATCACCGACATACGAGGCGAGCATATCGTTCTCGATGAAGGCGATCTCTTCGATCGTCGATAGGCTGAGCGGCATGTAGTTGTATCCGGCCCTGAGCCGCACCGGCACGTTCGGGATGGCAAGCTCTCCTCCGGCAAATATGTTCCAGACGCTCTTGAGGACTGGCGGCCGGCCCGGCGAGAGATCGTCTATCAATCTCTTGCCGTTGTATTTCGTCTGAGAATAATCGATGTATTCCAGGTCGAACGAGAGCAGCAGGATCGCAAGCCTGGCGCTGGCCCCGCCCCTGAACTTCATCGGGAGCGTATAGTCCTCGTCGATGCGTCCGGCTTCGTCGTATGTCCAGTCGGTGTATGGGCCTTCGTAATAGATTCCGTCGTAAGTGAGGTATCCAGTTCCTCGATAGTTGAGCCACGCCGGACTCGTGAACAGGAATCCGGCCCCCAGGATATCGTTGAATCTCATTAGCAACCCCATGTTGAAACTGAAGCCGTTCATGTTCATAGAGACGGCGTCAGTATAGACTGCCAGTGAACCGACGTCCTCGTATATGATCTGCTCGGTGAAATCGACCGATTCCCTCCAGAAAACCAAACCGGCTCCGAGTGAGACGTTGGGCGTTATCTCCGCTCCGATCCCGAGGTGGTACTGGTAGATATTCCCCGATTGCGTGTAGCTGTTCTCCGCCGTTGCCGGAATATCGGAGAGATAACCATTCTTGTATGTATCGAGGTCGCTGTTTCCCACCCTGAAGACGCCGAATCCGAGAACGAGGCTGCCGCCGTATGTCGGATAGGGGTACGTCAACGCGAAATTGCCAAAGGAGGTATATGAGCCGGATTGAGTAGACTGGAGCCCATCGTAGCTGCCGGTGATATCCCTGCCCGTATGGTGCAGGCCGAGAGAGAGCTCTTTTTTGCTCACCTGAGCCAATCCGGCCGGATTGTAGAGCAGTGCGAACGCGTCGTCACTCACAGCCGAATAGGCCATTCCCATTCCGTAGGGTCTGGCTCCAGTGCCCGGAGTAACGAGGATACCGAGCTTCTCGAGCGATATCCCCACACCTACATCGGCCTCTGCCACCGAGGGGAAGAGCAGGGCGGCGGCCAGAAGGGCGGCCAGCCACAATTTTGATTCCTGTTTTCTCATGACATCACCTCTTTTTTAAAAGTCGAGTAGTGTATGATCGCAGGGGGTCGCCTGATTCAGGGGATGACGGGACGATCGCTACACACCCGGCGTAACACATCGTGCACCACTCTGGAAATGTATAACCCCGGCCTCGGCCGTGTCAACACGTTTGAACCTGCAATCCTAATGTGTTTGCCGATATCCATGCCGTACAATATAATAATAGGGTCAACCGAAAGGACATTGCCGACATGAAAAGAATTATCGCGATACTTTTTCTGATCTTCACCCAACTGACCGGGCCGTCAGCGGTCAGGGCATACGAGGTCATGGACCCGAGGGCTATCACACACTATCTCCATGGTGTGTTCTTCGAATCGAGATTCGATCTGCAGGCGGCGCGCGAGATGTATGAGCGCGCTAACCGTTACGAAAGGGACAACCCCAGGATCCAGCTCAACCTCGCCGGTATCTATCTCGAGCTGGGCGATCTCGGCAGGGCGAAACGGTACGCCTCCGGTCTCATCGAGGCCGGTTTTTACAAATACGAGGCCACTCGTATACTCGCTGAGATCGAATACGGCCGGGGAGAGAAGGAGAAGGCCCTTTCACTCCTGCTCGAGCTGAAGGAGATGGGCAACGAATCGAACTTCGATGTCCTGAAGGATCTGTCGAGAGTATACCTCGATCTAGGTGAAGTAGACAAGGCTCGGGATCTTCTCGAAGAGGCTTCGAGGATCTTCGGCGAGGATCTCTATCTGCAGTATAAGCTAGGAGTCCTCTACTATGAGACGGGCGAGCTGGAAAAGGCTATCGGAGCGTTCGAGAAGGCGGTCGAGATAAATCCCGGATTTTCCAACGCTCATCTTGCCCTCGCGACGCTCTTTCTGGGCTCGGGACGTATCGAGGAGGCGAAGAGGTCCTACCACAATGTCATCGAGAGCGATCCCAATAACGCAGACGCCCTGAAGGAACTGAGCGAGCTGCTCTTCGAGAGAGCCGAATACGCCGAGGGTATCACACTGCTCGAACCTCTGCACGCCGATGGGAAGCTCGATGAGGGCGGGATCATAATGCTCGGCAGGTTTTACTACAGGGAGGGCAGGACAGACGATGCCCTGGAGATATTCATGTCGCTTCTCGGCAGGCTGGAGAACGACCTGATCATCAGGAGGGTGATCGCAGAGATCGAGATCCAACGGGGTCATTTCAGGGACGCACATGGATATTTAAGTGAACTGATCGAGGCCGAGCCCGGCAACTTCTCCAACTACATCGGGCTGCTCCTTATTTCTTACGGTCTGGCGGGACCTGCGGACGGGCCCGATCAGGCGATCGAGATACCCCAAGAGGAATCTGAGAAGCTCCTCGAGGCGGCGGCGGGAAGGGTGGATTCCGATTTGGCGGAGGACAATTATCTGATGGGAGCTGTCATGAGAAGAGCCGAACGGGTCCCGGAAGCGGAACGGTTTCTCCAGAGGGCCGACGAGCTCAGGCCTGGGGACAGCCGGACACTTCTCGAGCTTGCCAACTTGTACGAAGGGCAGAAGAGGTTCGACGAAGCTCTCGAAATGATCGTACGCCTGTATGAACAGGACCCATCGGACGCGACGGTCAATAACTACTACGGATATCTGCTCGCCGAGATGGGAGAGAGGCTAGAATTCGCCGAGCAGCTCCTCAACAAAGCGCTCGACAAGGATCCCGAGAACGGGTACTTCCTCGACAGTCTAGCCTGGATTCGGTATAAACAGGGTGATTTCGAGAACGCGGTGGCGATCTTCATCGAGGCGCTGGACAGGGTTGGGGACGATCCTGTTATCTGGGAACACCTGGGCAGGACCTACGAGGAGCTGGGTCGGAACGGGAAGGCCATAGAAGCCTACGAGAGATCGCTCTTGATAGAGCCGGGCAGGGAGGACCTTATCGAGCGTGTCAGGGCCCTCGGGGGAGCGGCAGGTAAGCCGGAGAATTGACATTAAAACAACTCTCTATCTTATAGTTATATGTCTAGTAATGCAGTCGTGCGCATCGGACGTGTTGGAGCGTTCGACCCTCTCGTGCGACGGGGATGAATGGCTGCCAGTCGATTTTAGGGCTCCCGCAGTCACGGCGGTCGGCAGGGTGAAGATCGATCTTCCGAAGTACCGTGTTCGGGGGATATGCCGAATCGATTTCAACGGAGATGACGATCTCACGATCGATTTCAAGCATTCGAGCCTCTTCGGCGCATACGAGGAGGATGTACTGGTCAGGCTGCGGGATGGGGAATTAACACTGGTAGACCGTGAGAGGGGCAGATGGTTCGATGCTGATTCTTCGCTGGCGATCATCACATCCGGGGTCGGATTCGAGTTCTATGCCGACGATCTGCTCTACGTGCTGCTGTTTGCGTTCCCGAAGTGCTCCGAGATGACCGGCCCCAAACTTTCAGAAGGAGAGAATGGATGGCGCCTGGTTGGGGAGTGGAGAGGCCGACGAATAGAGCTCGAGGGGAACCATGGGCATACGGTCGAGAGCTTCTCTTTTTGCTTGCAGGATGAAATGGATTGTTTTACGACGAGTTACAAGTATGACGACAGTTCGTTCTACCCCAATCGAATAACTATGTCCCGAGATAGCGGACGGGAAAAAATCACATTCGATATCGTAGATCGCTGGAGTGGACCGGCCGGATCCGAGTAAATACAGAAAATCAGGAAAAAGATCGGGAGGGCGTATGAAAATGGAACTTTACGCGACCTCGGGGGTAGGAGAGGAGTGAAGGACAAAGGTAGAGGAGACGGTGATTTGACCCGCAATGAACCACTTTCGAGAGGTAGGATAGCGTACGGGGAGCTCTCCGACGAGGAGCTTATGTTTCACGTGCAGGAGGGTGACAACCGTGCGTTCGATATCCTCGTGGGCCGTTACAAGAACAGGCTATTCAACTATCTGTTCCGCCTGCTGGGGGATCGAATCGAGGCGGAGGAGTTTGCCCAGGAGACATTCGTGAAAGCGTACATACATGCCGAGAAGTACCGGACTGTGGCGAGGTTCTCTACCTGGCTCTACACGATCGGAACCAACCTTGTCCGGAACCGCATGAGAAATATAAAGAGGCGGCCAACGATGATAAGCCTCTGGTCCGATGATATGAATAGTGACTCCGGCCGGTGGATGGAGCTCAAGGACGATTCGAGCAGGCCGGACGAGGATGCCGAGCAGAGGGATCTGAAGGAGCTCATCCAGAACTCGATCGAGAAGATCCCCCCCAAGTACAGGCCTTCCTTCGTCCTGAGGGAGATCGACAAATTGAGTTACGAAGAGATAGCCGCGACGACGGGGCTCAAACTGGGCACCGTCCGGTCGCGTATTAATAGAGGGAGAAAGTATTTCAGGAAAGCCATTGCACCACTTCTTGCTAATGATTACAGGCTAAAGGGGAACGGATCATGAGATGTCAAAAGGCTAGAGAGTTCTGCCTCAAGAACAGGGATGGGATGCTGGACGAGATCGAGAAGATGATGCTTGAAAAGCATGTCAACAACTGTCCCGAGTGCGCTTCCTACGCAAAGGAGATGAATTGCTGTCTAGATCTCCTCTGCGACTTGCCGGAATTATCTCCATCGGAGAACTTCGAATGGAATCTGAAAAGGGCCATATTGCAGGAAAAGACCAGACGCGTAAGGCTGGCCGACGGAGTTTCGATCGGTGAATGGCGATGGGGTGTCAAGTTTGTCGCCAGTGCGGCATCGATCGCTGTGATCGTGCTCGTCGGTGTCTGGTTTGCGTTCCGGAATCCCGCAGAGGTGCAGATCAACTCAACTCTGCCCTCTGCGCGAAACGGCGTTTCCGGTCGATCTGTCCGGCTCACCCCGCGAGACTACGGCATCGTCAATTTCACCAGCAGCGGGTATCAGACGACGGGCAGGGGCGTACAGGGGAATCCCTACGATCGCGGCGTATATACCCAGCCGCTTCTCGTGAACGGTTCGGGAAGGACATCCACGATGAGTCCCGTTCAGTTCGCCGCGAGCTCGAGAGAGGATTCACTCATGGTGGAGAACCAATTTCTCTGGAGACGGCTCGAGAACCTGGAGCGGGAAGTTATGGTGCTCCAGCGGATCCTGTCCCGGGAGCTGACCCGCCGGTAGGAAATATTCCTTGCCCAGCATCCGGACAGATCCTATTGTATTTACGAAGGTACAATATGCGGCAACTGCTATATATCATACCTGTGGCGCTTCTTGCCCTCTTTTCCTGCGACAAGGGGAGTTCATTTCCTCCGGTAGGCTCGTACAGTGATGTAATGATCGTCACGGAGTCGGGGAAACTCGACAAGCTGACCGAGTCGATGGTCCGTGAGATCCAGCACACGGTGGATTACTACACGAAGGAGGAGCTCCAATTCAGAGCGAAGCTCATCCCGGCCATGGATATCGAGAATAAGCCCCCGTCGAAGAACATGATTCTATTCGGCATCGTAAGGCAGGGTGAGATAGGCGCGCTCATCGAGAGTTTCATAGGCACCGCCTCGGTGAGAAAGGTGCTCGAGGGGAAGACGAATATATTCAGGAAACTCGACTATCCGTACGCCGGGCAGCTCACACTCATAGTGACCGCAGCCTCGAGTGAGCGTCTGGGTAAGGTTGTCGAATCAAACGGCGCGATTATCAGAGATATCATCGAAGAGGCGAACAGGGTACGGCTTCGGAATTACCTGCTCGAGAGGGAACAGGTGGAGATCACCGAAGAGCTGAGGGCGAGGTACAAGTTCACACTCCGCGTCCCCTTTCTCTATGAGCTGAATCAACAGCGCTCGGATGTTCCCGCCATCGAGCTTGTCAGGGTCAAGCCGCACCGGGGTCTTGCCGTCTCGTGGCGGAGGTGGGATGGAGGTACGGTGTCACTCGCCGATTCGTCGAGTCTCTACGATATAAGAGCTGAACTGGCATGGAAGATGTATGATAAGGACGTCATGCGCCGGGATATAGTCAGCTTCAGCGAGGATCGCCTAGGTGATTTCTATGCGGTCCGCATGGACGGTTACTGGGAGAACAGCGTGGGAATATACGGAGGACCTTATTCCTGTTTCTTCGTATTCGTAGATGTCCGGTCGCGTATATGGATCATAGATACTCTTGTATACGGCCCCGGATTTGACAAGCACCCCCTGCTTCGGG
>DAOUUU010000154.1 GCA_030667985.1 Candidatus Krumholzibacteriota bacterium
CTGAACCTCGATATGCTTGGGAGAATCTAGATATTTCTCGATGTAGAGACCTCCGCTCTCGAATGAGATCTCCGCCTCCTTGCCAGCCGCATGGAATAGTTCACCCAGCTGCTTCTCGTCCTCCACGACCCTTATACCTCTTCCTCCCCCTCCGGCGGTCGCTTTGACCATCACCGGGAAACCGATCTGCCCGCCGATGGCGATCGCCTCATCCTCGGTCTCCACCTCGCCATCACTGCCCGGTATGATCGGCAGTCCCGCCTTTGCCATCAACTCGCGGGCCAGGGCCTTGTCTCCCATCTTTGACATGACTGATGGATCGGGGCCGATCCAGTCGATGTGACAGGACATACAGATCTCGGCGAAACGATTGCTCTCGGCGAGGAATCCGTACCCCGGATGTATCGCCTCTGAATGGGTTATCTCGGCCGCGGCGATGATCCTTGGAATATTGAGGTAGCTCTCTACCGGCTGGGCCTTACCTATGCAGACATCTTCATCGGCGAGTTTGACATGCAGAGACTCCCGATCGGCTTCAGAATGAACGGCTACAGTGGCTATGCCGAGCTCTCGGCACGCACGGATTATCCGCAGGGCGATCTCGCCCCGGGCAGCAACAAGTATCTTTTTGTACATAGAATGATTCTAAAAATCGCCGGTCGCGCCCTTGCTCTCAACTCCCTCGAAGTCCTCCCAAGTCTTGTCGCTCGTCGCCTGAATACCCTTCATTCTCAGGTTGAATTCGTGCGGGTTCGAGCTGTTCTTGAGAGCCTCCTCGAGTGATACTTTTTCGTCGGTCAGGAGCTGCATCAGCGACTGATCGAAACTCTGCATCCCATGAGACGAAACGCCTTCCTTGATCGCCTGTTGGATCAGGGGCGTCTTTACAGGATCAATAATATACTCCCTGATGGTGGATGTGACAACCATTACTTCCACCGCGGGAGCGCGACCGCCGTCCGTCATCGGGATCAGGCGCTGTGCGATCACAGCCTGGAGTGTAGCGGAAAGAAGATATCGTATCTCCTGATGCTGGTGTGGCGGGAAGAAAGAGATCACTCGGTTGATCGTCTGTGTCGCGTCGACCGTATGGAGAGTCGACAGCACGAGATGCCCTGTGTCCGCCGCCATTAGAGCTATCTCCATCGTCAGGGCGTCTCTGATCTCTCCTATCAAGATGACATCGGGATCCTGCCGGAGGATATGCCGGAGCGCCTCGTGGAACGAGGTCGTATCGGTACCTATCTCCCTCTGGTTGATAAGACTCTTCTCGTCATGATGAAGAAACTCTATCGGGTCCTCGATTGTGATGATGTTCTTGTTGACCCTCATGTTGATTTCCTTGATCATCGCCGCCAGCGTCGTCGATTTACCGCTGCCCACAGTTCCTGTAACGAATACGAGTCCGCGCTGCTTGAGGGCGAGATCCTTGATCGATTCGGGCAAGTACAACTCATCCACGCTCAAGATCTCTACCGGTACGTGCCTGAAGACCATTGCGATCGATCCTCTCTGGATATAGAAATTCGCCCTGAAGCGCGCCAGGCCGGCGACTCCGAACGCGAAGTCGATCTCCTTCGTCCTGCGGAACTTCTCCTTCTGAGTCGGCGTGAGGATCTGCTCGGCCACCGACTCCATATCCTTGGGCGACGGCCTCTGGAAATCGAGGTGCTTTAACAAGCCGTCGACACGTATGACAGGTTTCAGACCAGCCTTGAGGTGAAGATCCGAGCCCTTCTCGCCAATCATCTTTTCCAGCATTTTTTTGATATTCATGCTCTTAGCCTCGCATAATGAAGTATGCACGAGGTGATCTCGTGACCTGACAATTCGCCATAATCCTATGACATATAACAAGCTAAACGCGATACCGCCAATGTGGTATCCGGCTGTCGTAAGGGATTTTTGCAAGGATCAGGCCGATTCTACAAGAAAAAGAGGTTGCCCGAACTCCACCGGTTCGGAGTCCCCGACAAGAATCTTTCTTATGATGCCGCTCTGCTCCGCTTCGATCTCGTTCATCAGTTTCATCGCTTCGATGATACAGATGATCTCGCCCCTCTCCACCCTCTTTCCCTCATAGACGAAGGGATCGGCTTCTGGGCCTGGCGAACAGTAAAAGGTTCCGACCATGGGTGAGGTGATCTGATCCAGGCCGGTAGGAACCGAGGCTCCTGAATCGGTCGTGGTGCGCTCCTGTCCGGTATCGGCAAGCCTCTCGGACACAGGTTCGACCTCTACTGCTCTCGCCGAACGCGGAAGCCGCGCTACCCTGACCGTCGTCCAGAAACGGCGCACTTCTATTTCATCGATGTCTTCGGCTTTAAGTATCCCTATCAATTTCTTGATCGTTTCGTGCAGCATATCTAGGCTCGTTCGATGTAGCGTCCGGTTCTGGTATCTATCTTGAGCTTATCGCCCACTTCGATGAAGAGAGGGACCGACACGACGGCGCCGGTCTCGAGTTTCGCGTTCTTCGAACCGCCCTGCGCCGTATCTCCCCGAACACCCGGCTCCGTCTCGGCGACGGCGAGTTCGACGAATAGAGGCATCTCGATGGCAATCGGTTTATCGCCGTTCATAAGGACAGAGACATTCATCCCCTCTTTCAGAAAGGGAAGCGCATCCTCGACGAGTCCTTTCGAGACAGGAATCTGATCGTATGTCTCCGCGTCCATCAAGTAGTAGAGGTCGTCGTTCATGTAGAGATACTGGTAGCTCCTCCGCTCGACTCGGACCTCTTTTACCTTCTCCCCAGCCCTGAAAGTCTTGTCTATGACATACCCGTCCGGGATCTGCTTGAGCTTCGTTCTGACAAATGCTCCACCTTTACCCGGCTTTACGTGCTGGAACTCGACGATCGCGTAGAGTCGACCCTCGAGATTGATGATCAGTCCGTTTCTGAGATCGCTCGTATCCGCCAAGATCTTCCCTCTTTTTATCTATTCACGCAGGCCGGCGCGCCTCGGTCAATCGCCTTTCATCTTGCGCAACCAGTCCTGGAAATTATCCCTGTCTCCCGGAGAAACCTCGTCCTTCTTCTCCTTCTTCTCCTTCTTCTTCTTTTCCTTCTTCTTGGGCTCCATTTTCTCGGGCTCCGCTTCCAGCTTTTCCTCCTCAGGCTCTTCGGCGGCCTTCTTCTCCTCCGTCTCCTCTTCCTCTTTCTTTTTGCTAGCTGGATCTTTCTTGTCTACCAGGATGAATCCTCGCTCATCGCTCGACTCGATTTCCCGCTCCGGCGAATCATCCTCTATCCCCTCTGAATCGGCCATGATCTCATCACCGATCTCCTCTATGGAAATATCTGGCTCATCCTGACCGAATACGCTGTCACGTTCGGCTTCCGAGGAATCGAGCAACGACTGCAATTTCTCGACCAATCCCTGGACTTCGATGTTTTCGGGTTCCTTATGTAAAAGGTCCTGATAGATCTTGAGCGCCTTGTTGTAGTAGCCCTGAGCGGTATATATTCCCGCCAGCGTCATCGTCGCCAGTTCACCGGGACGTTCATCCTTGACCCGGAGCTTGTCGCCTAGATCGATCTCCTTGACCTTGAATTCCGACTCGATCTCTTCGAGGACCTTGGCCGCTTCTTCGTTCGTCGGATCGATTGCCAGCAGTTTTCGGAAGTAATCCCCTGCCTTCTTCTTCTCGTTCTCGGCCAGATGGATCTCGCCCATGAACTTGAGCGCCACCATGTTGTCAGGATCCACGCCAAGAACGCGCTCGAACTCCCCCCGGGCCCGCTCCGTTGCGCCTTTGTCATAGAAACACTTGCCGAGGATGACCCGGGCACTCGCGTAATCCGGAAACCGTTCGAGGCCCTTCTCGCAGACCTCTATCGCCTTCTCCAGATCCCCGGACTTCCGGTAAGCATCCGCAAGAGGGGCAAAAAGCCTGGAATCCGGAGCTTTTTCATACCGTTCGATCAAGATCTTCAGCTCGTCTCCTGTTTCCCCTGGCATGATATTCCTTTCACAACGATGAACCCAGTCGTTTTACGTGGGTCAAACTATCAGATATCCGCAAAATAAGTCAAGACTTACATTACGACGGATCGCTATGGAGCGGGGGTACGGTCGGCAGTGGATCCTGCCGCCGCGTTCAGATCAGATCAAAGGTTTCGGCGACGGCTCTGAGCTCCCGAAGCA
>DAOUUU010000089.1 GCA_030667985.1 Candidatus Krumholzibacteriota bacterium
GCCGTTTCCTCTTTCGAGGACGGTTGGAGCGGTGTTCCAACCTCCGGCCATCTCGTAGACCATGTTCTCGATGAGATACTGGTAGAGCTTCCTAGCTTTCCAGTAGAGATTGTCTTCATCTACGGTTACCTTGTCGACGATGGATCGAATGTAGGGGTGTTCGATGTCGTACTTGATGTCGTCTGCGAGGTAGCGCTTGGCGACCGAGCCCGGTATCTTCGTTCCCACGTTCTCAGGATAGATGTAGTACCGGATTGCGGAGGTTTCCAGTTTCGCCTGCATTGTAACCTCTACGGACCCGGCAGGTTCCAGGTCTTCGAAATGGAAGATAGCGATATTCTGGTCCCAGGAGTCGGCCGAGAAGCGGGCCGGAGCCGGTTCGAACACGAGGTCTGAGAGCAGTTTCTGGTTCGGCCGGTCGGAGGGAACGGCGTAGTGTATATCGAGCGATTCGATCTTTCCATTTCCCAGTATGATCGCTTCGGTCGTGAAATCGACAAAGGCACGGCGGGGAGAATAAGTTCTGTAGGGCTGATCATCCTTGGTGATCAGCTCGAATAGGGCGTCCTTTTGATAGTCGGTGTTGACGAGGCCGCCATCTTTCCAGGCCAGTCCCCAGCAGAAGGGTCCCGGTGCGTCGAGTATCAGGATAACGTGTCCCGTCTCCGGATGGATCATGTAGATCTCATCGCGCATCCGGTCGCTGCACCATAGATAGGAACCGTCGAACACTAGACCTCTGGGGTCGCGGGCGGGAGAGGGAAACGAGATGATAGTTGTCCCGTCAGCCGGATCGATCTTGGAAATGCGATCGCTGCGGTTATCACATATCCAGAGATAGTTTCCATCCCATGTTATTCCCATTGGGCTCGGAGATGGTGAATCCAGGGTGCGCACCGTCTTTCCGGTCGATACGTCAGTCGCGAAGATTTTTCCCTCAGCTGGATCAGTGCTCCAGAGCAGTTTTCCGTCCCACGCGAGCCCGGATGGGAAGTAGCCCGGTGATTCCAGAGAACCGATGGCCTTTCCACTCTCAGGATCGATCTTGTAGAACATATCCGTTTTACGATCGGCTACCCAGAAGTGTGAACCGTCCCATGTGACACCGGTCACATTAGCGGTCTCGAGGGGTATCTTTCTCGATATATCGCCAGGCGTGGCCGAAACATTCGAGTGGGACAAAACAGAAAAGAGAGTTATGAGGATGATGATTCCCCGCATGCCAACCACCTTTGATGCAGGCCGGAAGTGATATATTTCGGAAATATTGTATACGAGCCGCTTCGATAATTCAACATCTTCAGGCTTCAATCCGGCATAAGCCGTCAGGAGGACCCTGTCTATACTTGATATGCGAGCCAGGAAGGCCGTAAATATGAGTTTACATGGGACTTCAGCCTTGCTACACTAGTATCGTAGGCTCGTGAAAGAATTGTAATGCACTTCTCGAACTGCCGCCCCGGCATGAATATGATCTCAAGGAATATCTATTTTTCCTCTCTGGTCGCCCTTGTCCTCGCCGCCGGTCCGCCCGGCGCCTCAGCCTTCCCGGTCCAAAGCTCAGGGACGAAAGCCATATGCACATCCCGTGGTCTTGTCGTAACGGCCTGTCCGATTGCATCGGAGGTAGGAGCTGATATCCTGAGAAACGGGGGAACGGCAGCGGACGCCGCCGTAGCGGTGGGCTTCGCGCTCTCTGTGACCTATCCTCCCGCCGGTAATATAGGAGGAGGGGGCTTCATGCTCCTCAGGTCGAGTTCGGGAGATTGTGAATTCGTGGATTTCCGGGAGAGGGCGCCGGCGGCCGCATCGCGGGATATGTATCTCGACGAGGATGGTGAGGTTATAGAAGACCTCAGTATCTACGGGCACAGGGCTGTGGGTGTGCCGGGAACTGTCGCAGGCCTCCACCGTATCTATACTGATCATTGTACGCTGCAATGGAAGGATCTTATTGCTCCTGCAATCTCCTTCGCCGGTGATGGATTTATTGTAAGCGATCACCTCGCACTATACTTCGCCCGCCTCGATAAACATAAATCTGGATTTGAGGGACTTGCTGTCTTCTACAGGCTGGACGGAGAGGTAGTGCAGGCTGGCGATACGCTCAGGCAGCCCGATCTCGCGCGAACACTGAAGAGGATCTCCGAAAAGGGGCCTGACGAGTTCTACCGCGGCGAGACTGCTGATTTGATATGCAGGGAGATGAATAGGGGGGGAGGTTTGATTACACGGGAGGATCTCGATTCGTACGAGGCTCGAAGCAGGGAACCGGTTTACGGAACATACAGGGGGTACCCGATCATCTCGGCTCCCCCGCCCAGCTCGGGCGGAGTGGTGCTTCTCGAGATCCTGAACATCGTCGAAGGGTATCCGCTCTCCCGATACGGTTTTCTCTCGCCGGAAGCGGTGCATATCGTCACCGAGGCGGAGAGGAGAGCCTACCGGGACAGAACAATGTTTCTAGGTGATCCGGGCTATACAGACAATCATGTATCAACCATAATTTCCAAAGGTTACGCAGAACAGTTAAGAAGCGAGATTAAGCATGACGCATCTCGATCCGACAGTCTCGGCCGATTCGGGGTAGAGTATTTCGAGAGTGCCGAGACGACACACTACTCGATAATCGATGCCGACGGCAACGTTGCCCTGTCTACGACGACCCTGAACGGAATTTTCGGCTCCCTGGTAGTCGTCGAAGGCGCAGGCTTTCTCCTGAACAACGAGATGGATGATTTTTCACTGAAACCGGGCATTCCAAACATGTACGGCCTGACGGGCGGGAACGCGAACGCTATCGAGCCGGGAAAGCGGATGCTAAGCTCCATGACTCCGACCATCGTTCTCGATGGTGACCGGCCATTTGTACTTCTCGGTTCTCCCGGAGGATCGAGGATCATCACAACAGTTGCCCAGATCATCATGAATATTATAGACTATGGGATGGATGCAGCGGAGGCTGTAGATTCACCGAGGTTCCACCATCAGTGGATGCCTGATAAGATAGAGTTCGAGAAGGGAGCATTTCCCGCGGGTCTACTCGATGAGCTCGAGAACCGCGGACACCTGTGCTCCGAACGAACGAATAGAATAGGGGATGCTCAAGTCATCCTTTGCGATGATTCGCTATGCTGCGGCGTTTCGGATCCGCGCGGGGGCGGAAGCGCAGCCGCGGAAGAGGCAGCGAATAAGTAGCCGAACAAGAAAGGGGTTCTCAAATGAGAATAACGATTTTAACAATGCTGATCATGTTATGCGTCTCGGTTTCCTCGGTTCGAGGCACTCAACAGCTCGATCCATACACCGTTCAGGGGAACTTGGCCCAGTTTCCATTCGCAAAGGTCATTCCACTGAGTGGTGATGACGGGTGGGGAGTGGTCTACGCCAACACGGTCGGGAATATACACGTGCTTCGGTACACAGATAAGGGATGGAAGCTCGACTGGAAGCTGACAAATCTGGGGGCGAAGGTCGCCAATTTTATGATCGACGATATCGAGGGGGACGGCACCTTGGAGCTCATCGTAGCAACGGTTAACGGACGGATACTGTTATATTCTATGGATACCTACGATGTCTTGTGGGAGAACCTGGAGACCAGGTTCGAGAAGATAGCCACAATGGAAGTTGCTAATATTGATACTGACCCGCAGCTCGAATTAATTATCATCGCGGACGATCATATCCATATCATGGACGGCTTGAACAAGAGCCGCCAGTGGATAAGCACGAGAAGATTCCAACCCAACGATATAGTCGTGGATAATGTAGACAAGGACGATCAGCTCGAGATCATTCTCAACACGGG
The DNA here is from genome assembly GCA_030667985.1 of Candidatus Krumholzibacteriota bacterium. Classification (GTDB taxonomy): domain Bacteria; phylum Krumholzibacteriota; class Krumholzibacteriia; order Krumholzibacteriales; family Krumholzibacteriaceae; genus DAOUUU01. The sequence continues at coordinate 3,812 of DAOUUU010000089.1, forward strand.
AATCGTGATCGACTCGCGTTTCTTAAATATCGAGGTTGAGTGGGACAAGCCGTTCGGAGAAAGGATTATGACGTGTGATATGAACAACGACGGCATTCCCGAGGTTGTAGGAGAGTTCTCAGACTATTCTCTCAGGATATTCGATGTATATGCCGAGAGAGAGGTATGGTGAGAATGAGTTCGAACCAGAAGGCGGAACCGTTCATCGTGATTGGAATCCAATCGTCAGCCTGACCCACATCGAGGCCGGTACCCCACTGTCCATCCCGGGCGAGAACCGGATCTTGCGCGCGGAGCCGATAGCTATTCTATTAAGCTCATTGTAAGGTAATCCACGCGAAAGTTTCACGTTTTCGACTCTTCCCATTTTGTTTACAAACAGTAATAGCTCTACGCTGCCTTTCCGCTTACCCTTAAATCCCTTGGGGTACGTGGGCCAGGGAATAAAAAGCGGTTTTGGTTCGATCGTTGTTTTTCTCGGCCCGGTTTTCCCTGGACTTCCGCTCGAGCCGCCCATTTCGACCGGCTGGAGCTCGGACACGGGTTCCCCCAGTTCATCGAGAAAGGTTAGCTCTTTGACCGTTTCCTCGATCGTTCTGGGCTGTTCAGCTGTGATAAGTGTCTCGGTATTTTCGTAGAGGGGGATGACATAAAAGGGGGAATCGAAACTCGAATATTCGGAAAGACCCTCCTCGCCGGGAAGATCTGACTGGAAGATCCGCAAGTAATTTGTCTTGAAAAATACGAAGAATACGATGTGCAGAATCAATGCGACCACTATGATGGCGGCCCATTCTCTCCACCCGCTCTTTACTCTCAAGGATCTTGGAGGCTTTGCCAGCATAATATTTTTCTTGAAAGGCGACGCCCCAACCTGAATAATAAAAACAGTAACATAGATTTCTCTAATCTCTTACTATTATAATTCTTGTTGGAGAAGTCTGCAAGAATAGGCCTTGAGGAGAAGAGGAGCTCCAGTGCCGTCGCGAAGTGACATAACGGTGCCAAACGTATTGACTCTTTTAAGGATCCTGCTGGCGATATTCGCTGCGGTCCTTTTCACACGGGGACAGCATTATGCTCTTGCCGCCTGGATGTGCGTGGTGGCATCGCTGCTCGATTATTTCGACGGGTGGTATGCTCGCCGTTTCCATCAGAAAACAAGGCTCGGGGCACATCTGGATCCTTTCGCCGACAAGGTCCTGATAGGCGTCATCTTTGTAACGGCAGCAGCCGCAATCAGGTCTGGATGGTTCAGTTATTTTGTCGTTTTGATCCTGCTCAGGGAAACAGCGTTGACGGTCTACCGCGTAATCAGAAGAAAGCGGTCAGGCACATTCACCCCGGCGAGCATGCTGGGAAGGGTGAAAACCTTTGCACAGTGTTTGGTTGGAAACGGACTGCTCTTGCATATTTACGTTTACCCGGCGAAACTTCCCGAGCAAAGCATTTTCCTATTCATTATAATGATAGTGCTGTTATCGTTGACGTTAGACTCGGGCATGCGGTATCTGTTGCCGAGATGCTCGGATGGAAAGCAGAGATCGGGTTTCGAACGGCTGGCCAGGTGGATGTTTGGTATTCGGGCACGAGAGGTGTGATCCATGGATATTTATGAGGCTGTGAGGGAAAGGACGAGCATACGCGCATACAAGGCAGACCCGGTCGAGGAGGATAAACTCGAGAGGATACTCGATGCAACGCGTTTGGCTCCAAGCGGCAAGAACGGTCAGCCATGGACCTTCATCGTTGTCAGGGACGAGGAGATACGCAAAAAGCTCGTGCCTGCCTGTAAGGGCCAGGAGTTCGTGGGGCAGGCTCCAGTAGTGGTCGTAGCCTGCGGCCACGAGGAGATGGCATACAAGAAGATGGGCGGCTACTGGAACAGCTTGCCGCTCGATATCGGGATCGCTATCGAGCATCTCATGCTTGCTGCGGTCAGTGAGGGACTAGGCACCTGCTGGATTGGAGCGTTTTTCGAGGAGCAGGTTCGTGAGATACTCGGTGTCCCCGAAGGTGTAAAGATCGTCGCCTTGACGCCGGTCGGTTACCCTGCCGGAGAGAAGATCCACCGTCCACGTAAGAGTCTCGATGAGATTATCATGCACGAGAAGTGGGAGGATTAGGCCTCCTCGAACTCGTGCGATACGAATGGTTATGTCGATGCTCCTGAAAAACATAATAAAATACCAGAAACGGTTCTCGCATATATTTATCCTGTTTCTGATCGGCATCTTTGTCTCCGCTCAGCAGGTCTCTTCAGAGAGTATTTTCGATCATAGAAATAACCTTTCGCTGCACGAGAGTAAGCTCGTCGCGCCAGATTTCGGAACAGCGGCCCCGGCTGACTATACTAATGCATCCGCTGATACGGTGGAGATCTATGACATCGAGGTCTATGAAGAGAAGGACAGGAATATTTACAAAGAGGTGGCTATATATACCCTCGTCGTGGCCGCAGTCGGTTATTTCGTCTATACGTTGATAAAGCCCGAAGAAAACGAGCCAGTGGATGAGGGTGGAAAGGAGCCGCCGATCACGCCCTCAATTTCCTTTTCGATTCCTCTCAGTCGTTGACCGTAAACAGTTTGCCCTCTTGTACAGTCTGGCCATTCAAGAGATCCTCGACGACGAGCAACAGAAGGTAGTTGCCGTTTTCCAGGACTTTGAGATCGATGTGCAGCTTGTCCGACGAAGTACTGATATTAGTGCTCTGTTCCAAAGAGCTCGAGATGTAGGGCGCATCTTCATCCTTAGATCCCCTGATGCTGGACCACATAAACGCGAGGGTATTTCTCAGGCTGGCTTCCGATTCAGTCTCTTCTGGACGCATGATCGCGTAGGTGACGCGGTAGCGGGCGAGATTGTCATCACCCCGCGACAGGTTGTAGATCTCGTAGGAGAAGCAGAGGCCCTCGTCACGCTGGTAGACGGGGAGCGGATCATGAAGGTCGCTGCAGAGGCCGCCCGATTCGGGCACGATCAGCTTGATACTGCTCAATTTGAGTGATTTGCCGTGCAGGTCCCTTATCTCGAGTGAGTGGCGCCAGGTTCCCTTGAGCTTGTATTCGTCATTGATGAATTCGAGTACACAGGTCGAAGACATGTACCGCGGGATTACCTCCACCCAGAATGGAAAGACGAAAAGCTCACTGCCCAGTTTATCCATGCGGGGGAGCGTGTCCAGATCTAGCGAAGCAGTCTCCAGCAATATCTTGTTCCAATCCGAATCGAATATGGTGAGGACCACGTTCCACTTCATTCCCCTGGTCTCGGCTACGGACGTAGGGAACCCGATCGAGAATTCCAGGCGAGTCCGTTCGTAAGAGCCTCTGAAGATCGCGGATTCCGCTCTGAGAGGCAGGGACTTGAAGCGTACAGGGTACTCGTATCCCTGCGGGATGTTGTCCATGATGTCGATGGACACCGTTCCGTAGTAGTCAGAGATAGGAAAATGAAAATTGCCGCTGAGAAACTCATCGTGGAAATAGAGTCGGAACGATTGTTGGGCTAGATGATACTCCCATATGATCCAGCCGCCTGTGAGGGATCCTGACAGGTCGTAATATTTTTTGGCGGGCAAGCCGAATTTGATCATTGCCTTGCCCCTGTCTGTTTCCTCGCCCTCGAGGGCCAGACGCTTGTTAGTCAGTGTCTCGGACGCTATGAATACCCTTCTGTAATGCTCGAGACGCCGCTCGTTGATCTCGCTAGACGGTGTTGGATCCTGCTCGATCCAGAACTTCCTGATCCACTCGATTTTCTTATCGGGTGATGAAGTGAGGTAGAGCTCCTTAAGGTCGGCTGAATGGAGGAGGGATATATCCTCGTACGGCATCCGATCATCATCGGGCATCATGGAGAATGCTTTGGTGAAAGACTTTTCCGCTTCGTCGAATTTCTTGAAATGTACAAAGATCGAACCGAGCAGAAGGTGGTTTCTCGGGTTCTCTGGAGCGACACTGATAGTCTTGTAGGCGAATTTCCGGGAAGTACGGAACATCGAGCGGAACATATGGAGAAAGGCGAGATTGAAGAGGGTGTCCTCGTCCCGCTTATTGAACTTATAGGCCTTCTTGTAATACTTGATCGACTTCTTGAGGTGCTTGGGGAAACACATCAATTTCATGTAGTTATATTTCTCGAGTTCGCCGAGTTGGTACCATGCCTCGAAGTAATAAGGATCGATCCTGGTCGCTCGATCGAAGGCATCCTCCGCCTCGCCGAGAAAGCGCCGGGCTATGAGTGTCAGTCCCTTTTCGACATGGTTCCTCGGATTCTCCGGCTCCAACATGATCGCTATCTCGATCGATTCGATAGATAGAAGACGCGAGCGTGGAGTAGCGGCTAGTCGGTAGAGAACGGCGAGCTCGCGGTGTAGATCGGCGTTGTCGTAATCGTCCTGGATACGGCTCTTGATATCGGATATGTCCTGCCAGACTTTTGAACGCTGTTCGGGAGTGATTTCCTCTATGAAATCTTCCTCTATTACCCGCCTGCTCGAGGGAGCGAGTGTACAGCCGGAGACGAACAGTAGGGTAATTAGACAGATAGTAAAGGTTCTCAAGCCTGAACTCCTTCGTTCGAAGAGAATCAAATAGTAGCACGGCTCTATCCGGCATTCATCATAGTATTTTCTGTTATCACCGTAGTTTAAGCGCATCGAGGAATGATTTTTGCATGTGACCGAAAGGTCGGCTCTATATTCCATAAAGGCACTGCGTTATTATTTAAAGGGTTGTCATATTGAATGTTACAATGACAGAAGCGCTTCCCGTCGATTTTAAAAAATTCAGGGAGACTGTATATAGTCTTTCACGGCTTCTGCTGCAGAGGCGGCTTTTCCCGAGTACTCATCCTAGCGCGGAGAAAGCGTTAAGCGAGGCATTCATGAGGATGGATACGCTTCTCCACGGCAAGAGCTCGGTCGCCTTGAAGATCCTAGGTGAGAAGATATATTTTCTAAACTTCGAGATCGATATCCTCGAAACGAAAGATAATGCAGTTCATCTGTTCAGGGAGACCCTCAAGAAATTGTTGGTAGGCGAGATCGTCCTTCAGTCCGGAGTGACAAAAGAGGAGCTCTCTTCGTTCGTCGAGCTCCTCGATAATTTATCCAAGCAGACCGGCGGAACCGATTCCTCGAATGCCTGGGCCAGCATAAGGCATATCATGATTCGCGGAACACAGAGGGATCTGGAAGAAGAGAATAGGGCCGCGGAAGGGAAGATCGAGCGATCCGCTGCTGAATCCAAAGGGATCGAAAAGAGCAGGCCCGCTTTGGAGAAGTGTGACAGAAGCATGCGACAGTTCGTCTTCAATATCCTTGAGCGGCTGGAAAAGATACAGTCCAATGAAGGAATGAACGCGAGCCGCAAGGTTCTCGAGATCTTCGAGAATGCCGGCAAGGATACTCCTGTGGTTTTGCTCCTCAGGTCGTTGAAGGATTATGATGTGTATACATTTTTTCATTCGGTCAATGTTGCTGTGATCTCTGCGGCGATTGGAAGAAAACTAGGACTGAACGAGGAAGAGGTCGATGCCATCAGCCTCTCGGCGCTTCTGCACGATATCGGAAAGCTCTACGTGCCTAAAACGATACTCCTTAAAGGCGGTCGTCTTTCGCCTGCCGAATGGATCGTTGTCAAGCGCCACCCGATAGACGGGGAGAAGATTCTACGGGAAGAACGCATAGGCGGGATCTGCAGGGCCGTCGCCTACGAACACCACATGCGTTACGATAAAAAGGGATATCCTGCGCCGAAATCCGGTCACGAGATGGAGCGGGCCAGCCATATCATTCGTATAGCGGATACGTACGACGCCCTCACTACCAAGAGGCCATACCGTAAGCAGCTGAATCCGTATGAAGCGATAAAGGTAATGGAGAAGACAAAGGGAGCGGAATTTCATCCGGAGTATTTGGATGTATTCATGCGGGTACTGGGTAATATTCCGATTGGAAGTGTTCTCAAGCTTGAGACTGGGGAGACGGTCATCGTCGTGGATACGGGAGATAGCGGTAGTGATCTGCCGCGTGTCCGAGTTCTCAAAGACGAATCGGGCAGGGAAGTCGAAGGGGAGATCATTCTGGATCTCAGTGAAAAGGATCCAAAGACTTCGACTTATAAGAGGCGTATCATCGATGTGAAGGATTCAGCGATACGGGATGTCAATGTAGGGAAATATCTAGTAGAAAAACATTGATGGCTGTGCATAAAAATGCCCAGGGCGATCATTCTCACGTGTGACGATCACCCCGGGCAGAATCGTACGTCGATTGCTATATCGTTCCCGGTTTTCCGATCTGCTTCAATTGTCCGAATACAGAGTAGTTGTACGAGACGTCGGCAGAGGACGAGTGAATAATGAATTCAACCGTCTTGTTCGACTTGATCGGATTACCAGATGTCGCCGCGAGAAACTCCTCGCCATCGGTTACTATGCACCAGCCTTTCGGTGCATATACGTCGATTATGGAGGCCTTCGGATCCTGGAGCTTCAACGTATAGATCGAGGCGCTCGAGGCGGTGACACGCACCTTGATCATATACCTGCCATCCTCCATCGCCGTAACGCTCTTCTTTATGCTCGTGGCAAA
>DAOUUU010000155.1 GCA_030667985.1 Candidatus Krumholzibacteriota bacterium
GAGGAGCTTCCATGCTGCCCAATATCCTGATGATATTCTTGCTGTTCGTCATCTTCTACTTCTTGCTCATCAGACCGCAACAGAAGAAGCAGAAACAGCATCAGCAGTTGGTATCCACTCTTCGAAAGGGTGACAAGATAGTGACGAACGGGGGTGTCTACGGGACTGTTTCGGATGTTAAGGATCATGTCATCGTCCTTAAGATCAGCGAGAACGTAAAGATAGAACTGGTAAAGAGCGCGGTCGCGACGGTCGTCGAGAAAAGAGAGGATTAAGCGAGCGCGACTCGTGAAGGTATTTGAGATGGAATCACTCAGTCTGCAAATATACGGCAGCAAGGTTCTGAGGATGAAGGGCGCGACCGTGGAGGAATTTGACGGTGAGCTGGCCGATTTCCTCGATCGGATGGTCGGGACCATGATCATTGAGGAGGGGGTCGGGCTCGCCGCGCCGCAGGTCGGCGTATCGAAACAGGTCGCGGTTGTTAACTCCGAGCCCGAGAACGAGAAGACTCTGATCAAGATGATAAATCCCATTATCGTCTCCACGAGCGATGAGACCGGATCGTTCGAGGAGGGGTGTCTCAGTGTTCCAGGGATCAGGGGAAACGTGATACGGCCCGTGGCTATCGAGATCCATTATCAGGACGAGACAGGCGAGAAACACGAACTCAAAGCAGAAGGACTGCTCGCCCGGGTCATCCAGCATGAGGTGGATCATCTGAACGGCGTTCTCTTCGTCGACCGTCTCTCGATCGCGAAAAAGATGTTGATAAAGCCCAAGCTCCGGAGTTTTTCCGATGGTAGCGGACGATAGGAATAGCAGGGTGGTCTTTTTCGGATCGCCCGAGTTCGCGGTATCTTCCCTGAAAGCCCTTACAGAGAGTGAATACCGGCCGGTGCTGGTCGTGACACAGCCCGACAGGCCCGCCGGCCGCGGCAAGAGGCTGGTGCCCACTCCCGTGAGGAGTTGGGCGGAGGAGAAGGGTCTCGATGTGGAAATGGTCGGCAGTTTCAAACACGGGGATGTGGAGGCCCGTCTTTCATCGTTAGATCCAGATTTCGTCGTCGTCGTGGCGTTTGGTCTTATATTTCCAGCAGGAATCCTCCGGATCGCGTCGAAGGCGAATATAAACGTGCATGCCTCGCTGCTGCCCGCATACAGGGGGGCGAGCCCGGTGAACATGGCGATCGTGAACGGGGAGAAGACCACAGGCGTGACTACGATGGAGATGGCTGAAAAACTTGACTCCGGGCCGATATACATTCAGAGGAGCGTGCCGATAGATCCTATGGAAAACGCCGGGGAGCTGTCCGACAGGCTCTCCAGCGAGGGCGCATCGGTTCTGCTCGAGACCTTGAGCGGGATCGATCGGGAGGAGATATCCCCGGGGAAGCAACCGATCAAAGGGATCAGTATGGCTCCGCGCTTGAAAAAAAGCGATGGATTGATACCATGGGATCTCGATGCGGCCAGAGTGCACGACCATATCCGGGGCATGAATCCGTGGCCGGGCAGCTATACGTTTCACGGGGGTGATTATCTCAAGGTGCACCGCGCCGAGCCCTGCGAGCGTACGGATCATCCAGCCCGTCCCGGCGTTGTGATCGAGGCGGGTCGCAGTGGGATCATCGTCTCGTGCGGCAGCGGTGCCGTGCGGATCAAGAGGCTGCAGGCGCCGGGGCGGAAGGCCCACAACGCGCAGGATTTCCTGCACGGCTACGATCTCGACACCGGTGCGATGTTCGAAAACGAGGTATGACGATGAAGATCGGCGGCGGCAAGATACACCCATTCGTTTTCTATGCGGTTCTCGTGATCGCTGCATTTTTTGTCGGGGTGGTGATATTCAACTCGATTTTATTGCCGAGCCTGGTTGGACGGCGTGACATCACCATCGTTCCCGATCTGGGAGGTTTGAGCAGCAAGCTCGCCGAGGACCGGTGCGCTGAAGCGGGGCTCAATATGATAGTCATCGGAAATCGTTACTCGGACGATGTCCCTGAAGGTTATATCATCGATCAGGATCCGACACCGGACGAGCGGCTCAAGAGTGGAAGGGCGATACGGGTGATCCTGAGTTCGGGGCACAGGATGGAGGTCGTTCCCGATCTCATTGACAAGTCTCTTCGCCAGACCGAGCTACTCATCGAGAGCGCGGGCCTCCGAAAAGGCAGGGTCGTCAGGATCTTCGCCCACGAGAGGGGTCAGAACCTCGTCATCTCGACCAGCCCGGCTCCAGGAACCGAGGTTCCACGTTCCTCGCCGGTCGATATCCTGCTGGCGATGAGAGGCGAACCGCGTGAATATCTCATGCCGGACCTTGTCGGGATGGACCTGCCGTTCGTCAAGGCGCGCCTCGAACGAATGGGATTCCAGATATCGAGGGTTGTATCACGGAGAGACGAGACGAAGTTTCCGAACACGATCCTCTCTCACGATCCGCTGGCCGGCAGCTTGATAAAAGAAGGAGGAGCAATTGAACTCGTTATTTCGACGGTTGAATAGCGAACCCTCCACCGCGGTAGCGCCTTCGGTGCTCTCCGCCGATTTCTCGAAGCTGGGCGAGGAGATCGAGGCTGTACAGAAAGCTGGAGCCGATTGTCTCCATCTCGATGTCATGGACGGCCGGTTTGTCCCCAATCTGACATTCGGTCCCATGATCATCGAGGCGATTTCCAGGCTATCCAGGATTCCACTCATCACTCATCTGATGATTCAGGATCCGGGGGCCCTGGTCGAGAGATTCGTCGAGGCGGGCAGCGATGCGGTCAGTTTTCACTTCGAAGCGCTGGAGGGTGGACATGGGGAGCTCCTCGAGCGGATCAGGAGCCTGGGCGCCGGAGCGGGCCTGGCGATAAATCCTGATACACCCCTTTCCGACATCGAGCACCTGCTGGACAAACTGGATCTGTTGCTCGTCATGACAGTATTTCCCGGTTTCGGAGGTCAGAGTTTTATCGAGGGCGTTCTTCCCAAGATCGTCGAGGCTTCGCGGTTCAAGAATGAACACAAGCTGGATTTCGTGATTGAGGTGGACGGCGGCATAACCCGCGATAATGCCTCCGCGGCGCGTGAAGCGGGTGGTCAGATTCTTGTAGCCGGGACGGCTGTATTCAAGGGCGAGGATTATCAGGATTCCATAACGGCGATACGGGGACGTTGATCCCCGGTTTCAGCCGGCTCCGCCTTCACCGCGAGAGAGTTGACGAGCGATGCCCGTTCGCGGCCGTATCGACTTTATTTCACTTGCGGATGGGCGAGGATTATGTTACTTTTCAGCATTTACGAGTGGGGGTTAGGTGTAGTTGTTCCAGGACCTTAGCGAAAAACTAGGGAAGGTCTTCAAGGAATTGAGGGGGCACGGGAAGGTTCGCGAGCCGCATATACGGGATGCGATGCGCGAGGTCCGAAGAGCCCTTCTCGAAGCTGACGTTAACTACAAAGTAGTCAAGGACTTCGTGAGCCGGGTGGGTGAGCGTGCTCTGGGACAGAAGGTGCTGGACAGCCTCACGCCCGACCAGCAGATTATCAAGATAGTTCACGAGGAACTCGTGCAGATACTGGGAGGCGCTCCGGAACGGTTCAACCTCTCCGGTTCGCCCGCCGGGGTCATGATCGTCGGTCTGCAGGGGAGTGGAAAGACGAGCTTCTCCGCGAAGCTCGCCGTTCATCTGCGCAAGAAGGGCCGTTCACCATTGCTCGTCGCTGCCGATATTTACCGCCCGGCGGCGATCGAACAACTGAAGGTCCTGGCGGCCCAGATCGGGTCGCCCATACACGCCCCGGGCGACCGGATGCCGGTTCCGGAGATCGTGGAGGGGGCGGTTCGCGAGGCGAGAAAAAGCGGCACCGATACGATTATCGTCGATACGGCGGGACGTCTCCATATTGACAAGGAGATGATGTCGGAGCTCAGCAAGGTGAGAGAGGTTCTTCAGCCCGAGGAGATTCTCCTGGTCCTCGACAGCATGACGGGCCAGGAGGCGGTGCGGGTCGCAGATGAGTTTCTCAAGGAGATCGATTTCACCGGTATCGTGCTGACGAAACTCGATGGTGATTCAAGGGGTGGCGCGGCACTATCGGTCACGGCGGTAACAGGTAAGCCGATCAAATTCGCCGCGGTCGGCGAGAGGGCTGGTGACC
>DAOUUU010000041.1 GCA_030667985.1 Candidatus Krumholzibacteriota bacterium
GAAACTGTCGTCTCTCGGTCGGTCCGTTCCAATGGAATTACCGGTTGGTTTAGTTTCGGCACCACCTCCTTCAATGCGGAGTATGCCTTTTGAATGTTAAGAGGGTATTAAGGGAATGTTAGAAAGCCGCAAGTGCTTGCGACGCCTATTTTGAGGAGATTTCGAGCGGTAAGTGGATAAAGAAGGTGCTGCCTTCGCCGGGAGTACTCTCTATTGAAACGGATCCGTGATGGGCCTGAACGATGTGCTTGACAATGGCGAGACCGAGCCCCGTTCCGCCGAGCTTGCGGCTCCTGGCCTTGTCCGCCCGGTAGAACCGCTCGAAGAGTCTCGGGAGATGCTCGCGTTCGATTCCGCAACCGCGGTCGGCGACACTGATCACAACCTCGCCGTCACCGGTCTTCGCTCGAATCTCGACCCTGCTTCCGTGCTCGCTGTACTTGACCGCGTTGTCGATCAGATTGATCACAGCCTGCTCGAGAAGCGGCGGGTTTATCACCGCACCGAGAGTCTCCGGGCTTTCGATCTCGATATCTATACCCTTCTCCCCGGCTCTCGCTTCGCAGACCTGGACGGCGTCGTCGAGAACCCCTCTCACGTCGCTTTTTGCCAGGCGTATCGTGGCCGCATCCGTATCGCGCTCCATGCGCGAGAGAAAGAGGAGGTCCTCGATGATCGAGTTCATCCTGTCCGCCTGTTTCGCGATGATACGCAGGAATTTCTCCGTATTCTCCTGAGAATGAAACTCACCGTCCAGAAGCGTCTCGACGAATCCCTTGACCGAGGTGATCGGAGTACGGAGCTCGTGAGAAACGTTCGCTACAAAATCCCTCCGCATTCCCTCGAGCCTGCGGAGTTGCGTCACATCGTCGATGACGATGACGGCGCCCAGCTTCCCGCCGCTCGAATCCATTAGCAGGGAACCGTGGGCCTGGAGAAACCCCTCGCCCGGCTCTCCGATGATCTTGATATCCGCCCCGACCGGGTCCTCACTCGAAAGAGCCCGGGCCACGAACTCCTGCAGCTCCGTGTTCCGGACAGCCTCCTGTATGGACCTGCCGATGACCCTCTCCGGATCGAGATCGAGTAACGCACCGGCCGCCCTGTTAATCTTCAGGATGCGCTCATCCGTGTCGACGACGAAGAGACCCTCGACCATGCTAAGGAATATCGCCTCCTGCTCGTTCCTCTGATGTATGACCGTGTTCATCCTCTCCTCGAGATTCGCGGCCATCTCGTTCATCACATCGGCAAGGGAACCGAGCTCTTCGATATCGCTCGAAGGTATACGGTAGGAGAGTTCGTTGCGGGAGAAGTGATCGACGCCTCGTCTCATCCGCGCGAGCGGGCCCGAGATCCTCCGCGACAGGACGAGACTCAATAACACACCGGCGGCCGCCGCGACAAGGCCTCCGAGAAATATCCTTAAACGGATGTCCCGCATATCCCGGTCTATGAATGTGAGTGGTACGGAAACACGGACTGCACCGAGCATGTCTTCCCCAACGCGCACCGGAACCGCGACGTACATAAAATGCTCTCGCAGCGTATCGCTATAGCGGACCGATTTGCCGGGGCGCCCCAATAGCGCCTGCCTGATCTCGGGACGGTCCGCATGGTTCTCCATCCGTCCCGCCTTCTCCTCCGTGTCACAAAGCACGGTGCCGTCCTTCCTGACAACCGTCACGCGCGACATCGTGAGCCCGCCGAGCTCCTCGCAGGGAACGGCAGCTCCAAATTCCGTGCCCATGGATATATATGAGGTGACAATGCGCGCGACGAGATCAGCCTCCACCTCGAGTTCAGCCTTTGTCCTGTCCATGTGGAATCCCTTGACGGCCAGAGAAGCATACCAACTGACGGCAAAGACCATGACCACGATCAGGAGGATGAATAGGAAGTTGAGGTACCAGATGAGGCTGTGCCGTCGCATCTATAGCTCCTTGAACCTGTATCCGACTCCCCGCACCGTCTCGATATACTTGCCGAAGGGGCCGAGCTTCTTCCTGAGTCCCACGATGTGCACATCTACGGAACGGTCCGTCACCGGATAGTCCTCTCCGCGGGAGGTATCGATGATCTGCTGGCGCGTGAAGACCCAACCCGGCCGGCGTGCGAGATAATGGAGCATCCTGAACTCGGTCGATGTCAGTTCGATCTGTTTATTCTTGATCAGGACCTCGTGCCTCCCTGGATGGATCGTGAGATCCTTGATCTTGATCACGTCGCCGTCACTGACAGGCTCGCGGGTCTTTCTCCTGAGCACGGTTCGAACGCGCGCCAAGAGCACTCTCGGGCTGAAGGGCTTGACGATATAGTCCTCCGCTCCGAGCTCGAGCCCGGTAACGACGTCCGACTCTTCACCCTTGGCGGTTATCATGATAATCGGTATGTGCTCGGTCTTCGAATCCCCCTTGAAGATCCGGCAGACTTCGAAGCCATCTATTCCCGGAAGCATCAGGTCAAGAATAACGAGATCGGGGCGTACAGAGCGCACCGCATCGAGAGCCTCCTCGCCCGTCGCCACGCAGGTCACCTCGTAGCCGTTCCGCTCGAGGTTGTATCGGACGAGCTCCTGGATACTCTCTTCATCGTCTACTAATACGATCTTTTCATTGGCCAGAGCTCTAATCCTTTGTGAGGCGTACTTGCAGCAAACGCCGTCACGGCGCTATACGCCAGGCTGAAACCGGAACGAGCTTCAGATCTCGAAGCCCTGCTTCATCTTGATCTTGTAGAGACCCTCTAGGAAATCTGTGCCCGCGTAGCCCGCGATGACCGCGAGGCGCCAGTCACCGGAGACGAGGGACCCGGCAACCCCTCCCACTAGAGCAGCGATTCCGATCGAGATGAGGAAGTACTTCGCGTTCAGTCTTCCGTTCGCCCTGTTCTTTTCGAGATACTTGGCGATACCGACCAGGCCTCGGACTATCCCTCCGATCAACCCGAACAGAAAAGAATACAGAATCACCGCTTCCATGGAGAATCCCCTCCTTTGAACATCCTGCGGGACTTCTTAAGGCCGGCGAAGTTTGGTCGGGGTGACTGGATTTGAACCAGCGACTTCCTGCTCCCAAAGCAGGCGCGCTAACCGGGCTGCGCTACACCCCGACACATACGCGTATATAACGATTGCTTCTTCGAGTCGACTCTACCATCAGTATTTGTTTTGCAATCGGCATTAGTCAAGAGAAACCCTTTGGATTCGGGCCTGATTGGGGGTTCTTAACGAAAAACTCATAAATCGCTCTTTCGTCCGGTGACATCGCCGTATATCTCCATGATCCCGCGGTAGTGATGATCGGCGTTGTAGATCTCGAGAACCCTCTGCCGGCCTTTGCGCCCCATGCTCTCGCGGAGTTCCTGTGAATCGAGCAGTATGGCTATCCGGTCGGCGAGCTCTCCGGCGTCGCCGGTCGGGAAGAGCAGTCCGTTTTCACCGTGATCGACCATCTCCGGTATACCACCGATGTCCGAGGCGATGACCGGCTTGCACGAGGCGAAAGCCTCCATGATCGAGAAGGGCAGGTTCTCGTACCAGCGCGAGGGAAGCACGACGAACTGCGCCCTGGAGAGGATCTCCTTCAGCTCGTTTCCTGACCGGTAGCCGAGGAACTCCACGTTCCCAAGACCGAGTTTATCCGCAAGATGTTCGAGCCCGGATCTCTCGGGGCCGTCGCCGACGATCTTCAGCTTGCCTCTTCCTGCACGGGCCATCGCTTCGAGAAGGATATCGACGCCCTTCTCCCGGGAGAGTCGCCCGAAATACACCGCGTAATCATCATCCGGCCGCGAATGGAACGCACCGGCATCGACGAAGTTGGGCAGAGTCGTGATCCTAGCCGGATCGAATCCACCCTCGGCGAGCTTCCCGGCGAGAAACCTGCTCGGAGCAATGAAGCGCTGCACCCGCGACTGAACCCGTGTCATGCGGTCGTACAGCGTCGCTGCCATCGCGACAAAGCTCGCTCCGGCGCTCCCCCTCTTGCATTTCCGCAGAACGGCGTGATGAAACCGGTTGGGCAGGCAACGCTCGCAGATCTCATATCCGCTCAAAAAGTTTGAGTTGGGACATACGAGCCGGTAATCGTGGAGCGTCCAGACTATGGGAATACCCGCTCGCCGCAGCGGCGCGAGGATCGATGTCGTTAGATGCGAGTGGCAGTTATGGATATGAGCGACGTCGGGCCTGACATCATCGATGAGCCGGGATATGTTTCTTCGCGCCTCGCCGCTGTAGATGCCCCGCCCGAGGACCTTGAGCGCTGCCGGAGGCGTCCGCCGCTCGAGAAGCCTCGGAAAATCGATCTCGTTCACAAAGTACTTCTCCTGGGCCGACGGGAGATTATCCGGATGCCGCATGGCGAAGTGTACGACCTCGTGCCCCCTGCTCACGAGAAGCCCCGAGAGGTTGAACATGTAGGTCGAGTCACCGCCCCTGTAGTAGTGAAATGTCTGAATCTGGAGAATCCGCACCGAGGGACCTGCCTTTCACCGCTCGAAAATCGTGCTTTGCGCAGCCTTTACCCAGCACAGGGCAAGCAAGATCCGCACAACGCTCGAATGTACCCGAAACCGGCATCTATATCAAAGAAAATGAGCGGCATCCCGGCTCCCGGAACACTTTTCCGGGGGCGCTGCGGGTAGATAAAGCTCTTGACTGCGGGGCTTTTGTATATTATACAAAATGTGTTGAATCAAAACATCTTAACGCTCTCGCCGGAGGACTCACTTGAACAGGAAAAATATTACCAAGAGTGTAGTACTATTGGTTTTCTGCTGTCTCGTACTGCCGGGCCTCGCACTAGGGCAAGCATCGAAGGGACAGTTCATCGTGGACTTCGGAGCCGCCTTCACGCAGGCGACCGCCGATGATGCCGCAACCGGCGGCTTCGGGATCGATATCTTCGCCGGGAAGATGCTGACCAGCGGCCTCTGCCTCGGCTTCTCCGTGGGCGGTGATGTAGTCTCGTACGAGAAGATCGGCGAATACCACTCGAGACTCGTCGTATTCCCTCTTATAGCGAAAGCAAGGTATTACATTACATTCAACCGGATGCTGCAGGCGCACGCCTTTCTGGCAGGAGGGGTGTACAACGTCTCCCCACACCTGGCTGAGGGCTCGATCGGAGGAGTGAGGTATTCGATGAACCAGCCCGGCGGATCGGTCGGGGTCGGAATCGATTACTACTTTCTTCTGACGCAGGGAGTCACATTCGAGGTCGAATACCACATGTTCAACACCGACGATGACGGCATGTTCAATTACTTCGCCGTTCGCGTCAACTACAGCCTAATCAGATTCTAAGCTGCAGTCCTCGTCGTACACGACGCGTATCAGGGTCAGATACTCTTCTGGATCTATATCCCTGTTGTAGACGGGATAGGGATCGAGGGCGAGAAGGTAGAGCTTGTAGCCGAGGCAGCATTCGTAGATCTCCGGCTCCTTGCACGGGTCCCTCCCCGGCCTTATCACTGCAACTGTCACTTCCTCCTCACCATCGGGCTTGCCGAAGGTAAACTCTATCTCCGCCTGCCCCTCCCAGATACACAGAACCCCCTCGGGGCACCTACCATCGTAGATGACCCTGGAGAACCGGATTGTCATCTCCTCCGACTCAACGTAAACAATTTGATCGTATCCGATCACCATATCCTCGCTCAGATCCGGAACAACATAATCGTACGGCGAAGAATCCACATCCGTCTCTTCCTCGGCCTCCGTTATCGAATTCTCGCTGCAACCGATCACAAATATAGCTGCCAATATCACACCGGCCCACTTCAGGTGGATCCGTGAAGACATAAAACAACCTCCGAATAGCTAATGATTATTCCCGGATGGGGTCAACTCTCGCGCAACGTGCATTATACACCATATTACTCGTTTTTTCAACGGCATTGCTATCTGCAAGCTCCTAGGCTTGCTTCAGCCACTTGATAACCTCGCGCAGGTCGGGCCGCTTGCCGTACATCAGGACGCCGACTCGGAATATCTTCGCTGAGAGTATACCCATCACGTATATGCCCGCGATCAGAAAAGCAATACTGAGAGCGATCTGCCAGACGGGCGGCATCAGGATGTTGATCCTGAGAAACATCACGATCGGCGCGAAGAAAGGTATCATCGACATGACCGTCGCGAAGGTCCCGTCCGGGTTCTGGAATACCGCCATCGCCGTGACCAGGCAGAACACGAGAGGCAGGACAATGGGCATCTGCAGCTGCTGAGCCTCCTGGTCTGTATTGCAGATCGAGCCGACTATCGAGAAGAGGGTCGAGTAGAAGAGAAAACCGAGGATGTAGAAGACCACGAAGTAGATAAGCGTCGTCGGCGAAAAATGAATGTACTGGGCCATGCCGCCCATCCCCATCGCGTAGAGGTAAAGGACGGCAGAGAATCCGGCCCAAATGGCATACTGGGTGAGCCCGGCCCCGCCGACCCCGAAGATCTTGCCCATCATGAGCTCCTTCGATTTCAGCGAGGAGAGGAGCACCTCTATAACCCGGTTGTTCTTGTCCTCTATGATGCTCCGCATCACGGCGACGCCCCAGAGCAGAAGCGTCATATAGAGCATCATGATAAAGATAAAACTCGTCAGGTATACGAGCATGAACTCGCCCTTCTTCTCCTCCCCCTTCTCGAGGCGCAGGGCCTCGAGGTCCACTCCCTGAATCATATGCCTGATCGACTCATAGTCCATCCCCTCGCCGGAGAGGCGCTTGCCGATGACGGCGCGGCTCAGGGCGCTCTCTATACGATCGTAGGCCTTGACGTTTCCGGCTCGCTTGCCGAAGAAGGTCGCCTTACCCTCATCTACGATATTCTCCGGGATCTCGATATAGCCGTCGAGAGCGTCGCTGTCCACCTCGATGCCGAGCGTGCTCTTGATCTCCTCGATATCGCTTCCGCCCGACGTAACCTCCCTGAGCACGAACATGGGAGCCCCGCTCTCTAGAGTGTCCCCGAGAGCCCTCTCGAAATTATCGAATAGATAGCCTGTATGATCGATGACGGCGATCTTCTCCTGCGTCTCCGGGGTGAGCTCGAAGAGGAGCCCGGGAGCGACGACGAGAGCCGCCATCGTCACGGGGCCCAGGATCGTCCCTATGAGAAAACTCTTCTTTTTGACCCGTTCGAGATACTCGCGCTTAGCGACTTTGAGCAGCTTTATCATCGATCTCACCTCCACCCATCTTCACCTGCTGTATGAAAATATCGTGCAGTGACATCTCCCCGATCTCGAAGCGGTCCACGCGCCCCCGCTCTACGGCGTACCGCAGGACGTCGTTCGTGTCGACACCCTCTTTGAGGGCGACGGAGAGTTCCTGGCCGAAGTCGTTCACACTCTCCACGCCAGGATGCTTTTCGAGCTCGGCCTTGTCACCGCGGTATCGAATCGTGAGCGTGTTGCGGCTGAAACGCATCTTGATACCGGAGAGATCACCCTCGAGAACAATGCGCCCTTTGTTGATGAGACATATGTTCTCGCAGAGCTTCTCCACCTGGTCCATCAAATGAGTCGAGAGAACGATAGTCCGGCCCTCCTCCTTCATCTCCATCACGATGTCCTTGAGAGCTTGCGTGTTTATCGGATCGAGGCCGGAAAATGGCTCGTCGAGAATTATCAGCTCGGGTTCATGGATTATCGTTGATATAAACTGGATCTTCTGCTGCATCCCCTTCGAGAGCGATTCGACCGTCTTCTGCTCCCAATCCGAGAGTTCGAGACGCTTCATCCAGGCGACAGCGCGTTCGGACGCCGTCTTCGCCGGCACACCCTTTATCTCTCCGAGAAATACGATATGGTCGAGGATTTTCATCTTCCGGTAAAGCCCCCGCTCCTCAGGCAGGTACCCGATCCGCTCCTTCGAACTCTCGCTGAACGGTTCTCCGAACACCTCGATTTGGCCCTCGTCCGGATTGATGATTCCCATAATCATACGGATCGCCGTCGTTTTACCCGCGCCGTTCGGCCCCAGGAGACCGTAGATGCCTCCAGACCCGATCGTGAGTGAGAGATCGTCGACCGCGGTGACTTCATCGTACCGTTTCGTCACGCCCCTGATCTCGAGCAATTTCGTTCCTCCTTCGGTCAATCCTATGTATGTTCAGCCCTATCCGCGCCCCTCCGGATCCTCTCGGCGAGAAGATATCTCATCTCGATTCCAGCGCGGTACCGGTGGCTGATTTCGTTTTTCTCCTCCGGCGGCATCTCGGCCACCGTGACGCCGCGTACCGGCACGAAGAATATGGGATCATACCCGAATCCGTTCTCTCCGGCGGGCTCGAAAGCGATCGTACCGTGGAAGAATCCTTCGGTCACGAGCGCTCCATCTTTCGTATCGGGCGCAGGGTAGAACGCCATAACGCACCTGAAGCGTGCCGTCCGCATTTTCTCCGGCACCTCCCGGATCTCTTCGAGCAATTTCATGGCACGCTCTATATCGCTGAGCCCTTCGCCTCCGTAGCGGGCCGATCTGACACCAGGCTTCCAGCCAAGCGCCTCGACCTCTATTCCAGAATCGTCGGCGAGTGCCGGTAAACCGGTCGCCTCATGAACTGCCTTCGCCTTTGCCAGAGCGTTCTCGAGAAAGGCCTCTCCCTCCTCGGGGGGATCCTCGTACGGCGGGAGGTCGCGGTAATCGACCAACTCCACACCGGATCCATCGAAGATGCTCAGCATCTCCCTGATCTTACCGTCATTCTTGGTGGCGAGGGCGATCTTCATCATTATTTCAGATTGAGTGTCCGCTTCTGTTCGGATATAAGGCGCTTGATACCGGCCTTGGCGTACCGCTTCATCTGATCGAGCTCCTGCTCGCCGAATACACGCCCCTCGGCCGTGCCCTGAATCTCTATATATTGGCCATTGTTGTCGATGACGAAGTTCATGTCGACATCGGCCCTCGAGTCCTCTGAATAATCGAGATCGAGAAGGACCCTGCCGTCCACGATACCGACACTCACAGCGGCGACCGAGCCCCTGAGCGCCAGTTCGTCGAGACGCATCAGGCGCAGCGCATCGAAGAGGGCTACGAATCCGCCCGTAATCGAGGCGGTCCTCGTCCCCCCATCAGCCTCGATGACATCACAGTCGATGATGATGGTCCTTTCGCCGATCGCTTCGAGGTCGACGACGGCCCTGAGTGCACGGCCGATCATCCTCTGGATCTCGTGTGTCCTGCCCTTTACCTTACCCCTCGTCGATTCGCGCGGGATCCTGTTCGAGCTTGACCTGGGGAGCATTCCATATTCGGCCGTGATCCAACCCTTGCCCTGACCCCTCAGGAATGAGGGGACGGTATCATCCACCGTCGCAGTGCATATGACGCGCGTCCGGCCCATCTCGATCAGCACTGCTCCCTCCGCCGTCTCGAGAAACCCGCGTGTCATCTTGACCGGCCGCAATTCATTGCTCTTTCTGCCGTCCTGTCTCGCCATTCGCGCTCCTGCCTGTTTACTTGAATTCGACGCGCTCTATCTTCTCTATCGGCCTACCGAGGAACCTCTCCCCGACTTCTTTTATCAGATATGGGACGTCACTTACGTATACCTGGATAGTGCCAGCCGTGCCGCCGTCGCTACGGAGGCTGCGCTGATCGAGCATTCCCTCCACCTCGATCGCTGTCTCCTGGGCCGAGTCGACAAGGACGGTCCCATCGCCCACGACCCTTCCGATGACACCCTTTAGAAGAGGATAGTGCGTACAGCCGAGGACCAAAGTATCGGCTCCGAAACCGGCGAGCGGCTCGAGGTAACTCTTCGCCGTGAGATATGCGATCTCGTTGTCGAGCCAGCCCTCCTCGGCTAGAGGCACGAAGAGCGGGCAGGGAAGCGACCAGGTCTCGATCGCAGGCTCTATTTCCTTCAGTGCCTGCTCGTAGGCGTTCGAACGGATTGTGGCAGTTGTGCCGATTACGCCCACCCGCTTGTTCTTCGTCGCTGCGGCCGCGGCTCTCGCTCCGGGAAGCAGAACGCCGATGACCGGGATGTCCTCCTCTTCCTCGAGCGCCGGCAAAGCGACCGATGAAGCGGTGTTGCATGCCACGACGATCAGCTTGACGTTCTTGTCCTTCAAAAAGCTAAGGTTCTGCCGCGAGAAGCGCATTACCGTTTCCGGGCTCTTCGTTCCGTACGGCAGCCTCGCCGTGTCGCCGAAGTAGACGATATCCTCTCCCGGAAGTCTCCGGATGAGTTCCCGGACTACGGTCAGGCCGCCAATGCCCGAGTCGAATACACCGATGGGTTTCTTCTTTTCGTCATTCATTCTCTTCCAGCTTTCAAGAGCATCCGCTCCTCGAGGAGCGTGGAGGCTGCGGCCGGTCTTACCGCCAGCGCAGCACGTCGAGCGGCTCGTCGACCGCGTAGTGGCCGGCGAGCGTCTCCACCGGATATCCATCCACCAGGAATTGTACGAGGCGGACCTGCGGAAAGTTGGCGCCTATTGTCTTTAGTATCGTGCTTATCGTGAAATATTCTGTCGTGCTGCCGCCATGGTGGTTCGTGACCAGAGCCCGGCTGAAATCGAGATAGGCGGTCTGTGTGTCCTCCACCCAGAAGGCCTGCAGGATCGCCGCCCCCTCGGGAAAGGGGGAGAACTTGTCATCATCGTCCGGCCCCTGAAGAAGCTCCCTGACGACTCCGCTGAGCTGCGCCTCCAGCCCTCCCTCCGCCGGGATCTCACGTGCTTCGGTCAAAAGCCGGTCGGCATTCTCGTTCACGAAATAGAGCGTAACGCTCCTCGTCTCCTCGGAGACCCTCCGCACTTCGGGCGGTCCCTCCTCGATGCCAAGATCGCCGAGCCTGGGGATCAGGTAGAAAACGACCAGGAGGATCACCGCAATGGCGATCAGCACAATAATTATTTTTTTGCCCAGTTCCGTCCTGATCACCCTTTCAGTTCATACCGCTGCGGCTCACACGGGCCCGATCCGGCATCAACGTCTGTAACCCGCCGAGCGCATTCCCTCGTACTTTCTTATGGCCTCGACAATACCCCGCACGACATCATCGCGAAAATCCCTGTCCTCAAGGAGCTTTTCCTCCCTCGGATTCGAGAGAAAGGCGAGCTCCACGAGCACTCCCGGCATCGTGAGCCCCTTCAGCACCCTGAGTCCGCCCTGCTTGACCCCCCTGTTTCTGATCTCGAGCACACCGTCCAGCTCCCTCTGCACTATCTCGGCCAGATCGCTGCTCTCGTTGATAAACTCGTTCTGGACCATATCCCAGAGGATGAAGTCGAGATCGTCCACCTCGTCCGGATCGAGATCGGGGTTCTCGTAACGGATCGAGGCGTTCTCCTCCCGTGCGAGCCTCGCCTCGTCCTCTGTCCTCGCCGGCGAGAGGAAGAGGGTCTCAAAACCGCCGGCCTTGGTGTTATACCAACCATTGCAGTGAATACTGATGAAGATGTCGGCTCCGGCGGAGTTGGCTATCTCTACCCGCTGGTCGAAGGGTATGAGCTGGTCATCGACTCTTGTAAGAACTACCTCTATGCCGAGCTCCGCGGCGATCCGGTCCCGAAGCATCAGGGAAACCTCGAGATTGACATCCTTTTCGAGCACTCCGGATACTCCGACCTTGCCATTGTCGATCCCTCCGTGACCCGGATCGATGGCGACGACCCTGACCGGCTCCTGTTCCATTCCCGCTGTCTCGTCATCCAGGATCTCGAGCATCTTCTTGCCGGCATAGTCGACGTCGGGGATCTCCGGCAGCTCGCCCTTCTCGAGGAAGATGATCAGTTTTCGCTCCCTCTCGAGAACCGTTCCCGCCGTCTCGAACTCGACCTTGAAGCGGGCCGCGGTTCGCTTTACATCGAAGAATAGATAGGCGTCGTGCTCTGCCTGCTCCGCTCTCACCCTGTTGAACAGCCCGCGGCCCTCCGGGATCGTCAGCTTGAGCGGATTCAGCTTCCCGCCGTATATCTTGATCCTGAGCAGTCCCGGGGTCTCGCTGTCGACATGGTAGAGCAGCTCCTCGGACAGATGGATCTCCGCCCTGGTTCCATCCTCATCCTCCACGAAACTGATGTCGGTGATGCTATACTCGGGCGTTCCGAGAGTGAGGACGAACCGCTCCTCGTCCAGCTCCACCTCATCCCCGGAACGGGGAGTGAGCACCTCGGCTATGAACTCGAGGGGGATCATGACCGAGCCATCTATATACCTGACGGGGACTCTGAGCAAAACCGGCTCATCATCGACCAGTACCACACGAGTATCGAGCGTAAATAAATAGCGGTGGGCATCTATGCGCAGAACCAGTTTCCTGACGCCGGGGCTCCAGTACTTCGTCGCTTTGAAGATTCGGGCGAGATCGAACGCTGATATGTAGAGTTCGTCACTCCCGCGTTCGAGCCGAAAGAGAGATATATCCTCGGTCTGCCGTCCGTCGGCGTATACGACACCGAGTGTGGCGTCTGGGTCCCGTTCGTCCGGCGCCGCGTTCGCGGGGCAGATAGGACCGGCGAGCAGCACTGCCGCTGCGGCGAGCGCCGCTAACCACACAACGAGCACTCCTGGTCTTTTCATTGTTTCCGTTCCTTGTCCTTGACGGCGCGCCTCATCTCGCGTTTGGCGTCGCGTTCGGCGATCTCACGCCGTTTGTCATACGATCGCTTTCCCCTGGCCAGGCCGAGCTCGACCTTGACCTTGCCCGAATCGCTGAAGTAGAGACGCAGAGGAATCAGCGTGAGTCCCTTCTCCTGGATCTTTCCGATCAGCCGTCGTATCTCCCGCTCGTGCATCAGGAGTTTTCTAGTCCTCGTCGGCTCGTGGTTGAACCTGTTTCCCATTCGATAGGGATTGATATGGGCATTGTAGAGATAGAGCTCTCCGTCGTCGATCCCCGCGAAGGAATCCTTTAGCTGCGCCTGGCCATCCCGCAGCGACTTGACCTCCGTGCCCACGAGCACGAGACCCGCTTCCATCGTTTCGAGTATCTCGTAATCCCGCCGTGCTTTCCTGTTCGTGCATATGACCTTCATACTTTGTACGCCTTCACGGGAAAGAAAGATTCACCGGGAACCGGATTATGCGCCCTTCGGACAGGCGAAAATTAGCAGAGGGGTAGAGGGTTTGCAAGGCAAAAAGGGTTTTATACATAGGGGCTACACAGCTTACGCCCACTATGGTACAATGCATGCAGCATGAACGAGCAACCGAGCACAGACAAAAAACGGCCCCCTTTCTCTTTCCTGTCGCGGTATGCACCGCTTGCAGCGATCGTTGTGCTGTTGATATTTCTCGTGCCGCAACTCGCCAAACACCCACCCGCCAAGGATGAACTGCCGGGGATCGAGCCACCGCTCCCGCTCACCGTCTACCGGACGGGCTACGAGAGGATCGACTCGCTCATCGAGAAGGGGATGCAAAGCTTCGGCAGGCGGGATTGGGGTATATCTGTGCGTTACCTCGGCGAGGCTCATTTTCATGTAACCGTGATGGCCAGTGAAGGTTACGTCCACAAGTGCCCGGAGGACCTTCGTTTCTTTCTCGGGCTGGCCCATGTATACAGGGGCCAGCGGCATGAGGGCCTGCCGCTGATCGCCGAGGAGGCGCAGGATAACCGTATAGAACCGAAATATTCCTGGTATCTCGCCAATATCTATCTGGCTTACGGTGATTACGAACAGGCGAGGGAACAGCTCGAAGCGGTCGTGCGAATCGGGACCCAATACACCGAGGAAGCCAAGATAGAGCTGGAAGGGCTGCCCGCCCAGGAGAAATGATCACGTAAACGCTCAGACGTCCCCCGCCACTCCGCTAGCGAAGTAGACGATCCCCTTGCCGTCCCTCTCGACCATCACCCTGACCTTCCTTGACACCGCCACGACCTCACCGCAATTATCGAGATACCTGACAAAGACCTCGTGCTCTCCCGGGGTCGTCTCCAGCCGGTAGACAAACATCTCGGCCGGCAATGTCTGCCACGATCTCGTATCGGCCCTGTCTATGACGGAGAAGAACTTACCGAGAATGTCGGCGGCGCCTCCCACTTCATCCTTTAGCTTTGTCTGAGCCAGAGTCTTGAGCGTGGTTCGGAGAGCCGCGCCGATCAGTATCGAACCGAGTTTTCTGTTGAATGTGCTGACCGTCGTCTCCTCGAAATCGTCGAGCAGGACCGCCTCTCCCGCATCGATCCCGTCGATGACAACCCTGTAGGAATGGATGATCGACTCGTCACGGATCAACTGTGGGAAGGCGAACGTGAATATGACACCGAGATTGTCCGGCGAAAAGGCAGAGACGACGCCGAGGTTGTAGACGAGGGGATTCTCGTTTCCGGGATAGAAGAAGAACCCGAAGAGAACTCCCGCGTTACGCTCGAAGTAGCCCCGTATCTCGCGCGAGACCTTGATCGGAGCATGGCCCGCGTCGATGAAGACCGCCAGCTCGGTCAGATGCGGATTGACGGCCTGAGGAGCCGCGTCCGGGTAGAGTTCTCCGACCCGCCTGTACTCGATCCGGGCATCGTCCTCCAACCCCTGCACCTCGTAGAGCAGGGCGGCGAGATAGCGCGAGAATGGTATGTCGAGCTCGTCCCGGTCCTTCTCATTCAGCGTGTTGATATAAGTGCCGAGTTTACTGACGATCCGGTTCCGCTCGACGATCGCTCCTTCCCGATCACCACGCAGCCAGTAGGCGAGCAGGAGGTATGAATTGATAAGTATCTTCTCGTGATTATAGGGCTCGTACTCACCCATCGTTGGATTGATGATAATACTCGATATTTCCTCGGAGAGCGAGATCGTCCCCTCGATATCGGAAAAGCGCTCTTCTGCCTCCTGCAGATCGACGATGGCCGAATCGTACCGTCCGGCGGCGAGACGGATCCTTCCCCGCTCGAGCCTGTAGAGATAGTGGTCGCTGCCCTTCGCTTCGGAAAGGAGCTTGTTCAGATCCTCGAGTGCTTCCTCGTAGTGCCCGTCATAGAAGGCATCGCGCGAATGCTGCATCTTCGATGTATATGTGGCGCAACCTATTACGAGCAGCGCAATTGCCGCAAATGCCAGCCGTTTCACCGGTTCGACTCCTAGGGTAGTGACTCGTAACCCAGTAAACCCTAGCGGAACATTCCCCTTTTGCTCGCTCTCTTGATGTCGACCTCATCAGTCCACTTGATGAGCAGGGTCTCGACCTCGAATATATCGAGGGTCACGTTCATGTAGTTGATGTCTTCCCGGCCCCCCGATTTGCGGAGGTTCGAGATGGTGCCTCGGAGAACATACTTCGCGCCGACGAACCGCCCGATCTTCGCGGCCTTCGAGTTGTCGTAGAGGTCGGTCGCCTGCATGTTGAGCTGATCGAGAGCCATGTCGAAAGCATGGTCGTCGACGTAATCGGCGATCCCCTCCTTTACCATCGCCGTGCGGATCTTTTCGAGGATGAGACGCGTATCGATGTGCTCGTCAGTATTGTTCTTGAGCCCCTTGGCCAGCAACAGGACCGGCTTTTCCCCGCCATGTTCGGCACGATAGAGTTCGAAGAAGCCGTTCGTCTCTATCGAATTCATCATCTTGTCGGTGATCTCGAAGTAGTCGGCACTGGAGAAATTGGCTTCTTCGGCCGGGTCGGTCGTCGGGTCTATCACGCGGACCGAAGAACCGCAGCCGGTCAAGAGAGCCAGGCAAAGAGTGAGCAGGACCATTCTGTTCATTTCTCCTCCTTTTCGGGTGACTAACTGTAATTTGCTTATCTATGGGGGACTGTATCGGTACCCAGGCCATCTATCAAGCAAAAACCGACCCGCCAGGAGAACGCGGCGCACTTGACAAACGCTTCTCCGTGAATTATTGTAATTTTCCCATAGCAAACACTGCCTGAGTGGTGGAACTGGTAGACGCGCTGCGTTCAGGGCGCAGTGAGGGAAACCTCGTGGGGGTTCGACTCCCCCCTCAGGCATTTTTTATTATTTATCATGAATCGGGCCACGGTCGATTCTGTCGAGGGATCTGAATAGAAACAGGCCCAGTGGCCCCGGCGATGTGGCTCGAGCCGAAATACCGCCGGGCGCCCTGGGAACCGACTATTGCTACAAGCGAGGTAGAACAATGGATATGATCGTCACATTTCCCGGGAACAGGAAGGTCGACGCGGAGTACAGAGGACATACTATTAGAACGGATCAGCCGGTGCTCGGCGGAGGAGATGGATCGGCTCCCGCCCCATTCGACTACTTCCTCGCCTCGATTGGCACTTGCAGCGGCATCTATGTCGTCGATTTCTGCAATAAAAGGGGGATCCCACTCGACAACATCCGCATCGTCCAGAAGGTGCTGCGGGATCAGCAAAAGAAGATGATCACCGGCATCACGATCGATATCGAGGTTCCGTCCGATTTCCCCGAGAAATACAGGGAGTCGCTCATCAGGGTCGTCGATCTCTGCTCTGTCAAGAAACACATACTCAATGCCCCCTCATTCGAGATCAATGTTGTGTCGAAATAGGATGGCACTCGGTGTAGATCTAGTGAGGGCAAGCGCCCGCGTCCCCTTTTCTTGAGCAAAGCACTTCTCTTTACCATTGCTTTACATAGCAATTCGTTTCTGATATGAGAATGACATGTCACAAAGGATCTTTATAACCGGAGCGAGCGGCAAGACCGGGCTGGCACTGCTCGAGCTCATGTTCGAGGGAGGGGGCACCGAGGCGGATGTGACCTGTCTCTGCAGGAGCGAGCGGTGCAGGGAACGCCTCGCCCTTTTTCCCGTCCGTATCGTCACCGGGGACGCCTCGGACCCGGGCTCCCTCGGCCCGGCCTACGGAGGCGAGAAGACGGTGATCCATCTCTCGTCTATATTTCACGGCCCCGCTCTACTGGAAACGTGCCGTGAGGCGAAACGCTTGATCGTCGTGAGCTCGACCGGCGTCTTCTCAGAGCACAGGAACAAGGCGGGCCGGATCAGGGAAATGGAGAAATTTGTAAGAAACTCGGGAGTCCCGAGCACGATCATAAGGCCGACGATGATATACGGGACGCCCGATGACCGCAACATATCGAGACTCATCCGGTTTGTCGAAAAAAGCCGCGTCCTACCCTTGCCCGGTGCCGGGAAGGCGCTTTTCCAGCCGGTCCATGTCACCGACCTCGCCCGCTGCATTCTGGCCAGTCTCTCGAGCGGCGGCAGCATCGGCAAGAGCTATAACGTGCCTGGTGGGAGCGCCCACAGCCTCGCCGAGATCGTCCATATCATCGCAGGGTTACTGGGAAAGCAGATATCCATCGTGCCTGTGCCTCTCGCATTGGCGTCGCTCGCCGTGCGCATCCTCCCAGGACGAATCGATCCCGAGCAGATCGAGCGCCTCAGAGAAGACAAGACCTTCTCGTATGATGACGCGGCCCGGGATCTCGGCTACTCGCCCATGTCATTCGAGAAGGGCGCGGGACTGCTCCTGGACGCTATTCGATCCCGTCGAACTCGATGACCTCTATCTCGCCCAGGTCTCTCGAGGAGGGTCTCCGGCTCCAACTCGAAGCGATGGGGCTCATGACAGGAGACAGATAGCAAACGAAATGTTTCCTGGCCGCCAAATCCCCGATTCGAGAAACTAATTTTGAACGATTCTCATGGACGAAAGACTAGTTTTTTGAGCAAGTTCTGAGCGTGAAAGATATAGTGTAAGCTATTCTATATATTTTTCTTGACGAGTACTTTCAGGCGTTTTCCCGCATATCTGGCATCCCCTGCTGAATCGGCCTCTGTACGCACTCACGTGCCCACAGAGCTACGATCGAATTGATTTTGTTCTTCGGCGTTCAGCCCATCCCCGTTCTAGGCTCTGCTGCAATAATGCAGGCTGCAAAAACCTCGTGTTATAATATACCTGCGTGATGGGGAGACAAGTCGTGAGGAGGTGCGGTGTGATAACGCTTAGTAAGCAGTCTTCGAAAAACCACCCTACAGCAAGAAACCACCCGAGCTTCGATAAGGCAAAAAAGCAGCTTGAGGGCCTTTCCGACAAGAAGCTCTTGAGCGAACTGGAAAAGCTAGATTATAAAGAACGCAGGCTCAAGGTTCTCGTGCTGCTCTA